>CAMLPZ010000309.1 GCA_946482045.1 uncultured Asticcacaulis sp.
AAGGCTGACCGATGCTGGATCAAATCTTCCGCTTGATCATAACGGATACTCTAGTTTTTATAAAGCTCAGCTTGCACCCTGGCGGCGGCATTGGCAGCCAATGGTTACACTACCCAACAACCAAGCACTTAGATCGAAATGATTTTAAGTGAAAGCATCATACCCACCTAAGTTTTAGTTTGGCCGCGCTATGCAAGGGGAAAGCCGTTTATGCTTTTCGCCTTATATCGCTCCAGAACGACTTGGGATTTGGATCCAGTCTAGCCTTCGCCGCGAACAAAACTTAACCTGGACATATGCCGGCTGAGCGGACGGTCGATAAGCGCCTCGAACAGGAAGGCAACCGTCACGGCGGTGGCGATACCCGCTCCCCACAAGAGCCACTGCATGATAACGGGCATGTGGAGCAGGTTGATCAGTCGGGGACTTAGCCCAAACCATATTGCGCCCACCAGTGAATGAGTCAGGAACAGGGAGAAGGATACGCGTCCCAGTTGGTGCGACAGCGGCGTTTCCGCAAAAGCGACGGAACCCGACAGGACGATCAGCGTCGCGAGCGCCGCCAGCCCTACCGCATCCGTCACGAAGCTGCGTGGCACCTGCTGGATGAGCACGACTGATAGGACGCACGCCACCAGGCCGATCCAAAAGGCCCACGGCGCGATCCGCCAGCCGCGCGTCGCATGCTCGATCAGGTTGCCAGCGAGGAACAGCGGGACCGCACGCAGCAGTCCCCATGCATAGGGCAGGTCCGCCAGCGCACGATGCGCCACGACAACGGCGGCCAGATGCGCGCTGATCACGATGACGACGGCGATAGCCACCAAGGCCGGGCGGCTGAGCTTATGAAGGAACCTCGCATACAGGCTGTAGAGGGCGTAGCAGACGAGCAAGGCAGAAAGGGTCCAGGTCGGCACATTCCACACCGGACCGTCGAACATTCCCCAACCGTGCAGCAGGAATGCCTGGGCAACGAAAGCGATCAGGCTGTAATGTTCGGCATGGCCGGCTGGAAATCCGGCCAGGGAGCAACCTACTACGAAAACGCCGAACGCGAGCAGCACGACCAAGTGCGGCGGCCATAGCCGAAAAAAACGCCGCGCAAAGAACCGGGCCGGATGAAGGCCGCCGGCGGCCAGGCGGTCAGCGTAAGCGCGTGACAGGACATAACCCGACAGCATGAGGAAAAAGTCCGTCGCCAGCCATCCCCTTCCCAACACGGGTAGGATGTACTCCAGCTTGACCGGCGCGTTCATGCCGTAATGGTATATAAGAATAAACGCAGCCGCAGCAAAACGCAGCACGTCGAGACTGGCGACACCCAGACGGGCCGACGACAGATTAGCGGCAGGTGTTTGCGATAGGCTTGCAGCTTTCACGCCGTCTTCATATCACGTACGGATTAATAATATCCCCTCGCGGCCAAGCCGCGAGGGGATCGCACGTCTTACTCTTATCTCTTCGTGTTATTTCTTTTCGGGCGGCTTCGGCGCTTCGCGCTTGATGCCCGCCTTCTCACCCGGCTTCATGAACTTCACCAAGACGCGCTGACCGATCAGGAAGGGCGTGTTGTCGGCCGAAACCACGACCTCGACGACGCGTTCGTCGCTGGCTTCGTTGCCGCCGTCGGATTTCAACTTGCGCGCACCGAAGGTGGCCGCGATGCGGATGACCTTGCCGACATACATCTTGGAAGGGTCGGCTTCAGGGATGATCTCGACCTCCTGGCCGACCGTGACCGACGGGATGGCGCTTTCGACGATTTCCGAACGGACGATGTGCGGGATGGACGGTTCCAGGTCGAACATGTTCGACACGTTCAGCGTCGAGGCACCCATGCCCGGCTGGGCATAGCGGCGGATGATCTTGCCATCCATCGGCGCCCGGATCGTCGTCAGTTCCTGATTGTATTCAGCCTGGGCCAGTTGGGCTCGCGCCGTGGCAACCGCGGCCTCCTGAGTTCCAAGCGTTGCGCGGGCGGTCTCGATGGCGTCGCGCGCCTGGTCGAGTTTCTGCTGGGCGACGAAGTTTGACGGCGCCAACTTGCTTAGGCGTTCATATTCGCGTTGCGCCGTGTTGATGGTGACCCGGGTGAGAGCCAGCTGGCTTTGCGCCTGACTGACGCTGGCGCGGGCGCTGGCGACCGCCAAGAGCGTGTCGCGGTCTTCCTGCTTGGCCAGGATCTGGCCCTTGGTGACCATGTCGCCTTCCTGGACGTAGACCTCGGCGACGATGCCGGGACGGCGGGCGGCGACCTCGATCACCCCGCCTTCGACATCGATCTTGCCGGCGGCGATAGCGGCATAAGGCGACGGCGGTGCCTTGACCT
This sequence comes from uncultured Asticcacaulis sp., assembly GCA_946482045.1. The sequence goes on from CAMLPZ010000309.1 coordinate 2,330, forward strand.
GAGCCTTGGGATCGCCGGGCTTGCCGCCGGGCGCGGCCGGCTGCTGGCAGGCGGTAAGTGAGACACCGGCCAAGGCAAGGGCCAGAACGGCAACGGCGGTATTTGAGACGAATTTGCGGGACATCTGGGTTTTCTCTTGCATGTTCTTATTCGGCCGGCTGGTTGACCATCGTATCCGACAGTATGTGGCCGTCTTCCATGTGAATGACGCGATCGGCGTAGGCTTCGAGACGCGGGTCATGGGTCACGACGACCACTGCGGCGCCGCGTTCCTTGGCCGCCTGGTGCAGCAGCTTGATACAGACCTGGCCACTGACCGAATCGAGCGCCGAGGTTGGCTCATCGGCGAACAGAAGTTGCGGTTCCTTGGCTAATGCGCGGGCGATGGCGACACGTTGTTTTTCACCACCCGACAGTTCGGCCGGGTATTGCTTCAGACGATGGCCTAGGCCGACCGACTCCAGCACTTCCTTGGCGCGCCTGTGCGATTCGGCCTTGGGGACCTTGCAGTACTTCAGGACCTGCTCGACCTGTTCAGTCGCATTCAGCGCAGGGAACAGGTTGAAACCCTGGAAGATGAAGCCGCAGTGGTCGAGACGGAACTTGTCGATCTTGCCGCGCTTCTTCTTCCACAGCGACTCGCCAAGTGCGATAACTTCGCCTTCGTCGGGCTTCATCAGGCCGGACAGCGCGGCGATCAGGGTCGACTTGCCGGAGCCGGACGGCCCCATGACCATGGTGACCTGGCCGTGCCAGGCGTTGAAATCGACGCCCTTGAGGACCTGCTGCTTGAGCTTGCCAATCTTGTAGCCCTTGGACAGGCCCTTGGCATCCAGTGCGAGTTTGGCTGTCATCTGAGGAGGTCCGCGGGCTGGCTTTTCTTAAGGACGCCGAGCGAAATCAGACCCGACACGATGGCGATGAGCATAAGCATGATGCCGACAGGGATATCGACGAATAGCGGGAAGTCCATGGGCACCCCGCCCCACTTCGCCAGGGCGCCGACGCCCAGGACCAGAAGGGCCGTCAGGCCGAGACCGGCGATACCGACCCAGAAGCTGAGCTCCATGATGATCAGCCGCAACGACCCCATCGACACGCCAAGGGCACGCAGAGAAGCGAACTCCTTGATATTGGCCATGATGGCGCCCTGCAGGGTCTGCCAGGTGATGATGATGCCAATGCCGATACCCACAAAGGTCATGAACCCGATCATGATGGCGATGCCACCTTCTTTCAGGATGCCACGCTGCGAACTGGCGGACAGTTGCTCCCGGGTCCAGGCCTTGAACTGGCCATTGCCAATTGCGGTCAGTTCCGCCGCGACTTGCTTGGCGCGGCTGGGATCGCGCAACTTGACCAGCAGCGGTCCGATACGGGGACCGTCATCATAGACGTAGATCAGCTTGGCGGTCTGGAAGGAGGTGAAGACCTGGGTATTGAACATGTTGGGATAGCCATCGACGACACCGGCAACCGTCACGGTGCGCCCATTCATCTTGGCCTTGTCGCCGACCTGAACCCCAAGCTTACCCAGGCTCGAGCGGTCGAGAATAACCGCATAGGGCTCCTGAAGCGCCTCGATGACTTCATCCGAAAAGTCGGTGGGCAGGGTCGTTGAGCCTTTGACCGGATCGACGACCACGACGCGGACGCCGTCGCCCTTGGGCGGCTGGCCCTCTTTGGGGAAGTTCGTCCAGAAGGCAAAATTCATGATCATCGGCTGCACTTCGGAGACTTCCGGGTGCTGGTAAACCAGCGGGATCATGCGGCGCGGCTGGCCGCTATCGCCGAAAATGCCATCAGCTTGTGGCGGCAGCACGATGAGGTGCGCCGGCGACTTGTCGACTGTGGCCGTGAAGGACTTGGCCATGCCCATGAACATGCCGGTCATGGCCAGCACCAGAAGGCCGGCGCAAGCCAGGGCGATAACGGCAGCGAGATACCGCCGCCATTCATAGAGCAGGGTGGATAGGGCTAGGGACATAATACCACTTAGAGAGGCGCTTAAGTATGGCCGGTAACATCTGCGACTTTATCGCAAAGGTCTAATTAAATCGGCGTAACCAAGTATGGACTTTTTACGTGGTGCTAAAAAGCCATGCTTAAAATGTTCGAAATCGAACGATTATAGAGGCTTAGCTCAAAGCGATTTGCGCGCCGCGAAAAAATAAGCCAACCCCGACCATAGCGATACGATGGCGGCGACCAGCAGGGCCAGGTTGGAGACCACGAAGGCGTCGTCATAGAAATCGGGCGGCAGGTCGAAGGCCGACCAGCTTTCGGTGACCAGAAGCGCGCCCAACGCGACCAGTTGCAAGGTCGTCTTGATCTTGCCCATAAAGCTGACCGG
>CAMLPZ010000310.1 GCA_946482045.1 uncultured Asticcacaulis sp.
CGAAGCACCAGGGGAACACGACCTGACGGTCTGGGCCGACTTCCCCATAGTTGCCTCCACGGCCGCCCGGGCCGGCCTTGCGATCTCCGCCATCACTACACAGGCTGCGTTCCTTAAGCGAATGGGGATCGACGCTCGACTGGACGCGCTGAAAGCCGCTAACCCGGCGCAAGCCGACAAACTCCAGCGGCAATACGACCGCCTTGTCGCTTCCAACCAGATGGGCGAACTGTTCAAGGTCCTGGCCTTCGCTTATCCTTCGTCAATTCCGCTGATCGGACTTGAAGCTTCAGGCACAGCCTCCTAAAACATCCACGCGCTCCCTTAATTTATACCTCCCCACTCGTGGGGAGGGGGACCGACGCGCCCAGGCGCGTTGGTGGTGGGGGCCTTTGACAGGTGCCCAATTGATTCTGCCCCCGCGCATTCTCCACCCCCTCCTCGACCTGCCGGGCATCCAGCATGGCTTCTTCACGCGACGCGGCGGGGTCTCGACCGGCATCCACGATAGCCTCAACATCGGTCTGGGCTCAAAAGACGATCCCGACGCGGTCAATGAAAACCGCCGGCGCGTAGCGGCCGCCTTTGACCGTCCGTCCGATCACCTGCTCAGCCTCTACCAGGTCCATTCCAATATCGCGCGCGAGGTCACGGGTCCGTGGACCGAGGATCGTCCTGAAGCCGATGGCCTGGTCACCACAACGCCCGGCCTGATCCTTTCTGCCCTGTCCGCCGACTGCTCGCCGCTGCTCTTCGCCGACCCGCAAAACCGCGTCATCGGCTCATGCCATGCCGGCTGGAAGGGCGCGCTCAGTGGCATGATCGAAGCCACGCTCGATTTGATGCAAAGTAAAGGTGCCAAGCTCAACGAAATCCGCTGCGTCATAGGCCCGTGCATCGCGCAGGCGTCCTACGAGGTCGGCGCTGACTATGCCGAGACTTTCGCGAATGCCGATCCCGACAGCCCGGCCTTCTTCATTCCGGGGGCGTCGCCTGACAAGCGCATGTTCGACCTGCCGGGCTACTGCCTGATGCGCGTCAGGCGCGCCGGCGTCCTGCTGGCAGCCACAACCGGCCACGACACGCGCGCCGATGCGTCGCTTTTCTTCTCCAACCGCCGTGCCTTCCTCAACGGAGAACCGGATTATGGGCGGCTGATTTCGTGCATCATGCTCAGGGCGTGAAATTCTCAGTCGCCTGATTTTCTCAATCCTATGACAATTTAACCTTGAACCTGTAGCCTTGGCTGCTAAAAGCCGGGCTTTATGCGCTCAAGAGCCGCGCGGGCTCCTCGCATAAGCTCGGGCGGGCGTCGCCCTTGCCAAACCTATCGGTTTGGAAGCTCTAGGGATTTAGTAAAATGAAGCTGCTCGCCGCCAATTCCAACCGCACGCTCGGTCAGGCCATAGGCGATTATCTGGACATGCCGCTGACCAAGGCTCGCGTCCAACGCTTCCTCGACAACGAAATCTTCGTGACGATCGACGAGAATGTGCGCGGCGAGGACGTCTTCGTCATCCAGTCGACCAGCTACCCGGCCAACGACAACCTGATGGAACTGCTGATCTGCATCGACGCACTGACCCGCGCCTCGGCCAAGCGGATCACGGCGGTCATCCCCTATTTCGGCTATGCCCGCCAGGACCGCAAGACCGGCGGCCGCACCCCCATTTCGGCCAAGTTGGTCGCCAACCTGATCACCCGCGCTGGCGCCCACCGCGTCCTGACCATGGACCTGCACGCCGGCCAGATTCAGGGCTTCTTCGACATTCCGACCGATAACCTGGTTGCCATTCCCTTCATGGCCAAGGACATCAAGTCGAACTATTCCGATCCGCATGAGCTGATGATCGTGTCGCCCGACGTGGGCGGCGTGGTGCGCGCGCGCGCGCTGGCCGACCGCCTCAATGTCGACCTGGCCATCGTCGACAAGCGCCGGCCGCGCCCGGGTGAGTCCGAGGTCATGAACATCATCGGCGACGTCACGGACCGCCGCTGCATCTTGTTCGACGACATTGTCGACTCCGCCGGTACGCTATGCCATGCCGCCCAGGCGCTGATGGAACGCGGCGCCCGCTCGGTTTCGGCCTATGTCAGCCACGGCGTGCTGTCAGGCCCGGCGCTGGAACGCGTTGCCAATTCCGTCCTGACCGAGTTGGTCATTACGGATTCGATCGAGGCCACCGAGGCTATCCGCCAAAATCCCAAGATCCGCCTGGTTGGCGTTGCCCCCCTGATCGGCGAAGCCATCCGCCGCATTTCCAACGAAGAATCGGTATCAAAACTTTTTGATTAATACGGCGTGATATGGCGCTTGTAAAAATAGCGGCTTTTCCATCTTGTAAACTTATTGCGTGTTCTTTCTGGACGTGCTGATTTAGAGCGCTGGAGAAGGTCAATAGCCTTAATTTCGGCGCTTTGTCGCGTTTGAGTCTGCCACAATTTTCCCGGCGCGGTCGCGCCGCCTTGTATGGCGCCAGTGCGCGCCGTGCCACCATCCAGGTCCCCACCTCGATACAGTTTCAGGGAGTTGCGTTTATGAAGTTCACGGTCGCGAAGGGTCTTGCCATCAGTCTGCTCGCCCTCAGCCTTGCGAGTTGCGCGACGGATGCGCCCCCACCTCCGCCGCCTCCGCCGCCGGCGCCCGCCGGTCCTCCGGTGGCCCTGGCGTCGGGCGTCTCGGACGCCGCTGCGACCTATGTCGACTATATCCAGCAGGCCCGTTCGGTTAACGCCATCTTCCCCGATGGTAATGACGTTCAGGCCAAGTTGCGGGTAGCCTCGGCTTACGAGCCTGAGCAACTTGCGCGCGGCGCCGTCGCCTATGGCGCCATTGCCGCTATGCAGGAACCCAGCTTTCGTGCTGCCTTGCGCGCCTATGCCGCCGACGCCAATGCCCGCGCCGAAATGACCTCCAAACTGCTGAGCGATCCTTCCTACGCCGCAGGTCTTCCGGCAGCCGATGTTGCCGCCCGCCGCATCATTCTGGCCTTGTCCAGCGACGGGCAGTCGGTCTACAAGGCCGGGTCCGGCGTCAAGCAGGCCGCCTATGACATCCAGCGCCAGAAGTGGTCCAAGGAGTTCGTGACCGGCCGCGAAGAGCGCCTGGCCCTTGCCAAGCAGAACTCGGTTACCCTGAAGAGCGTGCGCAGCGATGAAAGCTCGCGCCTGCTGGCCGCCGCCCTCAGCGGTTCAGGCCTGACGACGCGGGCGACCACGGGAGCCGCCACCGGCGACGCCACGCTCAATGCCGCTCCGGCGCCCGCCGACAGCGCCGGCAATCCCGCCGCGACTCAGGTCAGCCAGTCGATGATGCCGGCGACGCCGTCCATGGAACCGGCGGTCGATTTTGGCCGTCCTGACCTTTTCAACACCCCCTATACCAACGCGGTCAACCGCTCGCTGACCATCGCGGCGCTGGCCATCCTGGGTGAAGGGGGCGAAGCGCGCTCCGACGCCGTCATCGCCCTGCTTGATGATGACATCGGAGAAAAGTGCTTCGATATGTCCAAGCTCAACCTCTATCAGTGCCTGGCCGTGTCCAAGCCTTACTATGAAGATATATTCTGCCTCGGTCAGCATATCCTGATGGATACCGGCCAGTGCCTCGGCAAGATGTCCAGCAATGCGCTCAGCTTCGCGCCGGTCAAGCGCATCGGTTTCAATGACGACGGCACGGTATCTGCATCGCATGCCAACGCCGTGTCCTATGCCGACATGAACAAGAAACCCGTCAAGAAGAGCAGCAAGAAGAAGGCCGCGCCTGCCAAGAAGGCCGCAGCCAAGAAAAAGGCCACCTAGTCAGCCCACCATGTTCCAGGTTGCGTTTGCCGCAACCTGGCAAGCCCGACCGGTCGCCGGAGCTCATAGAAGCGTGCTAACGCTTCGCTTCTTGAGCACTCTGCGACGAGCGATGCGGCGCTTGAGCTAAAAAAATGGGCCGGAGATGATCTTCGGCCCATTTTTCTTTGCCAGCTTGCGTATCCAGGCTTTGTCGTGTATCGAGGCGGCCTCCAGAAATTCGGACCGCCGGGCCAATTGTGGTACCGGCGTATTTCTATTGAGGTTTTAGGTTATGGTCGATATCGTTTTGGACGTCGAGGTGCGTGAACGCACCGGCACCGGTGGCGCTCGTGAAGCTCGCAACGCCGGCAAGATCCCTGGCATTCTGTATGGTGGCAATCTCGGTCCTGTGCCGATCGCGACCAGCCTGAATGAGTTCCGCAAGTCGCTGTACACCGGCAAGCTGGCTGGTCACCTGGTCACGCTGAAGTACGGCACCGAGACCCAAAAGGTCATCGTGAAGTCGATCGACTTCCACCCGGTCACGGACGTGCCGACCCACTTCGACCTGCTGCGCGTCGACGAACACGCCAAGATCAAGATCGCCGTGCCGGTGCACTTCAAGAACCAGGAAGCGTCGCCGGGCCTGAAGAAGGGCGGCGCTCTGAACATCGCCATCCACGACCTGGAAATCCAGGTTCCGGCCGACCACATCCCCGAAGATGTCATCGTCGACCTGACCGGCTACGAAATCGGCCAGTCGATCCACATCTCCGATCTGAAGCTGCCGTCGGACGTGACCCCGGTCCTGAAGGGCGAAACGGTCGTGGCTTCGGTTACGGCTTCGAGCGCCAGCAAGAGCGGCGA
>CAMLPZ010000311.1 GCA_946482045.1 uncultured Asticcacaulis sp.
GACGGACGGTGCATATCGCTGCTAAAGATCCTGATGACCAACTTCTGCATCTATGACTGCGCTTACTGTATCAACCGGTCATCCAGTAATGTCGAACGCGCCCGCTTTACGCCGCAGGAAGTCGTCTGGCTGACGCTGGAATTCTATCGGCGTAACTATATCGAAGGCCTGTTCCTGTCGTCGGGCATCATCCGAAACTCCGACTACACGATGGAACAGATGGTGCGGATCGCGCGCGACCTGCGCGTGACGCATGGCTTTCGCGGCTATATCCATCTCAAGACCATCCCCGAAGCCTCCGCCGCCCTGATCGAAGAGGCCGGCCTCTATGCTGATCGCCTGTCGATCAATATCGAATTGCCGACCGACGCCGGGGTCGAAGCCTTCGCGCCGCAGAAGCACCCCGCCAATATCCGCCGCTCCATGGGCGACCTAAAAGGCAAGATCGATGCGGCGTCGGAGCTGACCTACACCAAACGGCGCAAGACCTTCGTGCCGGCGGGCCAGAGCACCCAGATGATCGTCGGCGCCGATCAGGCCAGCGATGCGACCATCTTAGGCACCAGCGCCAATCTCTATGGCAGCTATGCCCTGCGCCGGGTCTACTATTCGGCCTTCAGCCCCATCCCCGATGCGTCGAAAACCCTGCCCCTGATCAAGCCGCCCCTGATGCGCGAACACCGGCTCTACCAGGCCGACTGGCTTTATCGCTTCTATGGCTTTGGCATTGGTGAGATCACCGCCGCGCGGCCGGATGGCATGCTCGACCTGACCATCGACCCGAAGTTGTCATGGGCGCTCGCCAACCGCGACCGCTTTCCCGTCGATATCAATGCCGCCGACCGGGAGCTTTTGCTGCGCGTGCCGGGCCTTGGCGTCAAGACCGTCGATGCTATCCTGGCCGGCCGGGCCCACAAGCGGCTGGGTCTCGATGACCTGAAACGGTTGAAAGTGTCGGTTAGGAAGGTCCAGCCGTTTGTTACCGCGCACGCCTGGACGCCGGTCAAGCTGATCGACCGCAGCGACTTGCGCGAGATGATGATGCCCAAGCCGCAGCAACTGGAACTGCTATGAAAATCGTCCTCCGCGGCCGCGGCGACTTTGCCGAGTGGCGCGATGCCGCCCGCGATCTACTGAAGCAGGGGATTGCACCTCGCGATATCGAATGGATAACGGAACGAAGCGCGGATGACTTGTTTTCTTCGCCCTCTCTACCAAGTGGGGGCGAGCGAGGCGAAAGTACAGTTTTCGCCCGCGAGCGGGACCGGCCTCAGCAGATGGTGGGCGGAGCCAACAAAGCAACCGTACCACCCGCCTTTATCGATGTGGCTGACCAACTGATCTGCCACAGCGATCCTGCTCGCTTCGCTCTCGCCTACCGCCTGCTGTGGCGCCTGCAAACCGAAAAAGCCCTGCTGGAAATCCCCTCGGACCCGGACGTGTCACGCGCCCGCATGATGGTCAAATCCGTCCATCGCGACGCGCACAAGATGACCGCCTTTGTTCGCTTCAAGGAAGTGCCGTCCGACACCTCGCGCCGCGCCTTTGTTGCGTGGTTTGAGCCCGACCACCATATCGTCCACCGCACCGCGCCTTTCTTCCAACGACGTTTCGGCGACATGGACTGGGTGACCGCCACGCCGAAGGGCTCGGCGTCGTGGGACGGCGAACATTTGCGCGTTGACGATGAACCCGCCGCACGCCCGGACCTTAATGACGAGACGGACGATTTGTGGCGGACCTACTTCGCCAATATCTTCAATCCGGCGCGGTTGAAGGTGAAGTCGATGCAGACCCATATGCCGAAGAAGTACTGGAAGAACCTGCCCGAAGCCGGGCTGATCCCCGACATGATCACTACAGCCGAAAGTCGCGTGCGCGAAATGGCTGACCGGATGGCCAGTAAGACTCTGCCGAAGTTTCATCACCGTCTGCACGGCAAGTAGCTATCGCAATTTTATGGTGAACTGCGCGAGTAATTGTGCAGCGGGGGCTTTAGATTCCAGGAGCTTCACAATGGGTGTTTTCAGTTCGATCAAGGACTTTCTCTTCGGCAAGAAGTTCATCACCGTCGGCAAGTCGGGACAGGCCCAGGCGGCTCCCGCGACGGCCGCACCACGTCCAGCCACGCCCGCTGCGCAAGCCCAGCCCGCGCCTGTCCAGCCAACGACGGCTGATGTGCAGGACCGCGTTGATATCGAAGCCATTCTTGACCAGGAAGCGCGCGAAGCCGGCCAGCCGCTCAACTGGCGCCAGTCGATCGTGGACCTGATGAAGCTGTGCGGCATCGATTCCAGCCTGCAAAACCGAAAAGAACTCGCGCAGGAGCTCGGCTACACCGGCGATATGAACGACTCGGCCGCGATGAATATCTGGCTGCACAAGGCCGTTATGCGCGAGTTGGAAAAGTCTGGTGGCCAGGTGCCAGCCAACCTTAAGGATTGAGCCCAAAGGAGCGAGATATGGCCACGTTTTACGCGACGGTCTTCGAAGCCATCGAGGATTTCGTCTTTAGCCACCGCGACGAAGCCCCGACGCTGGAACAGGAAACGCCTCCGCCCGTCGTCGAACCGGCGGCATTGGAGCCCGCCGGCACCATGTCCACACCCTTGGGCGCTCCGCCGCTGGTGCCGCTCATGGACCGGGTCGATGTTGAAGCTGTGCTCGACTACGCTAATGCAATGGAAGGCCGTGACCTGAACTGGCGAACATCGATCGACGACCTGCTCAGCCTGTGCGGCGTCGAGCCTTCAACGGAAAACCGCGAAGCCCTGGCGACTGAACTCGGTATGGCCACCAACGCCAGCGACGCCACCTTACTGCGGGCAACCATGCGCGAACTGGAAGATCGCGGCGGAGATATTCCGGCGGACTTCAAATAAGAATTTCCTTCTCCCCGTTTACGGGGAGAAGGTGGTCGCTTGCGACCGGATGAGGGGCATGAACAATGTTCGCGCATTCGGCTGCTTCCGCTAGCCCCTCACCCTAACCCTCTCCCCGCAAGCGGGGAGAGGGAACTTAATAACGATAATGTTCCGGCTTGAAGGGACCTTCGACCGGTACGCCGATATAGTCGGCCTGCTCGGCATTGAGCGTCGTCAGCTTGGCGCCCAGCTTTTCGAGGTGCAGCAGGGCGACCTTTTCGTCGAGGCGCTTGGGAAGGGTATAGACCTTGTTCTCGTACGCCTTGCCGTTGGTCCACAGCTCGATCTGCGCCAGGGTCTGGTTGGTGAAGCTGGCCGACATGACAAAGCTGGGGTGGCCCGTGGCGTTGCCCAGGTTGACGAGGCGGCCTTCCGACAGGACGATGATCTTCTTACCATCGGCGAACTCGACGTGATGGACCTGCGGCTTGATCTCGTCCCACTTGAGATTACGCAAGGCGGCGATCTGGATTTCCGAGTCGAAGTGCCCGATGTTGCAGACGATGGCGTTATGCTTCATCTCGCGCATGTGTTCCAGGCGCAGCACATCCTTGTTGCCAGTTGCGGTGACGAAGATATCGCCATAGGCCGCCACTTCCTCGACGGTGCGGACTTCATAGCCCTCCATGGCCGCCTGAAGCGCGCAGATCGGGTCGATCTCGGTGACGATGACGCGCGCGCCGCCGTTACGCAGAGATGCAGCCGAACCCTTGCCGACATCGCCATAGCCCAGGACGACCGCGACCTTGCCGGCCAGCATGACGTCCGTGGCGCGACGGATAGCATCGACCAGCGATTCCCGGCAGCCATAGAGGTTGTCGAACTTCGACTTGGTCACGCTGTCATTGACGTTGATCGCCGGGAACGGCAGGTCGCCCTTCTGCGCCATGGCGTAGAGGCGGTGCACGCCGGTCGTCGTTTCTTCCGACACGCCCTTGATGGCATCGCGGATGGCCGAATAGAAGCCAGGCTTTTCCTTCAGGTAGCGCTTCATGACGCTGTAGAGCGCTTCTTCTTCCTCGTTGGTCGGGTTGTTCAGGATCGACGGGTCTTTTTCAGCCTTGGGGCCGAGGACACAGAGCAGGGTCGCGTCGCCGCCATCGTCGAGGATCAGGTTCGGATAGCCGCCGTCATGCCATTCGAAGATCTTGTGGGCATAGTCCCAATACTCTTCCAGCGTCTCGCCCTTGATGGCGAAAACCGGCGTGCCGCGTTCGGCGATGGCCGCGGCGGCATGGTCCTGGGTCGAGAAGATGTTGCACGACGCCCAGCGCACCTCGGCGCCCAGCGCCTGCAGCGTTTCGATCAGCACGCCCGTCTGGATGGTCATGTGCAGAGAACCGGCGATGCGTGCGCCCTTCAGCGGCTGGTCCTTGCCGAATTCGGCACGGGTCGCCATCAGGCCCGGCATTTCGCCTTCGGCGATGTCCAGCTCCTTACGGCCCCACGGGGCTAGGCTGAGGTCTTTTACAATAAAATCTTGGTCTTTGGCTGACATGGGAGTCGGTTCCGCGCAATTGGATTTGCGTCCTTATACGCGCCGGTCGTTACCAATGCAATAAAGATATAAAGATATCTTTATATGATTACACTTTCTAGCACGCCGTCGAGCAGACCTGGTGTCTCCGCGTCAAAACTGCCTTGCCGTGCCAGCTGGGCAAAGCCATGGACCAAAGACCACACGGCCGCGACACGCGGATTGATGGGCTGTCCG
>CAMLPZ010000312.1 GCA_946482045.1 uncultured Asticcacaulis sp.
ACCGCATCTTCATCCTGCATGCCGACCACGAGCAGAACGCCTCGACCTCGACCGTCCGTCTGGCCGGTTCGTCGGGCGCCAATCCGTTCGCCTGTATCGCCGCCGGCATCGCCTGCCTGTGGGGCCCGTCGCATGGCGGCGCCAACGAAGAGGCGCTGAACATGCTGAAGGAAATCGGCAAGCCCGAAAACATCAAGGACTATGTCCAAGGCGTTAAGGACAAGAAGTACCGCCTGATGGGCTTTGGCCATCGCGTCTATAAGAACTACGATCCCCGCGCGACCGTCATGAAGCAGTCGGCCGATGAAGTCCTGGCCGCTGTCGGCGATCCGAACGATCCGCTGCTGCAGGTCGCAAAGGAACTTGAGCAGATCGCGCTGAACGACGAATATTTCGTCGAGCGCAAGCTGTTCCCGAACGTCGACTTCTATTCGGGCATCACCCTGTCGGCCATGGGCTTCCCGACGACCATGTTCACTGTGCTGTTCGCCTTGGCGCGCACGGTCGGCTGGATCGCCCAATGGAAGGAAATGATCGAGGATCCTTCGCAGAAGATCGGCCGTCCGCGTCAGCTTTACACCGGTTCGGCGCAGCGCGACTACGTGCCGCTGTCGGCCCGCGGCTGATAGCTACGACATGCAATGAAGAGCCCGCTCATCACGAGCGGGCTTTTTTGTACCTGCCGATAAGCCCGACTATGGTTTGCGTGGAACCTTCAGGAAGTCCAGAACGGCCTCGGCGGCGCGTTCGGCGGTCGGGCGCTGGCCACGGCCCATGACATCGAGCGCGGCGAATTGCTCGGCGATCTGCTTCTCACGCAAGGCCTTGTCATTCAGCCGTTCAATTATCGCCTTCAACAGGTTGCTGGGCGTGCAATCATCCTGAATGAATTCCGGCGCGATGCGCTTATCGGCCATGATGTTGAACATGGTGACGTGCTTCAACGTCATGATGCGGGTGTAGATCCAGTGGGTCAGCGGCTCGAGCTTATAGGCGATGACCATGGGACAGCCAGCCAGGGCGAGCTCGGTGGATACTGTGCCGGAACACGCCAAAGCCAGGGTCGCCGCCTGCATGGCTGACAGCTTGTCGGCCTCGCTGTCTATCAGCCGGATCGGCACGGACAAGTCCTTGACGGCCTCAAGCACATGTTCGCGCACCGTATCAGCCACTGGCATAACGAAAGTGACATCGGGCCTTGCGGCATGCAAGCGGGTGAGCACCTCTGTGAAGACCGGCATCATGTGGCGGATTTCGGCTGGGCGGCTACCCGGCAGGACCAGCAGCATCGGGGCATCGGGCGCCAGGTCAATTGACTTGCGAAACGCAACGGGATTGGCGGGGGAAAAATCCACGTGCAGAGCCGGATTGCCAACGACGACTGTCTTGAGGCCATGGGCTTCGAAGAAGGGCGGGTCCATGGGATGAAGCGCGATCAGCAAGTCGACAGCGTTGGCCAAAGTCTTGGCGCGGCCCGGACGCGCCGCCCATACCTGCGGGCCGACGTACTTAATCAAGGGCACCTTAGGCATCACCTTGCGTATCGCCTTGGCGGCGCGCAGTGTAAACCCCCAGGAATCTATCAGGACGACAGCGTCCGGCTGTTCGCGTAGCGCCAAAGCGACCGTGTCCTTCACCCGGGCATTGACCTGCGGCAAGGCTTTCAGACCTTCGACGAGCCCCAGAATCGACAGTTGCGCGATATCGAAGGGACTTCGCACGCCTTGCTCGGCCATGCGCGCGCCACCGACGCCGACGAATTGCCAGTCGATGTGCGGTGCCTGCTGGCGCAACTGCGTCATCAGGCCGGCCCCCAGCATGTCGCCGGAGGCTTCGGCTGCGACCAGCATCAGCTTTCGCTTCGCAACGGAAAGATCAATCAAGGCCATAGATAAACAGTCCGAGTTCAGAGGCCTTGGCAAAGACGGCGGGCTTGTCGACAATCAGCAGGTGGTCCTTGCGGCCGACAATACCGCAAAGACCGGCAGCCGATGCATCTTCGACCGTCGCGACGCCGATCGTTGGCATGTCGAGGCGCAGGTCCTGGATCGGCTTGGGTAGCTTGGCCAAAACGCCCTTGCGCTGTGCAAGTGAACCGCGAATATTGGCCGGCAGGGTTGGGATGCGCTTGAGCAGGTTCTGCGTACCTTCCTGGGCTTCGACAGCCAGGGTGACGCGGCCGGCCACCACGACGGCCTGGCCGATATCGAGCCCGCCTATGGCGCTTGCAATCCGCAAGGCTTCCTGAGCATCTTCCATCGCTTCGGGTGACGGATCGGGACCAGCTTGCAAACCGCCAGCGATCAGAAGATCAGGATTGGCTTCGTGCGCGCCTTCGATGTGGTAGCCTTGGGAGGCGATGACCTTGGCGACCTGACGCAGCAGGGAGTCGTCCCCGCCCCGGCCCGCTTGCTGGATGGAGGACAGGGCCTGGGTGTTGGCGACGCCCTGATCGAAGGTGTTGAAGTCGGGGCGCTGAACGTAGCCGCACATGGTGACGGCTTTGCACTGCTCGACGGCCAGGATTTCGAACAGCTTGGCGAAGTCGCCAAGGCGGAGGGTGTGGCCGGGGTGGGCGTTCAGCGCGTCGTCGGACAGGCCGTCGATGCGGACGACTGTATATGGACGGTTGGTACGGGCGGCGTAGGCGGCGATTTCGACCGGGAGCTGGCCACCGCCGGCGATGAGGGCGAGTTTGGTGTTGGCGCTCATTGGCTCCTCGACTTATGGGGTTTGGGGCCTGTGGCCCCAAGCCTTTAGAGTTCTTTTCGACTCATGGCCCTTTAGGGCCAATGGGCCGAAAAGAAATTTAGAAGATTTGTGGGGTCACGGACCCCACGCCCCATAAGCGGGCGTCAATGATCCGACGGCAAACAAATCGGCCGCGTCGAATCTTCACGGATAAACCGGACGATCTCCACCACCTGCGGCACTTCGGCATACGTCTCAAGAACGTCATCCAGACGCTCCTGGAACGTGCCCTCTTCCGCGAACATCATGCGATAGGCCGTCCGCAGATGCAGGATCGTCTCACGCGAGAAGCCTCGCCGCTTCAGACCGACCAGGTTCAGCCCTTCAAGCCGCGCGTGGTTGCCCCACACCGAACCATAAGGGATAACGTCCTTGGTCACGATCGCGCCGCCGCCGATGAACGAATACCGGCCCAATCGCGCGAACTGATGCACCGCGCACGACCCGCCCAGAAACACGAAATCGCCAACCTGCACGTGACCACCGCACGAGGCCTGGTTCGCCAGGATGACATTGTTGCCGAGAATGCAGTCGTGCGCGATCCCTGACCCCGCCATGAACATGCAGTCATTGCCGGCGACTGTGATCCCGCCGCCCTTTTCCGTGCCTGTATGCATGATGACGTTTTCGCGCACCAGGCAGCGTTCGCCAACGATCAGCTTGGTCGGCTCGCCCTTGTGCGCCAGGTGCTGGGGCGGTCCGCCAAGACAGGCGAACGGATGCACAACCGTATCGGCGCCAATATCACTGATGCCGTCAATCACCACGTGCGATTTCAGCTTCACCCGATCTTGCAAAGTCACCAGCGGCCCGACGATGCAGTAGGGTCCAATGTCCACGTCCGCGCCAAGCTGCGCGCCCTCATGGATGATGGCGGTCGGATGGATGGTCACACTCATTGGCAGGTCTTTCCGTGTGACCGCTAAGAAGCGGTCTTATTGGCAGTCTGACCGCACGCGAGAGCGGCCTTATTATTTAGGGCTTTCGACGACCATGGCCGCGAATTCGGCTTCGCAGACGATCCGGTCGCCGACATAGGCCTCACCGCGGAACTTGAAGATGTCGCCGCGATGACGCACCACCTCGACCGGCATGCGCACCGTATCGCCCGGGCGAACCGGACTGCGGAACTTTACACCATCCACCGACATAAAGAAGATGGTCTTGCCTTCAACATCTGCGTCCAAAGATTTCGACATCAGCACGGCGCCGGTCTGGCCCATGGCCTCGATCAGCAGGACCCCCGGCATCACGGGGTTTTCCGGAAAGTGGCCATTGAAGAACGGCTCGTTGAACGTCACGTTCTTGATACCGGTCATCGACTTGTTCTTGATCCAGTTTTCGCCGCGATCGATCAGCAGGAAAGGATAGCGGTGCGGTATCCGCTTCAGTATCTCGGCATAGTCCACCGATACGCCGGTTTCCGTAACGTCACCCGCGCCGGCCATCGGGACCAATTGGACATCATGTTCCGCGTCGCTCATCTCATTCTTCCTTATCCTTCGCCCGACTTGTCCCTGGGCGGGGTATTGCCGCTGGCATTCTTTTCCAGCCACACGGTTTCACGTAAAAACTGCCGTGACGGCCGGGCAGGATAGCCCGACACAGTCTGACCGTCAGGGACGTCCTTAAACACACACGAACCAGCGCCGATCTTGCCGCCCGCTCCAATACGCAGGTGATCGACCACCCCGGCACGGCCACCGAACATCGCACCGTCACCTACCTCGACCGAACCGGAAAGACCAGCGTGCGCCGCAACAATGCAGTTACGGCCGATTCGAACATTGTGGGCAATCTGGACAAGATTGTCGATCTTCGTCGCCTCACCGATGATCGT
>CAMLPZ010000313.1 GCA_946482045.1 uncultured Asticcacaulis sp.
GCCGCAGGCGATACGCGCATCGTGATCTGGCCGGCCACCGCGCCCCGGATCGACACGGCCGCCCAGGCCAACGACCTGATCGGCGAGGCCTGGGCGCATGAGGCGTCGTGGGTGGCGGTGCCAGTGGCAAGCTTTGGCCCGGAGGTCTTTCGGCTCAAGACGCGGATCTTCGGCGACATCGCCCAGAAGTTCGTCAACTATCGCCTCGGCCTGGCGGTCATCGGTGACATCCCTGAGCCGTACGCCCAAAGCCAGGCGCTTCAGGACTATATCCGTGAGGTCAACCAGGGGCCGGACATCTGGTTCTTGGCGTCGCTTGATGCGTTGGCTGAACGGCTGGAGGCGAGGGCGGTGACCTGAAGGGCCGCGATAGACCCGTGTCCGTTCAACGTTCTACTGGGATTGTGTGGCGCGCCATCGTGACCGCTTCGATCGCAATCTACGCATCGGTACACCTATGCCAATGGGACCAACTGGACGAAGGCAAAGCTAGCGGGGTACAGCTCCGGGCGCGGCGACATCTGACGGTGACGCGCAAGGGCGAGTTGTGATGGGCTTTGGTTGAATTCGTCGCCATCTGCAAAGGTTTGCCAAACACGACGAAGTCTGCAACACTCCTCAAAAGGGTGTATTTGGGGAGTGCACGCATGAAAAGGGGCGTAGGGCGAGCTTTCGCATGGCTTTGCGTAGGATTATTTTCAATTTCTACGGTTGGCCAATCGGCTGAACGGCCATCAGCGTTCGCGACTTCGCCGGAAGCGGAAGCGCTTCAGACCCACCAAAAATATGTTGCAGCAACGTCGCTTAATTGCCGCTCTGACGCTTCTTCAACAGCTTTGGTCGTGAAGAGCTTGAAGAAAAATGAGACGGCTGAGGTCATTGAGGAACTTGGCGATTGGTCCCGTTTGGTTGAGCCGGAATGCTGGGTTGTCAGCCGCTATCTAGCGGATACGCCTACCGGCAGAAGCGAGGTCGCCAGACTTGGAAGCGGCGGTGAGGCCGGCAGTACTTCGAGTGCAACGGCCTCTGTTCGGAATTCTTCCGTAAATATTTACGCTGATAATGGGGCTTCAAAAAAGCAGCGCGTGCGTAGAGCTAGAGCAGCGTCGAAGTCGACGACGGCTTCCAGCAGTCGTCGCACGCGACGGAGCAGTAGGTCTGAGGGCATATATTCGGCAACTGGCAGTTGCTCTTGCTCTGGTGGCAACGTCTGTTACGGACCAAGAGGTGGGAGATACTGCATTACCCGAGGTGGTAACAAGCGTTATGGTGTTTAAGATGTGGAGCATATGATTCTGCAGCCAAGGCTCAATCATCTCGAAACGGTTTGGCTTTGCTGTTTCGGGTTTGTTTCAAAATATCCTGACGGGGACGCACGTGACCGCATAGCCAACAGCAGCATCAGTAAGATCGCCATCAGATAGCCGAGCGGCCAGGTCAACTCGGGCGAACGATTACAGCCCCTTGATTTTCAGGCCGTAATGATCCGCCAGATAGATCAGGGCTTCGGCGTTGCCTAAGGCATCATCGACCGGATCGTGGGTATGGGCCGTCTTGCGGAACTTTTTCCAGTCCGAAGCTGCCGACCACTTGCGCGTCAGGCCGGCATAGAGGTCGCCTATGCGTCGGCCCGAAAAACCAAACGGGTTGGGTGCGTCGATGCGGGCGCAGTAATGGCTTGGCCACTGGAAATCAAAGGCCGGATTGTCCGACACGAAGACGGGCCGGTCGTTGGAATGCTCAGCCACGAAGGCGATCATGGCGCGCGTGCCAATCTCGGGATCGGGGAAGGCCAGATGCTGTTCGCGGGTAATGCCCGATATGGCGAGGGCATCGGGAAGCCAACGCTCGGATATCGGTGCGAAGCGCGCCGTGAAGGTAGTCTTCAGGTCGCGGTCCAGTTTTACGATTCCGATGGACACCATGGAATATATGCCGGCGGCCGGGCCGTCGGACTCAACGTCGATAATAAAGACACCCATTGTCTTTTGCTGTTTCTCTCTATTTTGTACCGGCAGATTGTCGACGCTTCGGCCGGGTTTGACAAGATGTTTCACCGGGGCGCAACGGCCAGCCGTCGCCGCAAGACGAACCTGCAAACGGTTGCGGTGCAACAATTTGCGCGTAATGCGCTGTGATCCCTTATTTTTTCTAAGTTTGCAGTTCGCCCGGACTACCAAAGCCGGAAGAATCACCCGCCGATGGGAACATATGTAACCAGTCGGCAGGAGTCCGCGTGTCCCAGGTGTTTTATGTTGATTTCAGTGCCGACAACAGCGTTCGCATGGCCATCGCCGCCCCACGGCAACGTCCGCCGGCCCCTTATGTGTGCATCTGCAAAAGCCGCGAGGAACTGGATGCCGAAATCGGGACCTTCATGGCCGCCAGCGGCAATCCTCGACTGATAGGGGCGGCGCTGTCGGTGTGCGGCTGGGAGCGGGGCGGGGTATTCGAAATGCCGAACCACTCCTACAGCATCGACCGCGACTGGATCCGCGCCCGCCTGAACGTCAGCCGCGTCAACATGGTCAACGACATCGTGGCCGCCGCGCTGTCGATCGACCTGCTGAAGGCATCGGAACTGGTCCCTATCTATGCCGCCGAGGGCGATCCCGACACACCCAAGGCCATGGTGGGGCTGGGGCGCAGCTTAGGCACCACCACCCTGACGGCCGATGAGTTCGGCGCGGCCATGGCGACGCCTTCAGCGGGCGGGCACTGCGACCTGGCGGCGACGACCGAGCGCGAATTCGCCGTGGTGCGCTATCTGAAAGCCAAATACGGCCGGGCGTCGCGCGTCCGTGCGCTGTCGAACCAGGGGCTGGTCAATGTCTATGACGCCCTGACCGATCTGGCGGGCGAGGCCGTGTCGTCGCCCAAGCCGCAGGACGTCGTCGCCCGCGCCCGTGACGGCGACGCGCGCGCGAAAGAAGCGGTCGCGCTGGTGCTGGGCTGGCTGGCGTCGACGGCCTCGGACACGGTGCTGGCGGTCGGCGCGCGCGGCGGGGTGTACCTGGCGGGGTCGTTCTTTACCCTGATGGGCGACCTGTTCGACGTGGACGCCTTTGCCGCGCGCTTTACCGACAAGGGCCGCCTGAGCGACATGCTGTCGGCTGTGCCGGTCTTCCTGGTGGCCGCCGCCGAACCGGAAATGATCGGACTGAGCACGCTGTTTATGGATCGGTAGGGGATCTCCAAAACGATAACCCAGAACATCAGCCGGGCAACCGCGCAGCGCCACGGTGAGGGGTAAAACGTCAGCAGACGCGCGCGCGGACAGAGCGGTATGCCCCTCATCCGGCCCTGCGGGCCACCTTCTCCCCTTGAAAGGGGAGAAGGGAAGGAAGTCGATACAGGATGGCATTCTATAGAAGGAGAAGAGCGTTGCTTCGGAGGGCAACGGTCCCCTACAACCACCGCTTATGGCGGAAATAGACATACGGCAGCACGGCGAACAGCAGCATCAGCACGATCGCCATCGGATAACCGAACGGCCAGGTCAGCTCCGGCATATGGGCGAAGTTCATGCCGTAAAAACCCGCCACAAGCGTCGGCGGCAGGAAGATCAGCGCCACCACCGAGAAGATCTTCGCGATCAGGTTCTGTTCCACATTGATCATGCCGAGCGTGCTTTCCAGCTGGAAATTGATCTTGTCGTTCAGGAAGGCCGACTGGTCGGCCAGCGACTTCGCGTCCTTGATCAGGCGTCCGGCGTCGTGGCAGATGGCGGCATTGTCCGGGCTGTGGTCTTCGCGGATATAGGTCAGAAGCCTTATCAGGCTGTGCGTGCTCTCGTTGATCTTGGAGTTGAGGTCGGCGATGTGTCCCAGCTCCTTCAGCACTCCGCGCATGACCAGCGACGGATTGCCCCGGTGGCCATCAAAGGCATGGTCGGCGAAGATGCGCCGCGACAGGGCGTCAAGCCCCTGGACGACCAGGGCGTGGTCGGCGGCGACGCGCAGGATGACTTCTTCCAGCAGGCCTTCGAGGACGTCGGCGCTGGTGCGGAAACGCTTGCTGTTTAAAAGCAAATCCTGCTGGAAGCTCAGGAAAGGCTCCGGGTCGATGTCCCGGATGGTGATCAGGAAATCCGGCGTCAGGATGAAGGTGACCGTCGAGGTTTTGGGCTGGCTTTTCTGCGGCTGCCCGTCGCCGCCCGTGGTGAGCGCCGCGGTCATGTAGGAGGTGCCGTCGCGCGTGTACATGCGATTGAGTGCGTGGTTGCGCCAGATCTCCTCGCGGCTGGGCAGGGCCAGGTTCAGGGTTTGGGGCAGGAGGCGCAGTTCGTCGTCGGTGGGGTTGAGCAGGTCGATCCATACCGGCTCGTCCGGCACATTGTGCGTCGGATCGAGCTGGACCTCGGCAACCTTGCCGCCCGTCGTATGAAACACCGTGATCATGGCGCGCCCCCGGACCTGTTTTCATTGAGTGTAGGAAGGCCGTGTGACCAAAGCTTTAAGGCACAAAATTGTTATTAGATTTTCCTTCATGCAATCCATAGTACAGGTAGAGCTGGCTGCCGGCGTTCCTTGGTGGCAGGTTAGGGAATCCTCGCATGACCACCTCCGTGTCCGGCCATATGTCCCAGT
>CAMLPZ010000314.1 GCA_946482045.1 uncultured Asticcacaulis sp.
GCGATCACCGGCAATACGCTGTCCACCCTTAACACCCAGGCATCGAGCTTCGTGCCGGCCAGCTTCGACGAGCAGTTGGGCGTGGTTGCCCGCGTCGCCGGCACGCCCTTCAAGGGCAAGGACTGGCTGGTGCATGCCGGCCTCAACTATTCCGCCATCATCAATCCGAATGACGCCGGCGCGGCGTCCGCAGCGCCGTTCGCGGTGCAACTGCGCGAGCGGCCAGAACTGCGCGTCGACGGAACGCGCCTTGTCGACACCGGCGCCATCAACGCCGAAAACCTGAGCTCCACCGGCATCGAACTGGCGGCGCAGGCAGGCCATGGTTTTGTCCAGGCCGAAGCCTTCAACTTCGACATTACCCGTAAGAACCCGGCGGCAGGCGTCACCGATCCGAGCTTCGCCGGCTGGTATATCGAAGGCGGCTGGACGCTGACCGGTGAAACGCGCCGCTACAACGCGACCACGGGCGCTTTCGACGGCATCGTACCGAAAAACAATTTCGACCCGAAGGCGGGCCATTGGGGCGCGTTCGAACTGGTGGCACGCTACGCCAATCTCGACCTGGACTACAATATCGGCAGCGCCGTCGCAGGTGACCGTGTCCGCGGCGGCCAGCAGGACATCTCGACATTGGGCCTGGGCTGGACGCTGAATCCGTCGGTGCGTTTCGTCTTCCAGGGCCAGCAGGTCAAGGTTGTTCGCATGAACGCTTCCGGCGGCTTGCTCGACCAGGACTACAGCACCTTTGCGGTCCGCAGCCAGTTCGGCTTCTAAACAGGTTCTTGCATCCTTATGTAAAACTCCGTTATCCCATCGCAACACGGGAAACGGAGTTTTCACATGATCGATCACATGGGTCTCAAGGTTTCGGACCGCGAACGCAGCAAGGCCTTCTATACCCCGGCCCTGGCGCCGCTGGGCTACACCGTCGTCATGGACGGCCAGTGGGGAACGGGCTATGGCGCCGGTAAGCCCGATCTCTGGCTGGAAGACGGCAAGCCGACCGATCGAATCCACGTGGCGCTGAAGGCTGAAAACCGCGCGGCGGTTGATGCGTTTTACAAGGCAGCCATGGCGGCCGGCGGCACTGATAACGGCGCGCCGGGCATTCGCGCCCACTACCATCCCAACTATTACGGCGCCTTCGTGCGCGATCCGGACGGCCACAATATCGAAGCCGTCTGCCACAAGCCGGAATAGTCCCGTGGATCCGCGCAAAAGCGTCCTTTACGTGCCCGCCGGCCAGGGCCGCGCCTACGACATGGGCGCGATGCAGAGCACCTTCCTGTCGGACGGCAACGAGACCAATGACACCTACTCGATCTCGGAATGGTGGCTGGAGCCGGGAACGCCCGGGCCCGGGATTCACAGCCACGACGCCAATGATGACATCTTCTATGTGCTGGATGGCACCATGACTTTTGTCGCCGGTGAAGATACGATCCAGGCCTCGAAAGGCGCCTTCCTGCGAGTTCCCGCCGGCGTGATGCATGACTTCCGCAACGATTCCGATGCACGCGCAGGCCTGCTCAACATCTACATTCCGGGCGGCTTCGAGCAGGACATGCCGGCCATCGTGGCTTGGTTCGCCGCGCAGAAATAGCAGTTAAGGCATCTATTCAACCAAGCTTTTGAGGTAGGCGATCAGGTTCAGGCGATCGGCTTCTTCCGGTACAGCCAAAGGCATGTAACCGCCTGGCATGGTCTTTTCCGGATCGGCCAGGTAGGCATCAA
Source organism: uncultured Asticcacaulis sp. (assembly GCA_946482045.1). The sequence goes on from CAMLPZ010000314.1 coordinate 1,738, forward strand.
GCTCCGCCTCGCTCCATGACCGGCCAGCATCATTGGCCTTTTTCAAGGCGTCGGAATAACCGAAGCCTTTGACCGATCCGATCTTGCGGCCAACGACGCCGAACAAAGGCGGACCTTGCAACCGCTCCTTCGTGGCCGTGTCGTCGTGGCACTTCACGCAGGTGGCGGCATAAAGCGCGCGCCCCTGTTCCGTATTGGGTACGGCCGCGTTTGCCGATAGCGGGAGCAGCAGGAAAACCAGTGCCGCCTGTCTCATGACAGCCCCAGCCATGGCGCGGGATTGGGGCAGATGCGTTTCCATAGGTCGCGTTCGCTACGTTTGAAGACGCCGGGGAAGTCGCCCTTTTTGCCGGCGATATCGAGAATCAACTGGAAATGCAGGTGCGGCAGCCAGCCGCCATTAACGTCGCGGTCGCCCAAGGTGGCGATCTGTTGCCCCTTGGCTACCGGCGCGCCATCCTCAAGACCATGCAGGCTTTCACGGCTCAGGTGGCCGAACAGGCTGAAGACCATAAGGTCCGGTTCCAGAGTGTGTTCGAGGATAATGGTCGGACCATAGTCGAGCGGTGCGGCATTGTCCTGAAAGCTGTGAAAGGTTCCGGGCCACGGCGCATAAACCGGTGTCCCCGCCGGTGCGAAGATGTCGATGCCAAGATGGACAGTGCGCGGCTCAACGCCTGCAACGCCCGCGCCGAACGCAGCATTGTTATAGATCGCACGGTCTTCGTCATAGCCGCCGGCCGCCAGGCGATCGAGGGACACGGCCTCCATGCCCTCGTCCATCGACACCGGCACATAGCCGGTTTGTATCCCGGCGATGACTTCGGCCGGCTGTTCGGCGCGGCGGTCCAGCCAGGCTTCGAAACGATCGTAGTTATCCATCCCGACGGTGTAGCGCGCGTGCGGATTTTTGGCTATTGGGAGACCATAAATTTGGAGAGCGTTTTTTGGCTTTGAACAAAATCTATGATGGCGCGGAAGCCGTGCGCGTCAACAAGTGGCTGGCGCAGTCGGGTGTCTGTTCGCGCCGCGAGGCCGATAGCCTGATCGAACAGGGGTTGGTGCGCATCGATGGCGAACGCTTCACCGACGCTGGCCGCAAGATCCTGCCTGGCCAGACCCTTACCATGGATCAGGGCGGTGTGACCGATCTCGGTGCAAAGATGACCATTCTTTACAACAAGCCGGTCGGCATCGTCTCAGGCCAGCCCGAGCCCGGTGAGACCCCGGCCGTGCGTATGATCCGCCGCGCCAATGTCTATGGCCCGGCCGACGTCTATCCCGACAATAATTCCAGGCTGGCGCCGGTCGGCCGGCTCGACAAGGACTCGCATGGGCTGCTGGTCCTGTCGGAGGACGGCGTCATCGCCAAGGCCATTATCGGCCCGGACAGCGAACTGGAAAAACAATACCACGTCGAGGTGCGCGGCCCGCTGTTCGAGGAAAAGCTGAAATGGCTGCGTCACGGGCTTGAGCTGGATGGCAAGAAACTCAAGCCCGCCAAGGTGACGCAGACGGGTCCGCAGTCGCTGACTTTCGTGCTGACTGAAGGCCGCAACCGCCAGATCCGTCGCATGTGCGACATGTGCGAACTACGCGTGGTGGATCTCTATCGCGACCGCATCGGGCCTCTGCATATCGGCGACCTGCCCGAAGGCCAGTGGCGGCTGATCACGCCGGAGGAACGCGCGGCATTGCTGAAGGCGTAGCGGTCCCCCTTCCGTCATTTGCTCCGCAAATGCCACCTTCCCCGCGCGCGGGTAAGGAACAAGACCATTTGAACCATTTTTTCCTTCCCCGTTTACGTGGGTTTGGCGCCAGCGAAAGTACTGCTTTCGCCAGCCATGGGCGAGGCACTTGTGCCGAGATGGAAGGAGGATGCATAGATCGCATCGCACACCGGCCTTTCCATCTGCGTCGGGACGTGCGCCAGCCTGTAGAACCGCCGCGCGCAGTACCAGGAAAAGCGCCAAGGCCCCAGACCCAGGGCTTTGAACAGTTGGCTATGACCGAAGGCGACGGCCGCAATTCCCGCGGCCAGCACGTTCAAAAACCAGAACCATAGCCCAAACGCCACGAATGGTCGGGCAAGGAACGGAGTGGTCGCAATCACCCGCTTGAAAAATCCGCGCTGAAACTCAAGGTGACGGTCTTCGTCGGCCGAAATCACGCGCATGACCTCGGCGATATGCGGACAGGGCACCCGCTCCGCCAACGTCATGTAGAAGGCCGATCCCACGACTTCGGCGACAGCCATGACCGCCATCTTGGCGCGCAGGCCCATCAGCCGGCGCGACCGCTCGAACAGTTGCTCGGACATGTGCCTGGTGATCGTCATCGCGCCCATTGCCCTGATCAACCGCGCCAGTTCGGCGGCGTGTCGGCCTTCTTCGCGGACATAGAAGGCGATCGACTCCTTCAGATTGTCATTAAGCGCCGGGTCGGTCGACACGCGGGCCTGGTTGGCGATCCTGCCCTCGCCCGCCTCGCCCAGTTGAAAGCACTGCAGGGCGTAGACCAACGGTTCGTGCAATGCATCCGGGAGGGGGGCAAGACTGGCCGGCGTATCCGGCGATGCGCGCCCGGCGTTGCGTTCGAAATAGGCCAGCCATTCAATTGTTTGCATAAGGTTCCCCCTCGCGTGGTGGTGATGGAGGTCATCACCTAGGCTGGAGGCTCATGAGCGGCATGAGCAGGATCTGAGGGTTTGCTGAAATTCCTTCTCCCTGCTTGCGGGGAGAGGGTTAGGGTGAGGGGCTAACGGAAAGATTCGCGCACGCGGACAGAGTTTTGGGGCCCCCCAACCCTCCAGCGCTCACACAAAAACCCCCCCCCGCGCGGGCCGGGAGCA
>CAMLPZ010000315.1 GCA_946482045.1 uncultured Asticcacaulis sp.
TGGCTGCCATCATGGCCCTGCAGTCGGCGCCCGTATTCGCCGAGGATTTCAGCGCGAAGGCCTATTTCGGGCACAGGACCGCAGCCGCCGATGCGGCCAAGCGCGACGACCTCGCGACCGCGCAGGCGGAAATCAAAGCCGCCAGGGCGCTTCTGCCGTCGTCGCCGTCGATCCTTTTGATGGGCGCGCGGATCGCGGAAGCCGCTCAAAAACCCGACGAGGCCAGGGTATGGCTGAAAGACTATATCGGACGCGGCCTGTGGTTCGATCCGGTGCGCAATCCGGCTCTGGCGGCGCACCTTAATCCGACAGACAGGGCGACGCTGGACGAAAACGGCAAGCCCGTTGGCGATGTCACGACGGTCACGCAGACCGACGCTCTGCGCCTGGTCGAAGGCGTCGCGATCGCTGGCGGCAAGATCTGGTACACCACCATCCACGACGGCGCGCTCAATCAAGCCGGCAGGGCCACGCCGGTCTACCCGCTGCCGGAAGGCCGGGGCGCCTATGGCATATCCGCGAACGACAGCGGCATCTGGGTCGTGGCGTCGCTCGATCAGGCGCAGACCGCATCGGCCGCCGCGCAACCGTCGGAAATCCTGCGCTTCTCTCCAGCGTCTCCAGGCGCTCCGAAGACATTTCCCGGGCCTGCCGCCAGCCGGTTTGGCGATATCGCGCTCGGCACGCACCACGTCTATGTCAGCGACGGCGGGACCGGCGCCGTGCTGCGCCTTGATCCGGCCACAGGCGCGTGGACGGCGGTCCTTCCGGCCGGCCGCCTGCCGTCGCCGCAAGGCCTGGCCGAGAGCGCCGATGGCAAGGCGTTGGTCGTGGCGGATTACACTTCGGGTCTCTATCGCGTCGACCTCATCAGCGGCGATATCCTGCATCTCGGCGTACCCAAGACCGCGTCGCTTGTCGGCATCGACGGCGTGACGCGATTCGGCAATGACCTGATCGTCATCCAGAACGGCATCCAGCCAGCGCGCATCCTGCGAATCCACATGAGTACGGACTGGAAAGCCATAGACTCTGTTGAAGTTCTTCTGCGCGGCGGCAAACTCGACGAGCCGACCAATGGCGTGGTTTCCGGCGACCGCTATGTCTTCGTTGCGCGCAGCCAGTGGTCCGACTTCGATGGCGACGGCAAAGCGAAAGCCACCCACGGCCCGGCCATTATTGGCGAAATCAAGCTTAGGCGTTGAAAACGGCAGCGCCCTTTACCGGCGCATGCTGACATCTCCCGGCGATCATTCGGCTGTTTTTGTCCGGCAGCGCAATCCTGATCAAGCGGCGTACCTTGCCGTCCCACAGGATTGTATCCGCAAGTAAAGGCAGATCATGAGTTCCTCCCATCCCGCCGGCCGCGCCGTCTGGTTCATCGAAAACCATTTCGACAAGAACCTGACGCTCGACGATATCGCCGATGCCGCCGGCGTCAGCCGCTTCCACATGGCGCGCGTCTTCGATGCGCACATGGGTTTGAGCGTCATGGCCTATGTCCGCGGCCGGCGGCTGACCGTCGCGGCGCGCAGGCTGGCCAAGGGCGCGCCAGACATCCTGGCGGTGGCACTGGAGGCGGGATACGGATCGCATGAGGCCTTCACACGCGCCTTCCGCGACCGATTCGGCATTACCCCCGAAGCGGCGAGGGAGGGAAAACCCTATAATCTTAGCGCTTTACAGGAACCTTTTCCCATGGATCTGCAACCGATCGACACCCCGAGCCCACACGACATCCGTACATGCCGCGCTTTTCGCGTCGCTGGTTTGACTGGCCACTATACCTCCGGGCAGACCGCCAACATTCCTTCGCAATGGCAGACATTCCAGCCTTATCTCGGCCATATCGACGGCCAGACCGGCGACGCCGATACCACCTACGGCGTCTGCTACAACGCGAACGACGATGGCCTCGATTACCTGTGCGCGGTGGAGGTGGGACTAAACGCCGACCTGCCACCGGAGTTCGCCAAGCTCGATATTGCCGCCCAAACCTATGCGGTCTTTAAGCACACTGGCCACATCTCGGCCATACGCAGCACATGGTGCGCAATCTGGGACAAGTGGATCCCCGAGGCCGGGCTGACCGTACTGCCTCAGCCCTTTTTCGAAAAATATGGGCCGTCGTTTGATGGCGTCACGGGTGAGGGCGGCCTGGAAATATGGATACCAATCAAAGTATAATCCTTATCTTTTAATAAAATGACGAAGGCCGCACCGAGTGTGCGTTTGGGAAAGGTGCGGCCTTTTAAACGGCATGGCATGACAAAAAAGACGTTGCGCCGCGCCGTTTGGCGGGGAATAGTCGCGCCTGGAACGATCTTCGTGAGTTAGGGCCCTTCATGAAAAGCCGTCTGGCGCTGTTTATCCTGCTGTCCATGGTGCTGGGCGTCGCCGCCGGCTGGGCGACCAATCAATATCTCGATGAGGCAACCGCCGCCGGGTTCATCACCGGCTACGGCCTGCTGACCAAGATCTTCATCACCATGATCAAGATGATCATCGCGCCCCTGGTGCTGTTCACCCTGATCGCGGGCATCGGCCACATGGAAGACGCCGCCGCCGTCGGCCGCGTCGGCGCCAAGTCGCTCGGCTGGTTCATCCTGATGTCGGTCGTGTCGCTGGTGCTGGGCATGATCATGGTCGAATGGCTGCAGCCCGGCGTCGGCATGAACCTCCAGGTCGCGGGCGAGCCCGTTGCCGTGCCAAATACCGATAATTTCACGCTGGTAAAGTTCATCGAACACCTGATCCCGTCGTCGATTGTCAAAGCGATGGCCGACAACGAAATCCTGCAGATCGTCGTCTTCGCCGTCTTTGTCGGCACGGCCGTCGCCATGCTGGACGACAAGGCGCCCCAGGTCATGGTGCTGGTCGAACAGGCCGCCAACATCATGCTCAAGGTCACCGAGATCGTCATGCTGTTCGCGCCTTTCGCCATCTTCGGCGCGCTTGCCAAGGTCGTCGCCGAGCAGGGCCTACCGATCCTGATCACCTACGCCAAGTTCATGGGCGGCTTCTATGCCTCGATGGGCATCCTGTGGGTCATCCTGATCGCACTGGCCTTTGTGTTCATCGGCGCGCGGACGCTCAAGCTGCTGGGCGTTATCCGCGAACCGGCGCTGCTGGCCTTTTCGACCGCCAGCTCCGAAGCCGCATATCCGAAGCTTCTGGCCGGCCTGCCGACGATCGGCATTTCGCGCAAGATCACGTCTTTCGTCCTGCCGCTGGGATACTCGTTCAACCTCGACGGATCGATGCTGTACTGCACCTTCGCGACTCTGTTCATCGCCCAGGCGCACGGCATTGAATTCACCATGACGCAAAAGATCATGATGCTCTTCCTGCTCTTGATCACGTCGAAGGGCATTGCCGGTGTGCCGCGCGCCTCGCTGGTCGTCATCATGGCGACGCTGACCTATTTCGGCCTGCCGGCGGAATGGATCGCCGTGGTGCTTGGCGTCGATGCCCTGCTCGACATGGGCCGGTCAGCGACGAATGTCGTCGGCAACTCGGTCGCCGCCGCAGTCGTCGCCAAGTGGGAAAACGCCCTGGACAAGGACGAGGCCCCGGTGAAGGGGGGCTGATTTGGTTAAGCGCCTTAACCGCCCCTTTCTATACCTCCCTGGCTTTGCCGGGGAGGGGGACCGCACGAATGAGACATTGCGTAAGCAAGGACGAATGAGATGTGGTGGTGGGGGCTCTTGCTAAATTTGGCTCTGGTAGCATTTGAGACTTCTGACAAAGGCCCCCACCACCACATCTCGCCCGTGCAAGCACGGTCTCGTGTGGTCCCCCTCCCCAGCAAGCTGGGGAGGTATAAGTTTATACCGCAAAGTCTGACCTAACGGTTTGCCAGCTCCAGCAGCACATCGCCGTGACAAGCTCCATCAAGCGGACACCAGCACGCCAGGTTTTTCCCGCGCAAGGCGCCAGGGTGCGGCGCATTCCCGGCCTCGGCCCACACCCGATAGGCTTCAACAGCGATGGTGGAAGCTTCGGTCTTGGACGGCAGGCCAGAGCGCGCGAACTCAGGCCCCTTGACGCTCCAGCCCGCATCGTCACCTTCGCAGATTTCGAACGGATTGCCATAGCGCGTCGTACGGTCGATCTTGACCGTATTGTCGGGCATCCGCCAGCCCTTGCTGCGTTTCAGCTGTATCCGTTCCGGCTTACTCATTCCGGAGCATCTACACCCGTTTTGTCGATGGCGGCAAGCAAGGGGTAGGGGCGGTTAGACAGGGCCGGGCTGCCGTCGCGCGCCAGCCAGTCCGTCGCCGTCATCCGCCAGGTCTCGCCATCACGCCACACCTTGGCGCGGAAGAAGACCGCGTCGCTTTCGTCGGGGTTGACCGTGTTGGGATGCTCGCTGCGCCAGCAATCGGCGGTGAGGGCGCCATCGCTCTGCCACTCGATGTTCTTGCACCCCGCCGGAAACTCGGCGCGGCTTTCCGTGTTTGGCCACTGCGTGATGATAAAAGCGCCGCGCGCCTTCGTGACCGTCGAATCGGTTGTCGCGAGATACCGGCCGCTGGGCGAGGCTGCCGTGTCCCCCGTGACATTGTA
>CAMLPZ010000316.1 GCA_946482045.1 uncultured Asticcacaulis sp.
AATTCGGAGGTCAGCCTGAGCCTGTCAGGCGGCGGTCAGGTCCTGGCAAGCGCCAGTGGGCGGGCGGACGCAAAAGGCGCGTTCTCGCTGACGCTGCCGCAGCAGAAGGCGGGCGGCCCTTATGTCCTCACGCTTACCGATTCAGGGGGGCATACCCAGACCTTGCGCGATATCCTGGTCGGTGACGTCTGGCTGTGTTCGGGCCAGTCGAACATGGAGTTTGCGCTCAAGGATGCAACGAGCGGAGGCGGGGAGGTGGCTGGGGCATCCAACCCGGCGCTGCGCATTTTCGATGTGCCACGCAACTCACAACCTCTACCGACAACCGGCTTCGCCAAGGCAACGCAGTGGCAGGTGTCGTCGCCGGCATCCGCGGCCAACACGTCGGCCGTATGTTACTTCATGGCGCGGCAACTCGCTGAAACCTACCACGTGCCGCAGGGGATGATTCATGCCTCCTGGGGCGGGACGGCGGCGCAGTTGTGGGTCAGCCGGGAAGGCCTGGCCTCCATCGACGAGATGCGCGAAAACCTGAAGGTCGTGGATCTGTACCGGACCGACCCCAAAAGCGCGCTTGCAAACTGGAAGACCTATACCGACACCTGGTGGCGCACGCGCGATCCGGATTTCGCGCAAACCGGCCAATGGTCGAGCCCGAAGTTCGCGGATAAGGAATGGCCCTCCCTCGTCGCGGGGGGAGCCTGGGAAAACAGCGGTATAGCCGCTTTGAAGGCATTCGATGGCATCGTCTGGTATCGTCAGACGATCACCCTGACCGCCGAGCAGGCGGCGCACGCCGTAGCCATAGACCTGGGGCCGATCGACGACTCCGACACCACCTGGGTGAACGGCAAATGGGTCGGCGCGACAGATGGTTGGGACCGCCCGCGTCATTACGCCCTTCCCAAAGGCGTGCTGAAGGCCGGCGCCAATGTCATCGCTGTACGCGTTCTTGATACGGGCGGCGGTGGTGGCCTGCATGGCGCGCCGGCAGATCGTGCGCTAACTCTGGATACCGGTGACCGTATCGGCCTGTCTTCGGAGTGGAAATACCATATCGGTGCCGATATCAGAACCGTTGGCGCCGCGCCGACCGCGCCCTGGGCGGAAGCCGGTGGGCCTTCTGTACTTTACAACGGGATGATCGCTCCACTGGTGCCGTACACCCTGAAGGGCATTGCCTGGTATCAGGGGGAGGCCAACGCAGGTAACGGGGCACTGTACGCCAAGCTTCTGCCGGCCCTGGTGAAAGACTGGCGCACCCGGTTTCACGCGCCGGATCTGCCGTTTCTTCCGGTTCAACTGAGTGCATTCGGTTCGCCTCAGGACGTTCCCTATGAATCGGGCTGGGGCGAGATACGCGATATCCAGCGCCGCCTCGAACAAGACGACAAGCGCGTCGGCATGGCTGTAAGCTACGATGTTGGCGATCGTTTCGACATTCACCCGACGCAGAAGCGTCAGGTCGGTCTGAGGCTGGCGCTTGCCGCGCGCAAGGTCGCCTATGGTGAACCATTGAAACTGGGCCCACGGCCGGAACGCGTCTATCGTCGCGGCAACGATCTGGTCGTTGACTTTTCGGATGTCAACGGCGCCCTTAAGGCCTATGGCGGTAAGGATGTACTGGGCTTCGAGGTATGCTCGGCGTCCTGCCATTTCGCCAGTGCGCATATCGAAGGTGGTTCCGTCGTTCTCCCTGGCGAAGGAAGCGAGGATGCGAAGTCCGTGCGTTTCGGATGGTCGGACGTGCCCATTCTCAACCTCTACGATGCTGGCGATCTTCCGGCCTCGACCTTCGCCCTGGACATAAAATAGGAGCATGTGCGCGCTTGAGATTGCGTTTCTCTCGCGCCTATGCCCAAAATGAATAAAAGCTATGGAAAACGTCATGACACGATATCTTCGCGGGCTTGTGAGCGGCCTTGCACTTGCCTTCATTTGCAGCACGGGAACCTATGCCGCCACCGACCCGCTGGCGGCAACGGGGCGCTGGAGCGCGGTGACGACGGGACAGGCGGCAACGCCGCCAATGGGGTGGAATTCGTGGAATGCCTTCCACACCGACATTACGGAAGCCAAGGTTCTGGATTCCGCCAAGGTCATAGTCGACAGCGGTCTGGCGGCGAAGGGCTACCGCTACATCAATATCGACGATGGTTGGTGGCTGAAGCGCCGGACGACGGACGGCCGGATGATCATACGCACATCGATTTTCCCGTCTGCCGCGGTCGGCGGTCCGGAAGAGACCAGCTTCAAACCGTTCACCGACCAAATCCATGCGATGGGTCTGAAGGCCGGCATCTATTCGGATATCGGCGCCAATAACTGCTCCCAGGCCTTCGGCGGCCCCAACACGCCGAACCTGCCGGAGGGGACGGTCGCCGAACGCGAGGTCGGACTATACGGCCATGTCGATCAGGACATTAAGTTGTATTTTGGCGAATGGGCGTTCGACTATATCAAGGTCGATGCCTGCGGCATCCGCGCCTTCGGTCCGGACAATGGGCGAGTCAAATCCGGTGAGTACCGCGCGCTGGGGCCGTTGATCGACTTTTCCGAAATCCGCCGCACGGACATCCCGGCTGTCCGCAAACTTTATCAGCAGGTCGCCGACGCGATGCGCCGGGAAAATCCCGATGGCGACTATATTTTCTCCATCTGCGCCTGGGGGGCGGCCGATGTCCGCGCCTGGGCAAAGGACGTTGGCAACCTGTCACGCACCAGCGACGACATCACGCCTAACTGGACGCGGATGCTGGCCAATTTCGACAGCGCCGCCAACCGCGCCCTCTATGCCCATCCGGGTTCCTGGAACGATCCCGACATGCTCTTCATCGGGCATGGCGACTTCGATGAGAACCACTTGACGGAAGCGAAGTCGCACTTTGCCCTGTGGTCGATGCTGTCGGCGCCGCTTCTGATCGGTTACGACCTGCGCAAAGCACCGCAATCGCTCATGGATATCCTGGGCAACAGCGATCTTATCGCCATCAACCAGGACCCGGCCGGGAACCAGGCCGTGCTGGCCTATGATAGCGATGACGTCCAGATTCTGGTCAAGACACTCAGCAACGGCCACAAGGCCGTAGCGATCTTCAACCGTGGACTGGCGCAGACCGAGGTGACCCTGACGGCCCGCCACCTGAAGCTCGCCGGAACGTCACCGGTTACGCTCAAGGACCTGTGGAGCGGAAGCACGCTTCCAGCCTTTACCGGCGAAACCAAGCTGCAGCTTGCCCCGCGCCAGACGCTTGTCTTCGATGCCGCCGGTGCACGCGCCCTGGCTGACGGCCTTTATCTGTCGGAAATGCCTGGCCGTGTGAACCCGGCCGTCGATGGGGTAACCCATCCCCAGCCGGATCCCACCATTCACCGCATGAAAAGTCCCTGGGGCAGCACGATCGGAACAGGCGAACCGCCTGCCTATACCGGATGGGGCGGTGCCCAGGCCGACGCCACGCCGTACCGGCAGGCGCTGCGAGTCAACGGTAACCTGTACGAGACGGGGTTAGGCGTTCTGGCCAACTCGCGGTTCGAGGTCCGGGCCGATGGCGGCTTCCGCCGCTTCGCTGCCGAGGTCGGAGTTGATGATTCCACCTTCGACACGGACGATGCCGTGACCTTCTCGGTGTATGGCGACGGGAAGCTCCTCGCCACCTCCAAGCCGGCCCGCTTCGGGCAGCCTGTGCAGACCCTGCAGGCCAACATCGCCGGCGTCAAAATTGTCGAGTTGGTGGCGCGCGGCACAGCCGCGAAGAATAAGGTGCCGACTGTGGTTACGTGGGGCAATGCGGCCTTTTACAAGGACTAGACCGTTCTCCGTTTGAAGGAAAGGTGGCACGGTCCGGTTTCATTAGAGCGATATGGCGAAAAGTGTCAGCGGTTTTCGCCAAAATATCGCGACAAAGCAAGAGCTTAGATCGGAATGGTGTTTCCATCCAAACCCATTCCGATCTAGTTGTCGCGTGACTGATCCGAAAACCGGTTTCCATTTTTTCTGAGCATGCTCATGAAACAACCTACGGGGGCTTTGCGGTGTTTACCGCGGAGCCCCTTTTTTAGATCGGTACGATTTAAGCGGAACCACCACGTCGGAGTCAAATTCTTGCTTTGTCGCGATATCTGGCGAAAACCGCTTTTCGTCACATCGCTCTGGAGCATTTCCAGCAAAGCGCCTCCAGTCTACCGCCAGTAGGTCCGTCCGGACAAAGCGTGGAAAGCGGATCCGTTTGCCGGACGCGTGAGACGACGAGGCATTTGTGACAACGACATCACACTGTCCAAAAAATCCATAGTTAAAAGCAGATTTTAAATTTGAACAAATTGAGCTGTGGCGGCTTAATAAGTAATATCAATGTCAGCTTTCGTTTAGGAAGCCGTGCCGAGGACGCATCGCCGTGTCGGCTGACAATGATAAAATACAGTCTCCAGGGAGTAATGATTATGAAGTCGTCAACTGAGTACAGCCGCCGCAAGCTGATGGCCGCGGCCGGCAGCAGTCTCCTGCCCATCGCGCTTATTGCCTGCGGCGGCGGAGGGGGCGGCGGTTCAGGTGGCGGTGG
>CAMLPZ010000317.1 GCA_946482045.1 uncultured Asticcacaulis sp.
CGCACGGCGCTGGAGCGGCTGCCTGAGCCGTTCGCGGGCCACTTGCGCGGCGTTGTCCTGATCGTCGAGGACTTTCCGTCCGAAGAACTGCTGGCGGACCTGGGCATCGAAGACCCGTTCGACCTGACGGGTTTATATAGCGGCCGGCCGGCCGAGCTTGAGGCCATAAGCGGCGATCTGCCGCCGATGATCCATCTCTTCCGCCGGCCGATCCTCGACGAATGGGCCGATGGCGGCGTGACGCTGGAGGACCTGGTGGTCCACGTCGTTGTCCACGAAGCCGGTCATCATTTCGGCCTGTCGGACGACGACATGGAGTGGCTGGAAGCCGAGCTGAAAAGCCCCGTCCACTAATTTTTGAAGAGCTTGCCCTTTTCGCCGGCGGCGACGAGGCCGAGCGCGATCAGGCCGCAGACCAATGCACCGATCGGCAAGAGCGACACATGACCGCTCCAGTGCTGGCCGATCCACGCCGAGATGACGGCGCCGCCGACCGTGACGACGACGCCCTGGATCGACGAGGCGGTGCCCGCAACGTGGCCGACCTTTTCCATGGCGATCGCAGAGAAGTTGGACGTCGTCAGGCTCATCGTGCCCAAGGTCAGCCCCTGCAGGACGACGAAAACCAGAATGCTCTCGTTGGCCAGGCTGGCCACCGCGAAATGGAGCGCGGCGATGGTGATAAAGGCGCACAGGGCCGCGTGCGAGATCCGCTTCAGGCCCAGCTTTTCGACCAGTGACGCATTGAGCATGGAGCCTCCCGCCATGGTGGCGGCGCAGGCGGCGAAGACCGCGGCCATCAAGCCGGGCGCCTTGAAGAAGTCGTTGAACACCTGCGGCATCAGCGAGACATAGGCCAGCAGCGAGCCGACCAGGAACGCCATGGACAAGGTATAGACGACCGACGACATGTCGGTAACGACAAAGAAGCCGACGCGCTTCAGGTGGGCCAGATCGGGCTTGTGGCGGTTTTCCAGCGCCAGGGTCTCGGGCAGACGCAGCCACGCCCACAGGGCGACGATGGTGCCGAGGCCTGCCATGACCAGGAAGATCACGCGCCAATGGGCGAACATCAGGACCAACTGGCCGAGGCTGGGCGCCAGGATCGGCACGATCAGGAAGACGACGTAGCTCATCGACATGACCTTGGCCATGCGCGGGCCGGCATAGAGGTCGCGGACGACCGAACGCGTCACGACGCCGGTCGCCGACACCGCGATACCCTGAAGCAGGCGCAAGGCCAGGAGCAGGCCGAAATCATTAACGAAGGCCGCGACCAGGGCCAGCACGACATAGAGCGCGATGCCTGTCACCAGCAGGCGTTTACGCCCCAGCCAGTCGGACAGGACGCCCATGAACAGCTGGCCCACACCCATGCCGCCAAAATAGGCCGACACGATCCATTGCAGGTGGTTTTCCACCTGCACATTCAACTCCCGCCCGATGGCGGGCAATGCCGGCAGCATGGCGTCGATGCCGAGCGCGCCCAGCGCCATCATGCTGGCGATCAGGGCGACGAATTCGGCGAAGGACGGCTGCGAGGGCGCCGCCTGTCCGGCAGGAGCTTGCATGGGGGCTGACATGCATCCCCTATACGCGGTTTAGTGTGCAGATGCGAGATGAAACGCCGTTCCATCTGCAACAAGTGTCAGTGAGTGTTACAACCCGTTTTACTTCTTCTTTTTCTTCACCTTGACTGCCGGTGTCAAGGTAACCGCTGCCCCACCCGAAGGCGCCAGCGTCAGGGTCAGGCTCTGTCCGGCATCAACCGTCTGTTCCGACACGTTGAGACTGTTCACGTCAGCTCCGTCCTGAAGGAGAGACGCCTTGTAATTGCCGGCCTTGAGGAAGCTGAGCGGCACGGTGACCGTGCGGCCGTCCTCATTGGTCATGGCGCCTACATACCATGTGTCGCCCGACCGGCGGGCCATGACGATGGACTGGCCGATATCGCCCGACAGAACGCGGGTTTCGTCCCAGGTCACCGGCGTCTTGGCGATAAATTGCGCGCCGTCGGCCCATGACCCGTCAGGCTTTTTATAGGCCCCCGGACTATCCGCAAGCATGTTGAAAGGCGAGTCATAGACGACATACATGGCGACGGCCTGGCCGCGCGTCGTCTGGACAAACGGGTCCTTGCTGCGCGGCGAAAATTCCGAAGGCTTCACAGAACGGAAACCGCCCGGCGTGTAGTCGATGGGCCCCAGGATCATCCGCGTATAGGGCAGGGTGACATTGTGGGTGGCGGTGACGCGCTTGGACCACTTGTTGTACTCGGCGCCCATGACGCCTTCCTGGGTCATGTAATTGGGATAGGTTCGGTTCAGGCCGGTCGGCGCGAACGCCCCGTGCAGGTCGATCATCAGCTTGCGGTCGGCGGCCTTGCCAAGCAGCTTGTGATAATAATCAACAATCGCCTGGTCGCTGCGGTCCATGAAGTCGACCTTGACGCCCTTCAGGCCCCAGGCCTGAAACTGGTCGAGCGCGGCGTCCATCTGCTGATCGAGCTGCTGCCACTGCGCCCACACCCAGACGCCGATGCCGCGATCCTTCGCGTACTTGACGATGGCGGGCATGTCCATTTCCGGCTTGGCCATGGTCAGGTCGGCATTTGGATTGGCTTCGGTCGAGCTGCCCACCGACCAACCCTCGTCGATCAGGATATATTCAAGCCCGGCCTCCTTGGCGAAGTCGATATAGGCCTTGTAGCTTTCCGTGTTGACGCCGGGATTGGGAGTGTTGACTGACCAGCCGTTCCACCAGTCCCAGGCGGCCTTGCCGGGCTTGATCCACGACGTGTCCTTGATGCGCGAAGGGGCCGCCAGTTGCGGGATCAGGGTCGAGGCAGTCAAGGCGCCGGGGGTATCGCCGATCATGACGACGCGCCATGGCGTCTGGAAGGCGTCATTCGTCAGGGTCAGTTTCGCGGCGATAAAGCGCTGACGGGCGCCCGGATCGTTGTCGGGACGGGGCGCGGTGATCACCTGGACGCCCCGGTCATTGTCACCGCCGCCGATCCGTGAGAGCAGGGAGGCCGGATAGTTCTCGACATCGGCTTCGGCGAGCGCAAAGGTGGTCGTGCCTTCGCCGGTCTTACACACCAGCGGGTAGTCGAAGAGGTTGTGCACCCGGATCTGCGAGGTCTTGATCTTGTCAAACTCGCCTTCGTGACTGCTGTTGAACCGGCCGAGGTTGAGGCCCCAGCAGTCGTAGTCGGCGGCGAACATGTAGCGCGTCGACTCCTCGGTCACGGCGACATCTGAGCCCAGTCCGCTCTTGGCATCGAACGCGTAGCGCACGGCCGCGCCGCTGTCGTAAGCGCGCACGACGACCGAATAGGTCAACGGCGTGGCGCCATCTTGAGCAAAAGTCAGGGTGCTTTCGTTATAGCGGTCCGCGACGTCCTTCGTCTTGCCGACGACCAGTTGAAAGGTCTCGTTGACCGACCGGTCGGCGGCGTTTTCGAGTGTTTGCGGGCCCTGGCCCAAAGCGCCCTTGTCGGTACGCAGGCCCAGGGACGATGGCGAAATGATCGCCTTGCCGTCGCGGCTGACAGCATAGGTTACGCCATTGTCGCCATATTCGACAATGACCTGAATGCGGCCGTCAGGCGAGGACACGGTCTTGGTGGCGGCCTGGGCTACGCCGGCTGACAAGGCGGCGGCAATGGCAAGAAGGCTCACGCGTGGAATAGGCAGCGACATGGTTCGGGATCCCTGGTCGTTTTGTTATCGATTACAGGGAGCTTAATTTGTATGATATTTCCGCGCAAGCCTGCCGGCGTTATTTCGCGCGGAAGTCAGCGATTATTTCACCAGAGGCTTCGATCTCGGCTTCGTGCGGCAGGTCGCGCTGGGTTTCGGCCAAGCCGCCTTCGTACCATTCGATCATGGCGGGCAGGGCCAGCATGCGGTCGATATAGGCGCGCGCCGTGTGGCTCAGTTCGAAGCCGGCGCCGTAGGTCTGGATGCGGAAGGCGACCGGCGCGAAGAAGGCATCCACGGCCGTGAAGGCATCTCCCGCAAGGTAAGGTCCGCCGAAATTGGTGAGGCCAGTGGTCCACAATGCATCGATGCGGGCCAGATCGCGCATGAGCGCCGGCGGCGTGTCGTTGAGCTTGACGCGAATGCCGACGCTCATCGAGCAGATATTGCGCAGCGCCGAGAAGCCGGAGTGCATTTCCGCCGCCGCAGACCGGGCAAAGGCGCGCGCGGCTTTGTTGGCCGGCCACACGGCGGGGTACGCTTCGTAAACATATTCGGCAATGGCAAGCGAGTCCCACACGGTGGTCGCTCCGTCGACCAGGGCGGGGACGAGGGCGGTTGGCGAAAAGGTCGAGAAGCCCGGGCCTTCGCCGAAATAGTGCTGGCGTTCGGTGAAGGGAATGCCCAGCGTCTTCAGGAGCACCCACGGCCGCAGCGACCAGGACGAATAGTTCTTGTTGCCGATATGCAGTTCATACATGG
>CAMLPZ010000318.1 GCA_946482045.1 uncultured Asticcacaulis sp.
TGCCGAGTGGCAGCTGATAGAGACGGTCGGCGACCGACAGCCACGACACGGCGCCGTCGACGGCCGAGGCAAAAAAGCCCGAGACCAGTACGTTGATCTGCGTTGCCGACGCCGCCAGTGCACCCGGTATGGCCAGCCACAGCAGCTTGCGCACGTCGGGCGTCAGGCGCGGAACGACATTGAGCCCGATGCGCGCACCGACGCGACGTACCCCCCATATCAAGAGCCCGGCCTGGGCGATACCCGCGATCAGAATGCCGATCGCGCCGGCCCAGGCGCCTGAGATCGGGTCCTTTTGCGGCCAGACGATGATCAACATTATGATGTTGAGCAAGGTCGGCACGGCGGCGGACACGATGAAGCGGCCACGCGCATTCAGCACGCCCGACAGCAGCGCGACTATGGCCATGCACGGCAGATAAGGCATGGCAACCTGGGTCAGGACGACGGTCAGCTTGAACTTTTCGGGCGTGTCCACATAGCCCGGCCGGATGATGTACTGCATCAGCCACGGCATGGTCAGCTGGGCCAGGACCGTCACCACCAGCGTCATGCAGCACAGGGTCGCCAGCGCGTCGCGCGCCAGCCTGTCGGCGGCCTCAGGCCCTTCCTGTTCCAGCACGGCCGAATAGGACGGCACGAAGGCGGCCGTAAACGCGCCTTCGGCAAAGATGCGGCGGAAGACATTGGGGAAGCTGAGCGCCGTATTGTAGGCGTCGGCGGCGATATTGCCGGATGCCCCAAGCACGGCGGTGATGACCAGGTCCCGGGCCATGCCGAGAAAACGGCTGATGAGCGTGAAGCCGCTGTTGATCAGCGAATTCTTGATGAGACCCGAAGACTTTTTTGGCACCGAAGCGGGTTCAGGGCCGGACACCGGAGGCTGTGACACGTAATGCTGCCTGTCGAAGGAAGGACACTGTTTAGAGCATGCGGCGAAAAAGTGGAAACCGGTTTTTCGTGCCAAGCATGCGACCACTAAAAAACCTAGACCATGCTGCGTTTTCTTGAAAACGCAGCATGGTCTAGGCGTCCCTCAGTTCGCACACAAGAGTCACTTATTATTTTGCTTCTTCAGCTCGGCCAGGATGCCGGCCAGCAACTCTTCCTGGCTGGGGGTATTGGCGGGTGGCGGCGGAGGGGGCGGCGGCATCAGCTTATTGATCGCCTTGACCACCATGAAGATGGCGGTGCCGATGATCAGAAACTGGATCAGCGTATTGATGAAGATGCCGTAGGAGATGGCCGCCTCGGCAGTCTTGGTCACCGGATCGGCCGGCACCAGGACGAATTTGAGGTCGGAGAAGTCGACGCCACCGGTAATCACGCCGATCGGCGGCATGATGATGTTTTCGACCAGCGAAGTGACGATCTTGCCGAAGGCGCCGCCGATGACAACGCCGACCGCCAGGTCGATGACGTTGCCGCGCATCAGGAAAGTTTTGAATTCGGACACAATGCTCATGGACGGTTCCTTCCGGCCGGAGATAAATCAGAGGACGATTCATCGAGAATCGTCATCGATCTAACCATTGTTCGCATATATATTTAAGAGAAAAACATTTGTGCGCTTTGATCTACGCCCAGCCGTCTTTTGCGCAAACTCACTCGGCCGCGTTGTCGTCACCGCTAAGGTTTAGACGCTCGCGCAATTCCTTGCCGCTCTTGAAGAAGGGCACATGCTTGGCCGGCACCTTGACCGACTCACCGGTGCGCGGGTTGCGGCCGGCGCGCGCGGGCCTGGAGCGCACCGACAGAGCGCCGAAGCCTCGCAATTCAACGCGGCCACCCTTTTCCAGGGTGCCTATCATCGATTCAAAAATAAGGTTTACAGCGCGCTCGACGTCTTTTTGCGTCAGGTGCGGATATTCAGATGCCAGGCGTTCGATCAGTTCAGATTTCAGCATTGCTGTATCCCCCAACAAGTGAATCTCCAGACAAAGCGACATTGATCGAAAAATGAATAGGGATCAAGGGGTTGGATAAAAATTAAAGCGTGATAACGATATCACGCACAAAAATATCGTCTGTGCCCGGCGTGCAGCGCACAATAAACCCCCGGCAGGACAAGGCTTTGACATAAAAGTCTTTCCCGCCGGAGTAATTGGAAGCCTTGTTTTTACAAGGCTGCACCGCACGAACAACCTCAGGTAAGACTACTTCTCTTTGGCGGGTTCATTGACGCCCCAATGAACGCCATAAGGATCGCGCACCAAGCCGAAGCGGTCGCCCCAGAACTCGACTTTCAGTTCCGAGACGACCTCACATCCGGCCTCGACAGCGCGATTCCACCATAGGTCCGCGTCGTCGACGACCAGCATCATGGTAAAGCTGTGCGACGGCTGGTGGTCGTAACCCCACTCCGGAAAGACATCCGAAAGCATCAGCGAACCGTCATGGATCTTAAGGTGACAGTGCATCAGGCGTTTGCCGTCGTCGGCCGGCTTGCGGTCGATCTCCTCGG
Source organism: uncultured Asticcacaulis sp. (assembly GCA_946482045.1). The sequence continues at coordinate 2,465 of CAMLPZ010000318.1, forward strand.
CAGCGAACGCCTTCTTGTAGAAATCGACGGCCTCCGCGCCGCCAACGACGTTGAGATAGGGAATGACGCCCCGGTAAAGGTCTTTGTCCATGTTCTGGCTCCTCTCACTGTTTCTACATCCGAAGGACGGACGGTCCGCCCTCTTCTAATGATTCGACGACACCTTTCCGTCAGCAGGCACGCGGCTGTCCGGAATGAAGACCATCATCGGCCGCACCTCGAAACAGCCGGCCGACCCGGACGCGCCTGCCAGTTCCCTGGCAATATCCACAGCCTCATCCAGCGTATCGCATTCGACGGTATAGAAACCCAGCAGTTGCTCCTTGGTTTCGGCGAACGGGCCGTCGATAACGGTCGTGTCGCGGCCCTTGCGCAGGGTTACGGCCGCAGTAGTTGGCATCAGCCGCGCCACTGGACCCATCTTGCCTTCGGCGCTCAGGCGCGCGTTGACCAGCCCAAGACTGCGCATGACCTCGGCGTCCTTTTCCTCGGACCAGCCGCTGATGACGTCCTCGGAGTCATAGCAGAGAATGGCATAGTGCATGGTGAAATCCCCTTCACGCTGGATCAACGAACGGCGGCGGCCGGAATCGACAACGGAGGATATTTTAGTTGCTCTTGATCGGTCTGCCCACCACCAGATGAAACCTGACGTTAGGGTATCTTCGTTATGCAGGGTGAAACCAAACAAGGGGATACCATGCTCAGCAAGCTGCGTCTGGCCATTCGCAACGATCTCGAAGCCGAAGCCGAACAACGAACATTCGGATCGGGTTGGCTAAGCGGTATGCTGGCTTTAGTGCTTGGCGGATCGGCGCTGCTCATGCTGCTGGCCCACCAATACCCCGCGTGGTTTTCGGTCGAGGACCTGAAACGCGTCCATACTAGCCCCTTCTATATGGTTGGCGTGCAGGTCATGGCATTTATCGCTTTCGCCCTGGCGTGCCTCAACCTGACCTTACGCCGCAACAAAATCCTGGGCTTCAGTGCCATCGCCCTGGTGCTGCTGACCATGACGCTTGGCGCCATAGGCGCGCAGACCATCCCTGGAGAAGGTATCAATTTCGGCGTAGACTGGTTCGTGCTGAACCTGCTGATGAAGGGCCTGCTGTTCGTGCCGCTGGAAAAGCTGTTCAGCGGTGACCGGCCGCAACCCTTGTTCCGCTACGAATGGCGCGAGGACCTGCTCTATTTCCTGATTTCCAGCCTGCTGATCCAGGTCATGGCCTTCATCTCGCTGGCGCCGTCGATGGCGGTGCTGGAGCACGCTGCACTATGGCAGCCGCTGCGCGATGCGGTGGCGTCCCAGCCCTATGTCGTGCAGTTCATCGAGCTGATGCTGATCGCCGACCTGATGCAGTACGGCTTTCACCGCCTGTTCCACAGCGTGCCCTTCCTGTGGCGCTTCCACGCCGTCCACCATTCGGCCCAGGCCATGGACTGGATGGCCGGATCGCGCATGCACCTGTTTGAAATCCTGGCCCTGCGCGGCGTGACCATTATTCCGCTCTATGCGCTGGGCTTCGAAGAAAACGCCCTCTACGGCTATATCTTCTTCATTTATCTGGTCTCGGCCTTCGTCCACGCCAATATCCGCTTCGACGACCGCTGGATCGCGCCGTTTTTTGTGACGCCGCGCTTTCATCACTGGCACCACGGCATCGAGAAGGAAGCGATCGACGTCAATTTCGCCGTTCACTTCCCGTGGATCGACCGCCTGTTCGGCACGCATTACCTGCCGGGCGACAAGTGGCCATCGGGCTACGGCATTGGCGGCCATCCGGTACCCAAGGGCTGGCTGGCGCAGTTCGCCTATCCCTTCCGGCGCGACAAACGGAAGTCTTGAGAACAAAAAAGCCGGCGCTGTCACCAGCACCGGCTCTTTCTTTACTCTCACCCTAACC
>CAMLPZ010000319.1 GCA_946482045.1 uncultured Asticcacaulis sp.
TCGTCCCAGAAACCGTCATTCTGCAAGGGCCGCAGATCCGCCTCCAATCCCGCGTCGATCAGAAGGTCGCGCGCCTTGGCGAAGTCCTCGGGCGCCACCAGGATGCGGCGCGGAAACAGGCCGATCGAGCCTTCGGCGGCGCTCACCGCCTGATCGGCGACGAAATAGCGGATGTTGAGCTCTTTCAGCAGCGACTCGACGAACGAGATCAGGACAGGATTGTTGGTGCGCAGCATCTCCTTCATTCGGACGGCCGCGTCAGGATGAAGATGGCGCACAGGGCGCAGACCGCGCCCGGGACATAGGCCCACACGCCGCGCAACAGGAAGAACGAAACAACGGACGAAACCGTCATGGCGCTGACGGCGGCGATCTTGGCGCGCCTGCCGATGGCGCCGCGCTCGCGAAAGGCCTTGATGGGCGGGCCGAGCTTTGGGTGGTTCATGATCCTGGCTTCCCACGCCGGGTTCGACTTGGCGAAAAGGACGGCGGCGATCAGGAAGAAGACGACGGTCGGCATGACCGGCACGAACATGCCGACAATGCCTAGCCCCACGCACAAAAGTCCCGTCAGCATGAGAATTATTCGCATGAAGGAAGACTACAGGGGGAATGTCTGATTGGCTAGGGGGCGGATGGGGAAAGCAATGCTCTCGCGTCCAGCAGGCGCATGAACAGCGTCATTGGCTGCACCGGCGATTCCAGAAAGCCGCGCGACAAGTAGAACCGGCGAGCCTCCTCCGACAGTGCGTGGACGAGCAAGGCGGTAACGCCCGCGATTTCACCGGCTTTCAGCACGCGTCTCGTGGCATCCAAAAGCAAGGCCTTGCCAAGCCCCTTGTTCTGCCAGGCGAGATCAATAGCCAATCTTCCCAGGACCAGAACCGGGATCGGGTCAGGCATGTTACGCGCCATCTTCTTCGGCGCATCCGACAGTGCGATCGCGCCCGCAGAAAGACAGTAATATCCGACCACGCGAGCGCCTTCACACGTGACGTAGGTTCGCGATGCGGAGGCGTGTTCGTTCTTTAACGCGCGTTTTTGCAGCCATTCGTCGAGCGAAGCGACGCCGGAATGGAAATCAGCGATGTTGTGGTCCGATGTGATCGGCGCGGGTGGCGTCAGCTCTTCGAGCTTCATGCCTTATCCCAAGGCGACTTTTCATTCAGGAAACGGCGCAGGCGCTCATTGGGCTGGGGCGGCGCATCGAGCATGGCCTGGAACCGTGCAAACGCATCCGCATCGAGTGCAAAAAAGGTCTGATCGAGCAGGACGTCCTCGGCGCGCCGGGTTGCCGCCTCCAGCATGAAATCCGACCGGCTGCGGCCCAGCCGTTCAGCGGCCTGATCGATCAAGTCGCGTTGTGACGCTTTGGCCCGGATGTTGATCGAAACCGGTTCAGGGGTATGAGGCTGCGGCATCGGACAGGTCCTTTTTCTATGCAACATACACTAATGTATAGAAATATTCTATACAAACATTGGTGCAAGACTATATCACCGTCGTCGCAGTCAATTCGATGGCAGCGCCACTCACCGCAGATGGGGCGTCACGCGCGCCTTCAGGAGGGTGATCAGTTCCGGCTGCATGTATTCGAACTCGTCGGGAATGTTCAGGCAGATGACCCGCGCCGACTTCAGGTGCGGCCTGAATGTCTTGCTCAGCTTGGTGCGGTGCGTGCGTTCCATGACAAAGACGATGTCGATATCTTCCAGGTGTTCGGCCGTCAGCGGATCGGCGGCATCGTGGTTGAGCCCGGCCGAGGTGGCTTCGATATCGGGATATTCCGAAAACACCTGTTCGGCGGTGGGCGAGCGTAGCTTGTTCGCCGAGCAGATAAACAGCAGTCTTTGCATGGCCGCAGACTAACCCACAGGCCGTTTGTCAGCAAGGCCGCGGCCATATTGACAGGTTGCGCCGGATACGACCTATGATGGTCGTGGCGGCGGCACCTCGGGTGCGGAATGCAAGCGACACGGCAACGGCTTGCATATGAAAAGAGGTGTTCCTTGACCAGACTGTTTGGCGCGGCTCTCGCCCTCATTCTCATGGCTTCGGTGCCGGGTCATGCCGCAGAAGCGCCTGATGCGGTGGCCAAGGCGACGCTGCGGCAGGCGCTGGGGGCGATTTCGCAGGCTGACGGGACAACGGCGCAAAAGCTGATCGCTTCCATCAATGTGGCAGACCTGCCCGCAGATCAGAGGACCCTGGCGACCTGCATAGCCGGTCGGTTGACGGCGCCGGTCCCGTCGCCGCATCATTTGACGGATGCTCACGACACCCTAAAGGCTTACCGGCATTACTGGCAAGCGGTGGCGATGGGCCAGCAGTCTGCGGAACCCGCCGAAGAGGCCTTGCGTGCCGGATTGGCGGCGGACTACGGCCTGCCGAAGGACGCGGATTGGGACAAGGTAGAAGCCGCGATCGAGGCCAGGTTCAAGGCCAAGGGTTATGGCGTGCTTATGGGCCGCACCGGCCGTCTGCGGGAACTGATGATCTGGACATCCGCCAAGACCGAACAGCGAGACGTGACCCTGCCGGAAGGCGCGTTCAATGTCTCCATTACCTATTTGAACACGTTCAAGAGCATGGGCTGGACGCGGTATCTGTCATGCGACAGGATCGGCACCGGCGGCTGGGCGAAGCCTGAAGGGCTTTATGCCGTCGTACCCGCCTACCCTTCGCTGGACGACGAGCTGTTCCGCTTAAGCTTTCTCGGCCACGAAACCCAGCATTTTTCGGACTACAGCCGCTTCCCGGGGCTGAAGCCATGGGAGCTGGAATACCGCGCCAAGCTGGTTGAGTTGCATTATGCCGAGCGCATCTCGCCGATGTTGCTAAGGGGTTTTGCCAGCGCCGTCGGCCAGAACCCGGAAGATTCGCATGCCTACGCCAACGGCCGTGTCCTGGCCGAGTTGAAAGCGCGCCTTAAGACCGACGACCTGACCGCCCTGCCCGTCGGCGATATACAGCGCGAGGCGCTCGAAGCGCTCCTGGCCGACTCGAAAAGCCGGCAAGCGAACTGATAGTCACACTGACCATCGTGCCTCCATGCCATCGCTTTTTTACAAATCCGGCATTTCAGGCGGGCGCGAATTTATAGGCGGGCCGCTAGCATCTCTCACCTTCACAACTTTCTCAGGAAGACGTTATGCGCACCACCGGCAAATCCCTCATGGCCGCGGCCTCCCTCTCCACCCTCGTCCTGCTGGGCGGCCTTAGCGCCTGCTCCAAGGCGGAGCAGAATGAAGCCGGCAACGCCACCGAAAGCGTCGCGGCCGATGCGGGCGCCGCGGCCAACACCGCGGGCAGCGCCATCGCCGACGCTGTCACCCGCGACACGCCGCAGCAGTTCGCCGACAAGGCCGCGGTCGCCAACCTGTTCGAAATCGAAACGAGCAAGCTGGCGGTCAAGACGTCGAAGAACAAGGACGTCCTGGCCTTCGCCAACAAGATGATCACCGACCACACCAAGGCCGGCACGGCCTTCAAGGCCGCTGTCGGCAAGGCCACGGGCGTCACGCCGCCGGCCGAAAAGCTGGATGCCGCCCACCAGGCCAAGCTCGACGACCTGAAGGGCAAGACCGGCGAGGACTTCGACAAGGCCTATATCGACGCCCAGCAGGACGCCCATGACGAGGCCGTCAGCCTGTTCGACTCCTACGCCAACAATGGCGATGACGCCGCGCTCAAGGCCTTCGCCGCCGAAACCCTGCCGACCCTGAAGGCGCACGAGGAGATGGTCGACAAGATGTAGGTCACGCCGCCTGCCTGAAGCCTTCCAGTTGCGCCGTCATGGCGCGCTGGAAGGCCGGGCGGGCTTCGCAGCGTTCCTTGTAGGCCTTCACTTTCGGAAAGCCGTCGATCAGGTGCGTGTCGTCGATGATGCGCAGGACGTCAGCCATCATCAGGTCGCCGACCGTGAAACGGCCTTCGAGATAGTCGCGGTCGCCCAGGGCCTGCTCGACCGAGGCCAGGCGTTGCCGCGTGAACTTTTCGACCTGCGGCAGTCGCTCCTTTGTCCACGCCTCGTCCTTATGGAAGAAGGTGATCTCGCCCATCTGCTGCACGGCCGTTTCGACCGAGTTCAGCGCGGCGAACACCCAGGCGGTGGCGCGCATGCGGCCGATGGTGTCGCGCGGCATCAGGGCCTCGGACTTTTCCGCGATATAGAGCGCGATGGCGCCGCTTTCGAATAGGGTCAGGCCGTCCTCCTCGATGGCCGGTGCCTGGCCGAAGGGCTGGCGCGCCAGGTGTTCGGGCGAGCGCTGCTCGGGCCCCAGCGTCACGAGGCGCACATTATAGGGCAGCCCCGCCTCCTCCAGCGCCCAGCGG
>CAMLPZ010000320.1 GCA_946482045.1 uncultured Asticcacaulis sp.
TCTCGATGTCCGGCAGGTCCGACAGACGCGGCACGACATAATAGGCCTGGCCGCCACGATACTTCTCACGCAGAAGGGCTTCACGGAGAGCCACGGGATCATACGGCAGGACATAGGTGCGCACGGCGATGCGGTCGACCGGCGGCGTGGCAATGATCGACATGTCGCGGATGCCCGACAGCGCCATCTGCAGGGTGCGCGGGATCGGCGTCGCCGACAGGGCCAGCATGTGGACGTCGGCGCGGAAAGTCTTGAGCTTTTCCTTGTGCTTGACGCCGAAGTGCTGCTCTTCGTCGACAATGACGAGGCCCAGCTCCTTGAATGCCACCTGTTCGGACAGCAGGGCGTGTGTGCCGATGACGATCTCGACCTCGCCCTTTTTCAGGCCTTCACGCGTCTCATCGGCGTCCTTGCGGCCGACCAGGCGCGACAATTGGCGGACACGCACCGGCCAGCCCTGGAACCGCTGGCTGAAGGTCTTGAAGTGCTGGCGCGCCAGAAGCGTGGTCGGACAGACGATCGCCACCTGTTGACCCGACATGGCGACGACAAAGGCGGCGCGTAGGGCGACTTCGGTCTTGCCGAACCCGACATCGCCGCAGATGAGCCGGTCCATCGGCTGGCCCTTGCCGAGGTCTTCGAGGACGTCGGCGATGGCGTTGAGTTGGTCGTCGGTTTCCTCGTAAGGGAACTGGGCGCAGAATTCGTCGTAGAGCCCCGATGGCGGATCGATGCGCGTGCCTTCGCGAAGCGCGCGCGCCGCCGCCAGCTGGATCAGGCCATCGGCCATTTCGCGCAGGCGCTGCTTGGCCTTGGCCTTGCGCGACTGCCAGCTGGCTGAGCCCAGGCGGTCAAGTTGCGCACTGTCGCTGTCGGCGCCATAGCGGGTCAGAAGGTCGATGTTTTCTACGGGTAAGTAAAGCTTGGCGTCATTGGCGTACTGCAGGTCGAGGCAGTCGTGCGGCGCGCCGGCGACATCGAGCGTTTTCAGTCCATCATAGCGGCCGATGCCGTGCTCGATGTGCACGACCAGATCGCCAGGTGTAAGCGCGGACGCTTCGGCCAAAAAGTTCTGCGCACGCCGGCGTTTACGCGGACGGGCTAACCTGTCGCCAAGGATATCGGTCTCGGAAATGACTGCCATGGATTCGGTTTCGAAGCCATGATCGAGCGGCAGGACGGCGCGCTGCACCGGCTTGGCCTTGGTACCGCCGACGCCAAAGCTCTGGGCGTCCTCCCATGATGTCGCCAGGCGCAGCTTGCCCATGCCGTGGTCGTCGAGCATCTGGCCCAGGCGCTCGGACGAACCGTCGCTCCATGAGGCGAACAGGACGCGCTTGCCTTGCTTGGACAAGGCCTTGGCGTGGTCGGTGACGGCGGTAAACAGGTTGGTGGAATCGAGCAGCCGTTCCTGTGAAAAGTTGCGCCCGGCCCGGCCGCCAAGATCGACGACGGCCTTGCCTTCCGCCTCGAATGGCTCGAAACGGCGTGTGCGATGATCGGCCAGCGCGCCCTTCCAATCGGCGTCGTCGAGATAGAGGCGTTTGGGTGGGAGGGCCCGATAACCACCGCCACCCTTCTCTTTTGCCGCTTCGGCGCGCAGCTCGTAGGCGTCCTGGATCGTCGCTTCGCGCTCGGCCACCGCATTGTCGGTCAAGGCGTCGAGCATGATCAGGGTGCGTTCGGGCAGATAGTCGAAGACGCTGTCGAGATGGTCGTAGAACAGCGGCAGCAGGTGTTCGATGCCTTGCCGGCGGATGCCGGCGGACAATGCGGCATAGAGCGGATCGTCGCCAGGCGCACCAAAGGTTTCGAGATACTGCTGGCGGAAGCGTGAAATGCCGGCCTCGTCAACACGGATTTCCGACACGGCGGTGAAGTCGAGCGATGGGATCTGTTTCAGCGAGCGCTGGGTTTCCGGATCGAAGCTGCGAATCGATTCGAGGCTGTCACCGAAGAAGTCGAGGCGCACGGGCTCTTCGGACGATGGCGAAAAGACGTCGAGCAGGCCGCCGCGCACGGCAAATTCGCCGCGTTCGGATACGGTTGAGACGCGTGTATAACCCTGCCCCTGGAAATAGGCCTCAAGCTTTTCGATATCCTGGGTCTGGCCGGGCTTGAGAGACAAATAGCCTTCGCGCACAACGGCTTGCGGCGGAATCTTCTGAACCATGGCCGCAGCGGTGGTCAGCACCAGGACCAGTTTTTCGGGCTTTTTCGTCTTGTAGCCCGCCAGGCGCGCCAGGGCGTACATGCGCTGGGCGACGATACCCGGCGTCGGGCTCATGCGATCGTAAGGCAGGCAGTCCCAAGCCGGGAACGGCAAGATGTCCAGCTCCGGCGCGAAGAACCGCAAGGCCTCGGTGACGGCAGTCATGCGGCCAAAATCGCGGGCGACGAAGACGCTGACGGCTTCGCGGCGCGCCAGGTCGGCGGTAACCAGCGCGTCAAAGCCTTCGGGCACGCCCGAAAGCGTCAAGGCTGTGTCGGAGTCGGAAATGTGGGAGAAGACCGTCATGTCGGAATTACAGTACGTGTTTGTAAGCTGTCTTATAGAAGATATTGAGTCGGTTCATAATTTCCGACTGGTGCTCTGCAGGCGCCGGGTCGCGTTCGATTATCCAGCCATATAGGTCCTGATCGGGTACTTCCAAGAGGACTTCGAACACATCCATATCGGCGTCTGACATGTTGGGCAGGGCTTCATCAGCGAAGTTGCCCAGGATGATGTCGGCCTCCTTAAAGCCGCGGCGCCACGCGCGGAAGGACAGTTTGCGGCGTCTGGCCTCGCGGGCTTCGGTCTCATCCATGGAACTGTCCTCAAAACTATATCGCAAACAACGCTGGCCGGGCTTCTCATAAAGCATTTTTGGTGCTTGATAAGCCCATGCGTCCGGAAATTTTATTCCCCTATTTTGCCGGCGTCGGCACCGTCAAAGGTGTCGGCCCCAAGATCGCGCCGATCCTGGCGCAGCACGCCGGTGAACACGTGCGCGATCTGGTGTTTTTGTTGCCGTCCGGTGTCATTCGCCGGCCTTTGACGACCACCGCCACGGCGCGGGTTGGCGAGGTGCAGACGATGGAAGTCACCATGGCCGGCTTTCGCAGCGCGGCCAAGGGACCGCAACGCATCGACACTTTCGACGATTTCGGCCGCCTCACCCTCGTCTACTTCCATTCTATCCGCGGCTTCGAAAAACAGCACCCGATCGGCGAGCGCCGCTTTGTTTCGGGCAAGGTGGAGGCCTTTGGCGGCAACCTGCAGATGGCCCACCCCGACTATATCGTCGATGAGGCGCGCAAGGACGAAATTCCGCTGTGCGAGCCTGTTTATCCGGCGACGCTCGAGATCTCCTCGCGGACCGTGCGTAAGTTGATCCAGTCGGCCATGACCACCATTCCGGAACTTCCGGAATGGATCGATATCGGTTTACGAAACAAGCATTTATGGCCGACCTTTCATGAATCGTTAGAGGCAAGTCATACCCCGCAAAGCGAGCTTGATCTGTCGCCCGACGCCCTGCCCCGGCAACGCCTCGCCTATGATGAAGCGTTGGCACATCAGTTGGCACTAAAGGCGCGCAAGTCTTATCGCCAAGCCCAGCCGGCGCGTGTTGTCGAGGCACGGGAATGGTCGGATCGGGCGTTGAGGACCCTGCCCTTTGCTTTGACCGGCGCCCAGGAACGCGCCATCGAGGATATTCGCGCCGATCTGCGCTCTGGGCACCGCATGAACCGTCTGATCCAGGGCGATGTCGGCGCCGGCAAGACGCTGGTAGCGCTGATAGCGATGATTGACATGGCCGAATCCGGCTTTCAGAGCGTCATGATGGCGCCGACCGAGATACTGGCACGGCAGCATTATGAAAAATCCAAGGAAATTCTGGATGGTCTCGGCATTTCCTCCGTGATCATGACCGGCCGCGACCGGCCGAAGGACCGCGCCGCAAAGCGCGCCGTCGTGGAATCTGGTGAAGCGGCCGTCGTTTTCGGAACCCACGCCGTCTTCCAGGAAGGCGTCAACTTTCACGCCCTGCAACTGGCTGTTATCGATGAACAGCATCGGTTTGGAGTCGGTCAGCGCCAGAAGCTGTTTTCCAAGGGCGATGCCGTCCATTATCTGTCGATGTCCGCGACGCCTATCCCGCGGACGCTCGCCCTCACCCAATATGGCGAGGCCGATCTCAGTATCCTCGATGAAAAGCCGGCTGGCCGTCAGCCGATCCAGACCGCCGTCCTGCCGCGGCAACGCCTGCCCGACGTCATCGCGCGACTGCA
>CAMLPZ010000321.1 GCA_946482045.1 uncultured Asticcacaulis sp.
AGGGGCGGCTTTCCGGCGAGGCGGCTTTTGAGGCGTCGCGCGTCGGGGAAGACTTCCAAAGCGAAACCTGGGGCCGCGACGAAGAGGCTGCCCAGCGCGCGGCATCGATGCGGGCCCAGGCGCGCAGCCTCGATACCTGGTTCAGGAACCTGTGACGCGGGCCATTCGTTTGCCCAACTGCCCGGTGAGCCACAGGAAGAACATATGATAGTCGCCGATGAACGACCACAGCGGATATTTGAAGGTCGCGGGTCTGTTGTGCTCGACGAAGAAGTGGCCGATCCAGGCGCAGCTGTATCCGGCCAGTAGTCCCGCCAAAATCCAGAGCGGATTGCCCGTCCATATGGTCGCAACCAGTGCCGCGATACCGCAGCCTGATCCGACATAATGCAGGGCGCGGGTCAGCGGCCGGCGGTGTTCGCTAAGGTAGAAGTCAAAGAAGGCCGAATAGGTGCGGTAGCGCGTCTCCATTTGGCGATTATACGCCCTTATTCAACCTTTTTGAATGGCGACGCTTCGGCCTCCATCAACTCCATCTGTTCGACCACGGCGACGCGCTCGCGTTCCAGGTAGTCGGCGACCGGACGGCGCAGACGGGCATCGCGAATATAATGGGCCGAATAGACCGGGTGGGGCAGGTAGCCGCGCATCAGCTTATGCTCGCCCTGGGTACCCGCTTCGACGCGCTTCAGGCCGTGGGTGATGGCGTAGTCCATGGCCTGGTAGTAGCAGACTTCGAAATGCAGGAAGGGGACATCGACCGTGGTGCCCCATTGGCGGCCATATAATATGTCGCCGCCGATAAAGTTGATGGCGCCGGCGACAGCCTGACCGCCATCATAGGCAAAGACGAGCAGGATGCGGTCGCGCATCCGCTCGGTCACGACCGAAAAGAAGGCGCGCGTCAGATAGGGCTGTCCCCATTTGCGGTCATAGGTGTTCTGGATAAAGGCGTACATCTCGTCGAGATGCGTTTCGGTGATGTCACTGCCGGTCAATAGTCTGAACGAGAGTTGCGCCTGGACGTCGCGCCGTTCGCGGCGGATGACCTTGCGGCGGTTGGACGACAGGGCGGTCAGGAAATCATCGAAGCTGCCATAGCCGGGATTGTCGAACCAGAACTGCTGGTCCTGGCGCAGCAGCATGTTCTGTTCGCCGGCGCTCAGCCACTCGTCTTCAAGCGGGAAGGTGATGTGCAGTGATGACAGGCGGTTCTGGTCGCAGACGCGCATGGCGGCATCCAGCAGCATGCGGCGCGTGTCGGCATCGCGGGCCAGCAGGCGCGGGCCGGTGACGGGCGTGAACGGAATGGCCGATTGCAGCTTGGGGTAATACTGGCCGCCGGCCTGCTCATAGGCCCGCGCCCAGGCGTGATCGAAGACGTATTCGCCCATCGAATGGTATTTGATGTAGAGCGGCATGACGCCTATGACGGCGTCGCCATCGCGTAAAGCCAGGTGCGCCGGCTGCCAGCCCGACTCTTCGCCGACACAGCCCGTGCTTTCCAGGGCTTCGAGATAGGCGAAGGTGGTGAACGGGTTCTGATCCGGCAACAAGGCGTCCCACGCGGCCTCACCAATATCGCTGATCCGATCGTGCAGGGAGAGGGTGGGGGAGATCATGCGGCGACAATAGCCCTGTCGGCTTATGGGGTCGAGGGGGCTGAGCCCCCTCGCCTTAGATATAAATCAGGGCAGTCCCTTGAAAGGGGCTGCCCTGATTTTATCTTTGAAGTTGAAGGGGACGCGGTCCCCTTCACCCCGTAACGCGACGAAGGTTAGCGCCGATCGGCGACTTCCACAAACGCATCGATCTCGACGGCGAAACCGAGCGGGATCTTGTACATGCCGACGGCCGAGCGGGCATGGCGGCCGGCGTCGCCGAGGACTGCGACCATCAGGTCAGAGCAGCCGTTGATGACCTGCGGGATGTCATAAAAGTCCGGACCGGCCTGGATGAATGCATTGAGTTTGACGACGCGGACGATATTGTCGAGATCGCCGCCGGCGGCCGCTTTCATCTGCGCCAGCAGGTTGAGCCCGCACAGGCGCGCGGCTTCCTGGCCTTCTTCGATCGAGACATCGACGCCCAACGTCCCCTTGATGCGGCCCGAGCCGTCGTTCGACAACTGGCCGGAAATGTGGACGTAGTTGCCGGTGCGGACATAGGGCACATAGTTGGCGACCGGGGAGGTCGGGGTCGGCAGGCTGAGGCCGAGCGCGCTCAGACGCTCTTCGCATTTGGACATGAAAGGTCCCCTTTTTGAGGCTGTGAGTTGGGCACGCTTATAGCCGAATCTGCCGCCTTGTCGAGAAGCGGTAAACATACCCCTAATGGACGTGAAAAAGCCTTATGTACTAACGTTTTGCTAAGGAATTAACTACGCATTTTTACCTCTCGTTAGCTTCCCCTTCACCTGCCCTTAAGAGACTCCCTGCTAAACATTCTCACAAGACTTACGGAATCCGGCTGCGCCCCGATTCGACACTTGCATAGGTGGCGGTTTAGATGTTCGAGGGCACAAAGGTTGTCGATATGACCAACAAGAAGGTCCTCATTGTCGAGGACAATGAGCTGAACATGAAGCTCTTCCATGACCTGCTCGATGCGCAGGGTTATGAGACGCTTCAGACCGGTGAAGGTCTGTCGGCCCTGACGCTTGCCCGCCAGCATCGTCCGGACCTGATCCTCATGGATATCCAGCTGCCCGAAATCTCCGGCCTCGAAGTCACCAAGTGGCTGAAGGAAGACGATGAACTGTCGCATATTCCCGTAGTGGCCGTGACGGCTTTCGCCATGAAGGGCGACGAGGAACGTATTCGTGACGGCGGCTGTGAGGCCTATATCTCCAAGCCGATCTCGGTCACGCATTTCCTGGAAACGGTTCGCCGCTATCTCGGCTGAGTTTAGATTATGACCGCGCGCGTTCTGATCGTTGACGACATTGCCGCCAATGTGCGCCTGCTCCAGGCCAAGCTGGAAGCGGACTATTACGAGGTCCTGACAGCGGCCGATGGACTGGGCGCGATTGAAACCGCGATCGCATCCCAGCCTGACATCATACTGCTCGACGTCATGATGCCTGGCATCGACGGTTATGAAGTCTGCCGCCAACTCAAGGACAATCCTGAAACCCGGCATATCCCGATCATTCTGGTGACGGCGCTCGACGGCCGCGAGGACCGTCTATCGGGCCTTGAAGCCGGCGCCGACGATTTTCTTACCAAGCCTTTCGATGACCTGGTGCTGATGGCCCGCCTGAAAGCCTTGGTGCGTCTTAAGCAGATGGTTGACGATATCCGTCTGCGTGAAGCTTCGTCGCGCCGCGCGGGCCTGAGCGATTCGGACCAATTGCAGCGCCATATCTCGGCGACCGGCAATGTGCTGATCCTCGATGACAATGAGCGCCAGGCCGAGCGGCTGATGCTGCAGCTTGGCCAGGATCACCGCTGTGCCTACCTGACCGATCCGGCCCATGCGCTGCAGGTGTCAAGCGGCCGTGTCGACCTGGTCGTGCTCAACATGACGGCTAAGACCTTCGATCCGCTGCGCTGGGTGGCGCAGTTGCGGTCTCAGGAAGCGACGCGCCAGCGGCCGGTGTTGGGGATCATCAATCCCGACGACCGCGACCGGCTGCTGAAGGCACTGGAACTGGGCGTCAATGACGTCATCGCCAAGCCGCTCGACATGCAGGAAATGCTGGCGCGCGCCCGCACGCAGATCCGCCGCAAGCGCTATAGTGACTTCCTGCGCAATTCGCTCGACCGCAGCCTGGAATTGGCGGTGACCGATCCGCTGACCGGGCTGAACAACCGCCGCTTCCTTGATCATCAGTTGAATCTTCTGATGGCGCGACATTTCAAAGGCGGGGCGGCGCCGTCGCTGCTGGTGCTCGACATCGACTTCTTCAAGAAGGTCAACGACACGCACGGCCACGATGCCGGCGATGAGGTGCTCAAGGAATTTGCCCGCCGGCTGGGCCTGAATGTCCGCGCCATCGACATGCCTTGCCGCTTTGGCGGTGAGGAATTCGTCGTGCTGATGCCGGAAACCGAAGCGCTTGACGCCGCTCACATCGCCGAGCGTGTGCGGGCGCAGGTCGCCGATACGCCGTTTGTCCTGGCCAATGGCCGGGCGCTGAATGTCACGGTGTCAGTGGGCGTGGCGACATCCCAGGGCGTTGGCGATTCGCCCGAAGCCTTTGTTAAACGCGCCGACGAGGCCGTTTATGAGGCCAAACAGTCCGGCCGCAACAAGGTCGTGGTCCGCGC
>CAMLPZ010000322.1 GCA_946482045.1 uncultured Asticcacaulis sp.
CCCATTTAATCAACCGAGTCCGTGATTAGTCGTCTCAAACATGGGGCGCAGTCCATCTGTGTAATCTGTGGACCGACTTTGATCGTCGCCACGCAGTCAAGCCAAGCTGCTCAAGCTCGGACTTCTGTGCTTTTTCTGTGCCGCCTCGCAAAGCGAGGCTTTCAGTGCCTGTCCGTGGTTTACATCCCAAGCGCCAGGGTCGCCGCCGCCAGGTCCTGAGACGCATCGCCGACGCTTTTGAACACAGTGACAAGATCTTCGCGATCCTCGACGGCCGCCACCTCGCACAGGTCGCGCAAGGTCCCGCGCACACTCTCCAACGTCACTCCGGGGCCGATCAGATCGCCCGCTTCGCTCAAAGCCCCCGGACCGTCGATCCAGACGGCGTTCTTCATACAGACGTCGTCGGCTTCGCGCATGGCCGGCGTGTAGCCGCCGATCAAGGCGACGTGCTGGCCCGGCTTCAGCCAGGCGCCAAGCACTAACGGCTCGCTGCTTAGGGTCGCGCAGGCAATGATATCAGCCGCATTCACACCGGCTTCGAGATCGCCGCAGACCTCGGCATCAAACCCGTGACTGCGCAGATGATGCACCAGACGTTCGGCATTACCGCGTGTCGGGCTAAAGACCTCGACATGACGAATGTCGCGCACAGCCCGATAGGCAAAAGCCAACTCCGTCGCAATGCGGCCCGAGCCGATCAGCAGCAAGCGGTGCGCCGACTTCACAGCCAGTCGGTCGGCCGACAACGCCGCAACCGCTGCGGTGCGCCGCGCCGTCAGTTCACCACCGTCAAGCAGCGCCTTGTGCTCACCCGTGATGGCGTCAAAGACCAGGTAGCTGGCCGTCACCGCCGGCAGAGACCGCGCCGCATTGCCTGGCGTGACATTGACCAGCTTGATGCCGCCAAGACTGGCGTTCCAGGCCGGCATCAGCAGCAGCGAGGCGTCGGGCTCACCCGCCTGTCGCATGGTATGGTTATGACGCTGCGGCGCTTCGACAGCGCGCGTCAGCAGGCGCGGCAGGTCCTCGACGAGGCGGCTGTACGGCAGGGCTTCGATGACATCGACCGATGAATAGACGCGCATGTGTTCTCCTCAAAAATGTCAACGATCCGCCGCCGTCTGGGCCAAAAGCCAGTCGCGAAACGCCACCAGTGGCGGGTGGGCCGCCCGCTCATGCGGCCAGGCGAGATAATAGGACTCAGCGCTCTGCATCTCGCCGTCTCCGATAGCGCGCACCAGTTGGCCGGTGCGCAGTTCGTCTTCGATCAGAAAGACCGGCAAAAGCGCCACGCCGAGGCCCGATCGCGCCACCTGGGCCAGGGTCGCGAACTGATCGAACAACATGCCGTGCACGTGCTCGTCGGGCACATCATGTTGCCGCAGCCAGCGTTCCCAGGCGTCCGGCCGGGTGGTGATGTGCAAAAGCGGCGCGCGGCGCAGGTCCGAAGGCGCCCCGAAATCGTATTGCGCGGCCAGTTCCGGACTGCACGCCGGCACGACGATCTCATGGCGCAGCAGTACGGTTTCCGCCCCGCGCCATTGGCCAGAGCCGATATGGATGGCTGCATCCATCGGCTCGAGCGCAAAATCGAAGACAGTCAGCCGCGTTGTCAGGTTCAGCGTTATGCCCGGATTTCGCCTGAGGAAGTCCGGCAGGCGAGGCGCCAGCCAACGCGTCCCAAAGGTCGGCAAAATGGCCAGGTTCAAGGTCCCGCCGTGCGGATTGGCGCGCAGGTTCATCGACGCTGTGCCGATCTTGCGCAGGGCATCGCGCACTTCACGCGCGTAGGTTTCGCCGCCGGGTGTCAGGCGGATAGTCTGGCGCTCACGGTGGAACAGCTCGACTTCAAGCTGGTCTTCCAAGGCCTTGATCTGGCGGCTGACCGCACTCTGGGTCAGGTTCAGTTCGCGCGCCGCCGTTGTGACCGAGCCAGTGCGCGCCGCCGCCTCGAAGGCTTGCAGGTGGGACAGGCTGGGCAGGAAACGACGCGGACCTAACATTATTCCATTTCAGAATGACATGATGCACAAACAGCGCTGGAAGCGGCCAATATAGCGGGTATTATGCATTTGAACATACCGATTTGGAATAAATGCCGACACCTGCCACCACACACGGACTATGGGCCATGACGGCGCCCGAAGCGCCCGCAACGGCGCCGCTGAACGGTGATGTGTGCGCCGATGTTGCCATTGTCGGTGGCGGCTATACCGGTCTGTCCACGGCGCTGCATCTGGCCAAGCACGGCATCAAGGCAGTGGTCTTGGAAGCCGGTCCGGTAGGCTTTGGCGGCGCCGGACGCAACGTCGGCCTGGTCAATGCCGGCATGTGGGTCATGCCCGATGAACTGCCAAACGTCCTGGGCGCCGTCCACGGCGAACGCCTGCTGACCCTGCTGGGTGACGCGCCGGCAGCCGTGTTCGATATCGTCAAAGCCTACGACATCGCCTGCGAACTGCGCCCCGAAGGCACCTTGCACTGCGCGGTCGGCGCCGCCGGTCTCGAAGAACTGAAGGCGCGCGAAGCACAATGGCAGGCGCGCAACGCACCGGTCCGTTTGCTCGACGCACAGGAAACCGCGCAGAGGGTTGGCTCGAACGCCTATTCCGGCGCCCTGCTCGATCTGCGCGCCGGCACCATCCAGCCTTTGGCCTATGTTCGCGGTCTTGCGGCCGCGGCACTGAAGGAAGGCGCCGTCATCCATACGCATTCGCCTGTATCCGGCGTTGAAGCCACCCCTGCCGGCTGGCGTGTCGTCACCGGCAATGGATCGGTGACCGCTTCGTGGGTGGTCATGGCGACCGACGCCTATACGCAGGGGCCGTGGGAGATCATCCGCCGCGAGCAGGTCCACCTGCCTTATTTCAACCTGGCGACCGAGCCCCTGCCGGAAGATGTCCGCGCCACGATCCTGCCCGGCGGAGAAGGCGCGTGGGACACGAAGGAAGTCCTGTCCTCCTTCCGCATGGACGCACGCGGTCGGCTGGTTTTCGGCAGCGTCGGCGCGCTCAAAGGCGCCGGCCATCTTATCCATCGCGACTGGGGCTTAAGGGCGCTTCATCGCCTCTTCCCGCAACTGGGCAAGGTGAAGTTTGAAGCCGAATGGTACGGCCAGATCGGCATGACCGACGACAATCTGCCGCGCTTCCACAGGTTTGCCGATAAGGTCATTGGCATCAGCGGGTATAATGGCCGCGGCATCGCGCCAGGCACGGTCATGGGCCGCACCCTGGCCGAGCTGATCGCCGGCGAAAAGGGCGAAGATGACCTGCCCCTGCCCGTCACCACGCCGCAGGAAGCCAAGATGCGGGCGCTGAAGGAAGTTTTCTACGAGGTCGGCGCACAGGCCGTGCACCTGACCGATTCACGTTTCTGAGGACAACGACATGATCACCGAAACCACCAAGACTGCCGAACAGGTCGCGCAACTGCTGACATCGCTGGGCGTCGACGCCTCGGCCTATACCGGCGGCACGTTAAGCGTCCATTCCCCGATCAATGGTGACCTGATCGCCAATACGCCGGAGACCTCGGCCGCCGACACCAAGACCGCCATCGAAAAAGCCCACGAAGCCTTCCTCGCCTGGCGCACCATTCCGGCGCCGAAGCGCGGTGAACTGGTCCGTCTGTTCGGCGAAGAGCTGCGCGCCCACAAGGCCGATCTTGGCAAGCTGGTCTCGCTCGAAGTCGGCAAGGTAACGTCCGAAGGCCTGGGCGAAGTGCAGGAGATGATCGACATCTGCGATTTCGCGGTGGGTTTGAGCCGCCAGATCTACGGCCTGACCATCGCCACCGAACGCAGCCAGCACCGCATGATGGAAACCTGGCATCCGCTGGGTGTGTGCGGCATCATCTCGGCCTTCAACTTCCCCGTAGCCGTCTGGGCTTGGAATGCCGCGCTGGCCCTGGTCTGCGGCAATGCCATCGTCTGGAAGCCATCGGAAAAGTCGCCCCTGACCGGCATCGCCACCCACGCCATCTTCGACCGTGCACTGAAGCGTTACGTCAACGAAGGCTATGACGCGCCGGACGGCCTGTCGGCCCTGGTCATCGGCGGCCGCGAGATCGGCGAAACCCTGGTCGACCATCATAAGGTCGCACTGATTTCCGCCACGGGGTCGACCGCCATGGGCCGCGCCGTCGGTCCCAAGCTGGCAGCGCGCTTTGCCCGCTCGATCCTGGAGCTGGGTGGCAACAACGCCGCTATTGTCGCTCCGACTGCCGATCTCGACCTGACGCTGCGTGGTGTCGC
>CAMLPZ010000323.1 GCA_946482045.1 uncultured Asticcacaulis sp.
GCCGCCTCGCAGCGGGCATATTCGCGCGCGACCGTCGATACGCCTTCGCCAGAGAGTGCCGACACGAACATCAAGGCGCGGCCCCGCCCCGCTGGCCGCCCCAGCGCTGCCATAAGCTCGGCCATTTCGCGGGTCAGATCGATCATCAGGCGGTCTTGTTCTCGGCGCGCGCCAGGACCGGCAGGCCCAGCGACCGTCCGGCCGTGTCAGCGTCGACAAAGCCCCGGCGCGTGACCGCCCGCAACAGGCCAGCGCACAGCGCGGTGAAGGCGGCAAACAGGAAAGCCATGATCATGACGATGCGCTTCAGGCTTTTGGGCTTGTCAGGCAGGGACGCCATTTCGACGACACGCACGGCCTCGTCGCTATTCTTGGTCATCTGGCGCTGGGCTTCGTTTTCCTGGATGCGCTGGGTGAAGTTGCGGATGTTGGTTTGCAACGCGTCGCGCTCACTCGACAGGGTGGTGAAGCGCGCCTCAATGCCCGTCAGTTCCTGCATCTTGCGCGTCGCCTCGTCGGCCTGGGCCTGGAGCTGCGCCGCGCGCGCCGACAGCGACGCCGTCTCGGCCTCGAGATTGAGACGCTGGGTGACCAGGTCCTGGTAGATCGGGTTGACGCCGATACGGTGATCCTTTTCACCGACGCCGGCGCCCGACTTCATCAAGGCCTGCAGCGAGGCGATCTGCTGGTCGATGTCGCGTATCGGCTGTGATTCGGGCAGGTAGCGTGCCAGCATCTCCTGCTTCTGCTGCTGAAGCGCCAGGATGCGCGTCGGCACCGACAGGTCGAGATTACGCTCGACGCTCATCTCGGGGCTCAGGCGTTTCAGGTTCGCGCTGACCTCGGCCAGTTTGGCGCGGTTGGTCGCGATCTGCGAGCGCGTGGCGTAGAGGTCGCCCACCACCTGATCGTAGATCTTGGACCAGGTCGCCTTGGCGGTAGCGAAATCGCCGACGCCGTGCTGGGTCAGGAAATTCTGATAGGCCATGTCGGTATCGGCCAGCTTCTGGTCGAAATCGGCCTTCTGTTTCTGCAAAGCTGGGCCGATCGTGTCGGGGTAAACCTCGAGCCGGTAGACCTGATACTCGTCGATGACCGCGTTGAGGATCAGCGCCGCCGACATGGCATTGGAGTGCTTGAACAGCAGGCGGACGACATTGTTGTCGGGCGCGGTCTGGGCCTCGAAGCCGCCCTGCAGCACCTTGAGCGCCGCGGCATCGGCCGCACGGACCTGGGCGTCCGCCCTGGGCGACCACATTTCCGGCGTGTCCGGTAGGACAGTGCGGTAGCCGACCTTGGCGATGACACGCTTTTTCAGTTCGTTGGAGTTGAGGATTTCGACCTCGGACTGGACGACCTGATCTATGTCGGCAATGGCGCCGCGCGCCGCGTCGCCGGCCAGGGGGTCGTAGACATAGTCCTTGCTGACCTGCATCAAGAGGCTGGCGTTGGCGGTATAGGTCGACGGCATGGAAAAGGCGACCGCCAGTCCCAGGCCGAACAGGACGACGAAGACAAGCAGCATCAGCCACACCTCGCGCCTCAGGCGCGGGAGGATATCGGCTGGTTCAAGCCGCAGCTGTCGCTTTACGCTCGCCATACGCTTCCTTGGCCCCTCCTCCCGTTTTGCATGCCGTGAGTCTGTGGAGCTTGCCAATCACATCGCAGCCGGTTTTCCGGCCTTCGTTAACCTTATCTTGGTCGCGATTAATGAATCTTTACCACTTTACCGGTTTAGCATTCCCATCAGCAATTTTGCTTTTCCGATCCGGGGACTGGCAGTAGCCTTCACTTCATGCTGACGCGCCGACTCGTTCTTTCCGCCGTGACCGCCATGACCTTGGCGCCGATTTTGGCGCGCGCCGCCGATCGGCAGGCTGAGGCGCCGCTGATCGAATTTTCGGAATGGCAGGACGACGAGCCCCTCTACCTGTTCTTTCCGGGCGACAAGCTTGAAGTCAGCGTGACCTCGGCGCCGGAGCTCAACCGCCAGACCCAGGTCGGCGCTGACGGACGCATCACCCTGCCCCAGATCGGCCAGGTGATGGCGGCCTATAAATCCGTGCCGCAGCTCCAGGAAGAGATTTCGGGACGATACGCGCAGGTGCTGCGCTATCCGGACGTGACGGTGTTTCCGGGCGATACGGCGCCGACGCGCGTCCTGGTTGGCGGCGAGGTACGCACGCCTGGCTGGGTCGAGATCCAGGGCGACATGGATGCCCTGCAGGCCATAATGGCGGCGGGCGGCTTCCTGCCGTCGGCAAGATCGAAGAAGGTTGTGATTATCCGGCGCGGTCATGATGGCCGGGCCATGCGCCGGACGATCGACCTGAAATCGATCCTGTCCGGGCAGCACAGCCGGATGACGGCGCTGCGCCGTTTCGATATCCTGTTCGTGCCGCGCACCAGCATCGCCGAGGCGGGCCTGTTCGTCGACCAGTGGGTCAACCAGCTGATTCCGGGCGGCATTCTGAACTACTTTATGTACCGCACGTTCAATTAGGCCCTGAACCACAGGCCACAGCGTGTGTGCCCTCGTCCAGAAGTATGTCCACAGATTACACAGATCGCTGCTTCGCAGCTTACACAGATCACCAGTGTGCGTGGACACATACGCGGACAATAACTCTTGAATGACAGCGCTTTGCGCTGTCGGGCACTTAAACACAGGGCACAGGATTATCCATCTGCTTGGACAATCTGTGTAAGATGCGCGTTAGCGCATCGATCTGTGTAACCTGTGGACAAACTTACGGTCGCTTACACACGCTGAGGCTCAGCCGCTTCCGTTCGGATTCATCCGCCACCAGATCAACACCACTGACGCCAAATCTGGAGCTTAAGCGGCCAAGCCGATGCGGCCGGCGTCGATCCACTGGCGGGCGGCCTTCTGGGCTTCGGCGATGTCTTCGCGGTCCATTTCACGCGACAGTTCACGGCGATAGACGCTGGCTTCCATCGAGCCGCGCATGGCCGCCAGGTTAAACATCATGTGCGCCGAGATCATGTCGACGGGGGCGCCGCCCTGGCCGGTCGAGTACATCATGCCCAGACGGAAAAGCTCATCGCCCGACATGTCGGGAGTCGGCAAGGGAAGGGTTTGGACTTCGGTCGTATTCATCGTTTTGATGCCGCGCTGTTCTGGCGCGTCTCCACAAGAGTTGATAACGACGATTTCAACACCCGCCCATGAAATTAAAGTTAATGATGGAATTTACGATGTATTTTTTGTGTAAATGCGAAGTTAATATTAAAATGTTAGTTAATATATGATTCTATATTCGTTACTTGTCTGTAAACATGTAAATATATATAGGTAATTTGCCACAAACATTCTCATTATAACTGCCTTTTTCAACCAAGCGTCGGTTAATGAGGCCGTTAATAATGAAGTTGAATCGTGCGCGTCACCAACAACCCCCTTAAAATCAACGCTTGTTTAACCGCCGAAAACCCGCCGCAATCCGTTCAGGTTCGGTTCACATCGTCGGAGTCATAAAAGTGATCAAGACGATAATGGTTATCGCCCAGCGTCCCAGGTACGCGTATGACCGGCAAAAACCGGTGACCTGGCTGGACAATGAGGAAACCTATGAACGCTAAAAAGGCCAAACTGGCCGTGCCCGGACTGGCAGCCATCCTTTTCATGAGCCTGGCCGTCCCCCCATCCTACAGCTTCGCGCAGGAACGTGAACGCCGGCCACATGGCGGACAAGGCACCCCTTGGCGCAATCCTCCCTCTGCCCGATCCGAATCATCGCAGCCGTCGCAGCCCGCGCAACCGTCGCCGCCCCGCTCAAGTGACAACTCCGGCAGCCGATCGAGCGGCGGCAACCGGCCGTCACGCAACTCAGACTCAGGCACGCGCCCATCGCGCGGCGACAGCGATGGTGGAAACCGTGGCGGATGGCAGGGAAATCGCGGCGGCGGAGGCCGCAATAGCGATGGTGACGGCGGCCGTGGCGGCTGGCGTGGCAATCGCGGCAACGACAACACTCCGCCGGTGGTCGTGCCTACGCCGGGCGCCAACACCGGCGCCAACAGTGGCGGAGGCCGTGACCGTAACAATGATGGCCGTCCTGACGGCGGCTGGCGTGGCAATCGTGGCGACAATGACGGCCGCGGAAACAATGGTGGACGCGGAGGCGATTACCGCGGCCGCGACCGCGACAACGACGGACGCCCCGACGGCCGGCCCAACGGTGGCGGGCGAGGCAACCGCGGCGACAACGACGGTCGGGGCAATTA
>CAMLPZ010000324.1 GCA_946482045.1 uncultured Asticcacaulis sp.
TTGACTGGAAGGGTGAAGCTGAGCCTGCAGTCGCTACCGGCGACGGCGTGAAGGAGCCGCTGAACCGTCGTTCGACGATCGACATCACGTTCTAATCGAACGCTGTCGGATTAAACGAAGCCCGGTCTGGTAACAGGCCGGGCTTTTGTTTTTGCGAAACGTTGCTGACGATACTTTTCTGCGCTGCAATATATTTTGACCCATTCTTTGTATTTTTATTTCTAACGGCGATATTCCAAGCCGAGGGTTGCGCAATTGCTTCATTACATTCGAAACAATATATCTAGCAAAATGATCCATATTTACACATAGATATGGTGTTTCGGATCGCTTTCCGGCTGATAAAAATGCGGCAAAATGTGACCGATGTATCGGTTTCTTGTGTGACAATAAGGCAGCAATCCCTTGATTTCATGGGCTCTGTCACGAAAGCTTTGCATTTTTCGCTCAAAAAGAGCCTGAAAACCTACTAAGAGATTAACAACTTAATCCGCGAACATCTGAATACGAGTTGCCGCCTCGGCGCGCAGCGCGGAACGCTTGTGCGTTGCGGTAGGTTTTGTGTGCTTTAAACCTCTGGAGAGGGGATACTCCCGAAATGAAACTGAATAAATCCATCATCCTGACGGGTACGGCGCTGGCTGGCTTTTTTATCGCCGGCGGCGCATGGGCTCAATCGACCGGCACACAATCGGTTGAAGACGCGCAGGAAGTGCTGATTACGGGCACTCGCGGTGCGAAGTCGGTAAATGGCCTGGCCGTGAAGCAGACCGTGACGAAGACTCGCTCATCGATTGACGAGCAGTACATCGAAACTCAGCCTGCCGGTCAGTCGATCCTGAACAGCATCAACCTCCTGCCGGGCGTTCATTTCACGAACAATGATGCCTCCGGCACTGCTGGCGGTGACATCACTCTGCGCGGTTTCGATGCCCAGCGGGTCTCGCTGACTTTGGACGGTATGCCTCTCAACGATACAGGCAATTATCAGATCTACTCCAACCAGATGGTTGACCCTGAACTGATGTCGCGCGTTGACGTTAACCTCGGCACGACCGACGTCGACAGCCCGACGGCCGCTGCTTCAGGTGGTACGATCAACCTGACCACAGCCAAGCCCAAGGCGGATTTTGGCGTTCAATTTAAGGGCACGCTTGGCGGTAACGAGTACGAGCGCGGTTTCCTGCGCATCGACAGTGGTGCATTCGGGCCTTGGGGTACGACGGCTTACCTTGCGATTTCCAATCAGTCCAACGAAGCTTTTGTCGGGCACGGTGACCTGAACAAGATCCAGTACGATGCCCGTATCTATCAACCCCTGTCCAACGGGGATTTCGTATCGGTTTCGGCGCATTGGAATAAAAACCGGAACAACTTTATCCAGCGCGTCACGCTGGCGCAGTTTGATGCCCATCAGAACGGCGTTCCCTCGACCGTGCTGCAGCCCTGCACGAAGCCCTGGACGTGCGCATCCACCAGCTACTACGACTATTCGATCAACCCGTCGAATACGGGCAACATTCGTGCACAAGGCAAATTCCACCTGACGGACAATCTGATCCTGACAGTTGACCCCAGCTTCCAGTTCGTTATGGCGAACGGTGGCGGCACGCAGACACTTTCGGAAAAGGACAAGCGCGTCATTGGCGCCAGCGGTGGGACCGGTTTTGACCTGAACGGCGATGGTGACACCAATGATACGGTTCGTTTCTATGCGCCCAGCAACACCAAGACGCACCGTTTCGTCCTGACGAGCTCCCTGATCTGGCGGATCAATGAAACGAACACGATCCGGGGCGCCTACACGGTTGACTATGGACGTCATCGTCAAACGGGTGAGTACAGCTACCTGTCAGATAGCGGTGAAGTTGTTGATGTTTTCTCGTCGCGTAAGGGCGAAGGTAAGGCACGGCCGGCGCTGGCCGCCGATGGTGCGCAATTGCAACGCCGTAATCGCGCCTCTATCGCCAAGCTTGAGCAGTTCGCTTTGAGCTATAACGGCGCATTCCTCGACAACGCACTTAAGGTCGACATCGGCGTTCGCGCGCCGAAGCTGACACGCAACCTGAACAACTTCTGCTACCAACAAAATACCTTCAACGCCTATTGCACGACCAGCCCGACCGGCCAGGCCGACGCAGGTTCGTCCGGCGGTGTTGCGGCTTTGGCGCCTGTGAGCTTCACGAAAGAGTTCAGCCGTGTTCTGCCGAACGTGGGCGTCAGCTATAACTTCACTGGAAATCACACCGCCTATGCGTCGTACGCATCGTCGATCTCCGCGCCGCGTACCGACGACCTGTACGACTCGAAGATTCCGACGATCAAGCCGGAAATCGGCAATACGGTCGACCTGGGTTATCGCTATAGCTCGTCTGTTGTTAGCGGTAGTCTCGCCGTCTGGAGCACGGACTTCTCGCATCGTATTGAGCGCGCCTATGACGAAGAACTCGGCTTCTCAACGTCGACTGACATCGGCGATGTTAAGATGAGCGGTATCAATGCGGAAATCGGCGTCCGACCGATCGACAATTTAAGCCTCTATGCGTCGGCCTCTATGACCGATTCGGAAATCCTTAGCGATGTCCCAACCTCCTCCACGGCTGTCGCCAAGACCAAGGGCAACAAGCTGAACAAGTATCCGGAATCGACAGCGTCTCTGCGCGCTGATTATGATCTGGGGGCGTGGAGTTTCGGTCTGCAAGGCAAGTACACGGGTGAGCGGTTCACCACATTGATGAACACGGAAAAGGCCCCATCCTACACGGTTGCCGACGCTGATGTCCGCTATACCTTCAAGGACACTGGCGCACTGAAGAACCTGTACCTTCAGTTGAACGTCTATAATTTGGGCGACACCCGCTATCTGGGCACTATCAGCGTAAACGACCCCTTTGCGACGGCAGGTCAGCTGTTCCAACAAGGCGCGCCTCAGACCGTCTTTCTGAGCATCAACGCCGAGTTCTAAACCTTACCGTTTGAGGGCTATGAACGGCCTCCGGAGCGGTCCGGAGGCCGTTTTCTTTTGCGCAAAAACATAGTCAAAACAATTCGGCCTGTGGTAAGAGCAGGCGAACATGAAGCCCTGCGTCGAACGAGGCTTCGTCAACCTCCAGGAAGTGACATGACACGATTGGTTCCCGCCGAATGGGAAGCGCACAAGGCCATGTGGCTAGGCTTTCCCAGCCATGAAATCCTTTGGCAGGAAGATCTGATTCCGGCACAGGCCGAGGTCGCGGCACTGGCGCGCGTCCTGGCCGAAATGGGCGATGAGCACGTCAAGCTCATGGTCATGGGCGATGAAGCGCGCAAGGCGGCGCAGAGCCTGCTGGGCGATGTCGAACGCGTCGAAATCGTCGATGGCCGCTTTGGTGACATCTGGTTCCGGGACACCGGTCCCGTCTATGTCGCCGACGATCCGGACGAGGACGACCTGCATCAGGCCAAGCCGATCGGATTTCGCAACAATGGCTGGGGCGGCAAATATTCGCTGCCGCATGACGACGAGGTCGCGGCCCAAATCAGCGCGTCCGACGGCATTGAAGGTGAGCTTCAGGACTTCATCCTGGAAGGCGGCGCCATCGATCACGACGGCCACGGCACCATCCTGACGACGCGGCAATGCCTGCTCAATCCGAACAGGAATCCCGGCTGGACCGAGGAAAAGGCCGAGGCCGCGCTGAAGTCTGCCTTGGGCGCGCGCAAGGTTATCTGGCTGGGCGACGGCATGCTCAACGATCACACGGACGGCCACGTCGACAATCTGGCCCGCTTCGTGGCGCCGGGTGTGGTGGCCTGCCCGGTGGCGTTTGGCCGTGACGATCCCAACACCGATGTCTATGACGCCACCGCGCGCCTGCTGGCCAGCCAGACCGACGCGCGCGGCCAGAGCCTTCAGGTCGTCCGCATCCCGTCGCCCGGAAAGGTAACGGACGAAGATGGCGAGATCGTTCCGGCGTCGCATATGAACTTCCTGATCGCCAATGATTGCGTCGTCGTTCCGATCTACAAGGAACGGCCGGGCGAACTGGCGGTCGAGGCCTTGCAGAGCCTGTTCCCGGAACGCCAGGTCGTTGGCCTGTCGTCCAAGGCCATCCTGACCGGCGGGGGCAGCTTCCATTGCATCAGCCAGCAAGTTCCGTTGATCAAGGCTTGAGAATCTTCACGCCGTTCCCATGTGCGGACGGCTATTATGAATTACGCGATATTTTAGCCAAAAACCGCTGCACACATTTTG
>CAMLPZ010000325.1 GCA_946482045.1 uncultured Asticcacaulis sp.
CATGGAGGTAAACGGCGCGACGATTTCGACATCGTGGCCGACGCTGCGCAAACGGTCGACCAGTTCACGATCGAAGCGGTCTTCCAGCTTGAGATTGACGCTGTTCTCACCCCACGTCCTGCCCAGCAGCCAGCGCGGCGCTGTGATCGCCTCTTGCAGGGGCACGCCGCGTACATAGCGCGAAAATATGGCGGCCTGGGTCTGGGGCTGTCCCTCCCCGCCCATGGTGCCATAGGGCATGATACGGCCGTCATCGAAGACCGCCAAGGCAGGGTTGAGCGTGTGAAAAGGCTTGCGGCCGGGCTTGAGCGCGCGCGGGCCCGTCTCGGTCAGCGTAAAGGAGGCGCCGCGGTTCTGCCAGATGATGCCGGTCTGCGGCAGGACGAGGCCCGATCCGAACTCGAAATAGGTGCTCTGGATGGCGCTGACCGCGCGGCCCTCGCCGTCGATGACACCAAACCAGACCGTGTCGCCGCCCGGCAAGGCGTTGGGCCATGGGTAGGCCTTGTCGGATAGGATGACGTTCTTGACCAGCAAATCCCAGGACTTGTCGTCCAGTAAACCCTGAGCATCGGTGTCCATATAATCCGGATCGCCGATGAAACGGTCGCGGAACATGAAGGCCTGTTTGGTGGCTTCAACGAGCCCGTGCAGGAACATGAAGTCGTTCACCGGCCCAACCTTCAGCCGGTCGAAAAGCGACAGGATCAGCAAAGAGGCAAACCCTTGGGTCGGCGGCTGAGTGTTGTACAGCTTTGCCTTTTGGATCGCGACCTTCAACGGTTTCGCCGTCTCGTAGCTGTGCGCTGCGAGATCCTCGGCCGACACCGGCGATCCGGCGGTGGCAAGATCGGCGGCAATGTCGCGCGCCACACGGCCGCCGTAAAAATCCGCGAGGCCGTCTTTTGAAAGACGACGCAGGGTCTCGGCCAATGCCGGCTGTTTCAGGCGGTCACCTTCAAACAGCCTGCGGCCGTTGGGACGAAAGACGTCGCTATAGCCGGAGACGCCTTTCAGCTCGTTGTCCTTGGATAGCGCAATCTCCGCCCCGCCCTTGGTGACCGCAACGCCGTGGTCAGCATAGTGGATGGCTGCTTCCAGAATTTGCTCGAGTGGCAGCGCACCGCCGTCCAGCAAAGCGGCCCAGGCTGAGATTGTCCCCGCCACCGTATTGGCCGCCAGAGGTCCGCGCCACGGCACGGCATCAAGTCCGGCGTAGAGCGACAGATCGGCTTTCGCCGCTGCTGCACCACAGCCGTGGACTGTGTGGACACGGCCATCGGGCTCATGGACCAGCCAGAAGCTGTCGCCACCGATAGAGTTCATGTGCGGATAGACAACCGCCAGGGTCGCCGCCACGGCGACCGCCGCTTCCTTCGCCGAGCCGCCGGCTTTTAGAATATCGAGGCCAGCCTGCGATGCCAGATGATGCGGCGATGTCACCATGCCGCGATAAGACTGGGGCGTGTGGATCATGACAGTGCCCCCGCAAAGGCTGGCGGTGGCGTGAAGCCCAGCACGCCCTCGTCTTCGAGCCGGTGCATCAGGCCAAACAGAAGGCCTTCATTGCCAGGTTTGGAGATGAATTGCAGACCGATCGGCAGGCCTTTCGTCTTCACGGGCGCCGACACGACGGCCGCTCCGGTCAGGGAAATCGCCTGGGCGTAGATGCCGAGATTGGCGCGCGCCGAGGCTGGCTTTCCGTCGATCATGACCGTTCCTTCACTGATCAGCGGCGCCGAGGACGGCGTGGCGGGCGCAATCAGGATATCGAAGCGTTCGAACAGATTTGCGAATATCCGCCGGTAACGCTCGCGGAACGCCAGGGCCTTGGCCAGCGCCGCCGATGGCATAAGACAGCCAGCCAGCAGCCGGTCGCGCACGGCCGGGTCGTAGTCCATGGCGCGATCGCGCAAGGTCTCAAGGTGCAGGGCCCCGCCCATGGCGGCCGTAATCAGAAAGCCCGCCGAACGCCCGGCCTCGGCCTCCGCGACGTCGGCAACGGCCTCGCAGTTCAGATGCGCCAGGACGGTCGTAAGCGCGGCCTCGACTTCCGGCGCACCGTTGCGGGCAAAAAAACCGCCAAGGCGTGCGATCCGTAATGGCGCGTGCCGCGCCGGTTCGTCGGTGCCGGACAGGACGTTATAGAGTTGCTTGAGATCGCGGCTGGTGCGGGCAAACGGCCCGACCGTATCCAGCAGTTCAACGAACGGAAACACACCCTCAAGCGGAATGGCGCCGTCCGCGGGGCGCATCCCCCAGACACCGCACAGGCTGGCCGGCACGCGGACCGAGCCGTTTGTATCGGACCCGAGCGCAATCGGAACAATCCCGGCAGCGACCGCCGCAGCCGAACCGCCCGACGATCCGCCGGCCAGCCGCAACGGATCATAGGGGTTGGTGGTGGTGCCGAAATGGGCGTTGACCGTCGCAAAGCCGTAGGCAAACTCGTCCATGTTCACGGAGCCAATCAGGACGGCGCCCGCTGCATTCAGCCTCTGCAAGGCCTCGGCGTCCTTGCGGGCGGGCGGCGCCTTGCGCCTGAGAGCCGCGCCGGCAGTCGTCACCTCGCCTTCGACATCGAACAGATCCTTGACGGCAACGGGCACGCCCGCAAGCGATCCCTTATGGCTGCGCGCCGCCTCAACCCGCGCCCGCGCCTCGAATATGCGCGTAAAAGCCCTGTGTTTGTCGGCGCGGGCAGCCGCAACGGCCGCGATGGCGATCTCGGAAGCGGTCTTGTGCCCGGTGCGAACTGCGCGAGCCAGATCCTGTGCGGGGGTGAAGTCAGTCATCGTCGTCCTCCCCGAAACGGTCGAGGACGCGCAGGTGGCTGTGCAGCAGGTCTAGATTGGCAATGACACCGGCGCGACAATGATCGGGCACAACCAGGTCCAGCAGGCCCGCAGCCACTTCGATCATTCCGATCCGTTCGTCTTCACTCAACCGCCTGACCTCCGGCCAACAGGCTCGAACCTTTTCGCATCCCTGGCAAGTGCAATTTCAAAAGATACGATCACAGTCCCGAAACAGTCGATCACGTCAGTTTAGGCGGAAAGCCTGTAAAGCGTTGAATATGCATAAGTCGGGCCAGTTACGCCTTCGTATCGGCGTCCGCCTGTTCGCGCGCCCAGCGGTTGGCCAGCGGCGTGCAGATAAGCAGTTGCAGAGGGTGGTAGATCATGATCGGCAGCAGGACGAGGCCCAGGCCCGCCGCGGAGTTGGCGAAGATCAGGTGCGCCATGGGCACGCCGGCTGCCAGGCTTTTCTTGGTCCCGCAAAAGACGACGGCCGACCGGAATTGCGGGGTGATGTTAAATCGGTCGCACAGCTTCCACAACAGGGTCAGGACCAGGAAGAACAACCCAAGCGTCGCGGCAACCGTCAGCGCGAGATTGCCGAACGACGTGCTGCCCCAAACATTCTTGGCGAAGCTGTCGCAGAACGAGGTGTAGACCAGCAGCAGAATGGTGCAGCGATCGATCGTCTGGGTCAGTTTCTTGTTCTTTTGCAACCAGGAAAGCATCAGCGGACGCAGGATCTGACCCGCCACCAGCGGCAGGACCAGCCAGATGGTCAGGTCGATGAAGACACTTAAGACATCGAGCGTCTGGCCCGAGGTTTCCAGCATCAGGCTCATCCACAGCGGGGTGATGATGATGCCGATCAGGCTGGACAGCGTGGCGTTG
Organism: uncultured Asticcacaulis sp.; assembly: GCA_946482045.1. Next base: position 3,690 of record CAMLPZ010000325.1, read on the forward strand.
AAGACCGCCACAGGAACGCTGCCCTTCGCCATGGCCGTCATGGCGACCGAAGACGACACGGTCGACGGAATGGCGCACAGGTAGAAGAGGCCGAGTTGCAGCTCAGTGGGAATCCACCGTCCGGCCAGAAGCAGGAACAGGCCACCTATGGCTGGAAAGAGCAGGAAGGTCGCGCCCTGGATGATGAGGTGCAGGCGCCAGCGAAATATGCCGTCCTTAAGCGCCGCAAACGACAGGCCCGCGCCATTCAGGAAGAAGACGACGGCGATGCCGAGCTTGGTCAGTAATTCCGGGTGAAGGATGCCGCCCTCGGCGCCCGGCTCCGGCAACAGCCACGCCAGAATGATGGCAACGACCATGCCGGTCAGAAACCAGTCAAACTTGAACTTCGGGAATTTCGGCCACGTCATGAGTCGCTTAACCATCCGCCTTTCCGGCAGACTATCCGACGACAGGCTTCTTTTGTGTAAAGGGATTCTCCGACTTCGCACGCAGGGAAGCGATACGCCTCGCTTCCCCGCGCCATATCGCTCTAG
>CAMLPZ010000326.1 GCA_946482045.1 uncultured Asticcacaulis sp.
GGCCTTCATCAGCTCCATGTTCGGGCCCATCAGCATGCCGTCGCGCGACACGTCGGTGACGAGGATGCGTTGCGCCACGCCGACCGGATATTCGTCGAGCACGCTCCACAACGATATGCCTGAACCCTCGGTCCAGCCGTGCAGGGCGGCGTCAAAATCACCGTCTTCGGTGGGCAGGACGTCGAGCGCCAGGGTGACGCGGTCCTTGCCGAAATCGCGCAGCCAGCCGCGCACCGCCTCGGGATTTTTCACTGCGGCTGAGCCGACGACGACCGCTGACACACCTTCATCCAAAAGGGTTTGCACATGTTCGCGCGTCCGCACACCGCCGCCTGTCTGGATCTTGGCACGCGACGCCTTGGCCAGGCGGCCGATGAGTTCGTGCTGTTGTGGTGATCCGGCCTTTGCGCCGTCGAGGTCGACGATGTGAACCCACTTGGCGAACTCTTCATTGAACATGTCGAGGCGCTTGAACGGATCGGAGTCGTAGCGCGTCACGGCGTCGAAACGCCCTTGCGTCAGTCGCACGCACTCACCGTTGATCAGGTCGATGGCAGGATAAAGGATCATAGCTCTACGAAGTTCCTGAGGATCTGGGCGCCAACGGACTGGGAGCGTTCCGGGTGGAACTGGCAGCCCCAGACATTGTCCTTGCGGACCATGGCGGCAAAAGGCGCGCCGTAGGTCGAGTTGGCGAGCGTCCAGTCATTGACCGGACAGACATAAGAATGAACGAAATAGGCGAAGTCGCCGTCCCTGACGCCAGCGGTCAGCGGATCGGCTTTCGTGACTTCGAGCTGGTTCCAGCCCATATGCGGCACAACCATGTCCTTGCTGGCTTCCATCTTTGTCACGCGCCCGGGGATCAGGCCCAGACACGCAACATCGCCTTCGTCCGAGCCATCGAACAGCAGTTGCTGACCCAGGCACACGCCCAGCAACGGCACGGTCAGCCCGCGAATAATGTCGAACAGGCCCAGTTCACGTACGCGCGACATGGCGAAGCCGGCTGCGCCAACGCCCGGCAGCACAACCTTCTTGGCTCCGGCGATTTCGGCCTGGTCCGACGAAAGTTTGGCTTCGGCGCCCAGACGGTCGAGAGCGAACAGGACCGAAGCGGTATTGGCGCAGCCGAGTTCAATGACTGTAATCATCAGGCGTAACTTTCTTCTCCTTCCCCGTTTACGGGGAAGGTGTCTGCGAGGTTACGAGCAGACGGAAGGGGGGGCGTCAGGAGGCACGAAAATCCCCCTTCCGTCATGTTCGCTGCGCTCCATGCCACCTTCCCCGTAAACGGGGAAGGAAAAAGACCTAAGCAACTCACGCCAACATTCCTTTAGTCGAAGGCAGAGCATCACCTTCGATGCGTGTGGCCTGACGCAGAGCGCGGCCCAATGCCTTGAAGCAGGCCTCGGTCTTGTGGTGGTCGTTGCCGCCTTCGACCTCAACATGGATCGAGGCACCGAGCGTCTCCGACAGCGAGCGGAAGGCATGCGACGTCATTTCGGTCTGGTAGTCGCCGATATGCGTCGATTGGAAGCTGCCCTTGAAGACGCAGAAGGGGCGGCCGCCGAGATCGACCGACACCTTGGCTTCGGTCTCGTCCATTGGCAGGACAAAGCCGAAACGTGCCATGCCGATACGGTCGCCCAACGCCTGTTTTAACGCCTGTCCAAACGCGAGCATACAGTCTTCGACCGTATGATGCGCATCGATTTCCAGGTCGCCGTCGCAGGCCAGTTGCAGCGAGAAACCACCGTGGGTCGCCACCTGATCCAGCATGTGATCGAAGAAGCCGACACCGGTGTGGACCTTGACGGGTTTGGGCTCGTCGAGATTGACCAGGACCGAAATCTTGGTCTCCTTGGTGTCGCGCATGACCTCGCCGATGCGCGGCGCCGGCCCATCCATCGGCACATCCAAGGCCTTGAGGATGCGGTTGTTGGTGGCCTTGTCGCCAAGCGCCAGCAGTAAGCCGTTAGCTGTGTTCTGCGTCGACAGGCCAAGCTTTTTCAGGGCTGTCTGGGTCTTCAGCAGGTTGACCGGGCGCAGCAGCATGAATGGGCCGTCATTGAGATCGAAACGGTCCAGTTGCGGCGAGCGCGCAAGCGCTTCGCGCAGCCGCGCCTGTTCACTCCGGATCAGGTCGATCCGCGCTTGGACGCTGAGCGCGCGAGACGGTGACAGGGCCGCTTCGGCGGCGCGCACCGACAGGGTCGGGATCGGATGGGGTTCGCAGAACTTGAGCAAGCCCTGCAAAGTCTTGGTGTTGGCGATCAGTGCGCCGACCCGCGCGCCAGCCATGCCGAAAAGGTAGGACAGGCTTTTGAGCACCACGACATTAGGTTCCGACACGGCCAACTCGACCATGCTGTCGGCGCTTGAAGCATCGAAATAGCTCTCGTCGATAACCAGGATCGAAGGAAAGATGTCGACCGCAAGGGTGCGCGCCTTGATAACGTCCCAGGCCTTGCCATCGGTTTGCTGAGGATTATGAACCAGATAGAAGCCCGCGCCCTTGGCGATCGTGCCTGTGGCCGGCGGCGTGCGAACGGTGAGGTTATATACGGCGCTCAGGTCTTCGAGATAGTGATCGGCTGAAGCCCAGATAAACTCATGGCCGTGCGTGCGCAGGCGCCGCATCAAAACTTCCATGGCGTGTGACGCGCCACGCGTGACCATCAGTTGATGTGCCTCAACGCCATAGAAGGCGGCCATGCGCTCGCGCAGGGGCTCGAGCGAGGGGGGCAGGGCCTCCAGGCCCGTGGTCGACAAAGAGGAAAAAGGCGAGTTGAACATTCGTTATAACTCAGCGTTCAGGCGGAAATCGGCCGCCAGGGCGTGGGCTTCCAGTCCTTCGAGCCGCGCGAGGCGGGCGGCGGCAGGCGCGATCGCTGCGGCACCTTCGCGGGTGGCTTTCTGGACGACAAAGCTGGTGAGATAGGAGCGAACCGTGATGCCGTCCCAGGCGCGCGCGGCGCCATCGGTCGGCAGGACGTGGCTGGGACCGGCGGCATAGTCGCCAAAGGTTTCCGCCGCATAGGTTCCGGCGAAGATGGTGCCAGCGGCCGTCAACTGCGGAATGATGGCGTCGACGTCTGCGACCTGGATGGCCAGGTGTTCCGGGCCATAGAGGTTGGAGACTTCGGCGGCTTCGGCAAGTGATGAGACGATAAACAGGCGCGCCTGGTCAAGTGAGGCCTTGGCGATGGCCGCGCGCGGCAGGCGCTCGACCTGCGCTGCGACCTCGGCGGCGATGCGACCAGCGATGTCGGTCGTAAGCGCAACCAGAATGACTTGGGCGTCCGCATCGTGCTCCGCCTGGCTGAGCAGGTCGGCGGCGACCAGTTTCACATTGGCGCTGTCGTCGGCGATGACCAGCAGTTCCGACGGACCGGCGGGCATATCGATGGCCAGGCCTGACACGCGTTCGGTGGCATAGCGCTTGGCTTCGGCGACGTATTTGTTGCCGGGGCCAAAGATCTTGTCGGCAGCCGGCAGGCCTTCGAGGACGCCCAAGGCCATGGCGGCGATGCCGTGCGCGCCGCCGACGCGCCAGACAGTGTCAAGCCCTGAGGCAGCCCCGGCGGCGATCATCATCGGGTGGATCGAGCCGTCTTTCGCCGGCGGCGTGATGCAGATACGGTTGGGTACGCCGGCGACCAGAGCCGGCACCGCTGTCATGATCAGGGTCGAAAACAGCGGGGCCAGACCACCTGGCGCGTAAAGGCCGGCGGTCGCGATCGGGCGGTAAACGCGTTGCAGGCTGAGGCCCGGCTTGGGCGCGATCAGAGGGCCGTCGCTCGGCAGTTCGGCTTGCTGAAAGGCGCGAACGTTCTCGACGGCCAATTCCATGGCGGCGAGGTCATCGGACGTCAACTGGGCGCGGGCAGCATCGACCGTCTCGGCATCCAGACGCACGGCGTCAGGTGCATGACCATCCAGCCTTACGGCCCAGTCGGTCAGGCCGGCGAAGCCGCGCGCTTCGACATCGGCGAAGATTTCGCGCACGCGTTCCAGCACGCGCGGATCGCGGCGGTTTTCCGGCCGGGACAGCGCGGCCTTGCGGGCCTTAAAATCCAGATCTTTCCAAACGAAGGTCTTCATCACTTCATCATTTTTTCGATCGGCAGCACCAATATGGCCGATGCGCCGGCG
>CAMLPZ010000327.1 GCA_946482045.1 uncultured Asticcacaulis sp.
CCTCGCTCATGACATCGAGGCGATCGATCTCGTCGACGCTTTCGATGCGGACGATGCGGGCGCGGCGGATGCGCATCAGGGCGATGTTCTTGGCGACAGTAAAGAAATAGGCGCGCGGTGTCTGGATATGATCGATGCTACCGAGTTCCGCGATCTTGCAATAGGCTTCCTGGATGATGTCCTCGACGTCCTCACGGCCAAGCCGAGCCCGCCGTAACCAGGCGCGCAGGTCCGGCTCGTGCGGCAGGATCTGTGAGCCTACCCAGCGGACAATATGGTCTGGCGCCGATTCCATTGAACTACTCCTGAATACATAGATGCCTCAGGAATGGCTTTCCGTAAAACAACATCGGAAATTTATGTATTCGCCACTTTTGTGCTCCGAAACCGGCCGCTTCGCATCGCAAAGCGCCATTTTTCGGTCCTTATTTGCCGACTACAGTCCTCCGACAAGGCTAGGTAATGGGCGACTCCTTGTTAAAAAGGCTCTCGATGAAAACGATAAAAACCGGTGCTCTGCTGCTCGCTTTCCCCTTGATGCTCACGGTTTCGGGCTGCGCCAGCCACAAATATGTCGATGAAAAGGTCGGGGTCGTGAACGGCCGCGTCGACCAGCATGACACGCGTCTCACCCAACTGGACCAGACGACGCAGGAAGCGCTCAACCGCGCCACCGCCGCCGGCAAGCTGGCCGAAGGCAAGTTCAACTACTCGATCGTGCTCAGCGACGACAGCATCAAGTTCGATACCGAGAAGGCCACCCTGTCGGATCAGGCCAAGGCGACGCTGGTCGACCTCGCCACCCGCCTCAAGAACGACAACCGCAACGTCTATCTGGAGATCCAGGGCTATACGGACTCGACCGGCACCGACGCCGTCAACTATCGGCTGGGCGCGGAACGGGCCGACAGCGTCCGCCGTTTCCTGAACAGCCAGGGCGTGGCGCTCAACCGCATGGCGTCGATTTCATACGGCTCCGAACAGCCGGTCGCCAGCAACAGCAACGCTTCCGGCCGCGCCGCCAACCGCCGCGTCGTGATCGTGGTTCTGTCTTAAGGACTTTCTCTCCTCCCTGTCGCGTAGCGATGGGGAGGGGAACCGCACGAGGCCACGCATGCGTGGACGAGATGTGGTGGTGGGGTCTCTTTTTTAGCCTCCGCCCCCTACCCCGCCTTCGCGGCCGGGACTTCTTCCGCCGCCGCCTCATCCTTGCCCAATACCTTGGCGACCAGGTGGATCAGGTCGCGCATGTCGAAGGGCTTCGGCAACTGCTCGACCGCGCCGACGTGGCGGGACGCCGCCAGCACCTGCTTGGGATCGACCTTGTTCTCGATCCCGGCCGACATGGCGATGATATTGATGTGCGGCCACTCGCCGCGGATTTTCATGATGCCTTCGATCCCGCCCATGCCCGGCATGAAGATGTCGGCGATGACCACGTCGACCATGTCGAGATTGGTCTTGGCGAAGGCCTGCTCCATCGTCTCGGCGACCGAAATCTGATAGCCCATCTCGCTTAAGACGGTCGAGATCAGGGTGCGCAGGTTGGCGTTGTCCTCGACGACCAAAAGATGCTTCTTGGCCTTGCGGTCGCGGTGATATTTGGTCGTGTCATTCAGCAGCGTCTTCAGCCGCTCGGGCGAAAACGGCTTTGGCATGATGAATTCGGCGCCGAGCGCGCGGGCCTGGTCGAAGGTCTGCTGCACGCCCTGGCGGCCATAATTGCTGTCGGCCATGATGGCCAGCGGCGTCGCGGGCGCGCGTTCGCGGATCTGGTCCATGATGGTGAAGGTCGAGTCCTGGCCGATATAGGCCTCGAACATCAGGAGATGGAAGCGGGTGGCGCGCATCATCGACAGCGCCATCTTCTGGTCGAACGCCAGGATGGCGGACCACTTTTCCTTCTCCAGCATCTTCGAAATGTACTGCGCCTGGCCGCCGTGGGCGTCAAGCACCAGTACGCTACCTCTACTCATCACCGCTCTCCCCGAGCCTGGTTGTCCGAGTGATTTTGACGCAAGTGTAAGTTACGAAGGATTAATAAGCCGAAAACGGCGTTATATGCTCAAATGCACTTAAGCCGCTACCGACTTTTCGCTCAAAACCGCCTCAACGAGGTAGGTCAGATCGGTCGCGGTGAACGGCTTCGGCAACAGGGCGTGGGCGCCGATATGCTTGGCGGCCGAAAGAACCTGTGTGCTTTCGACCTTCGCTTCAGCGCCGGCCGACATGGCGACGATCGACACTTCGGGCCAGGTCGCCTTGATGATGCCGATCCCTTCGATCCCACCCATGCCGGGCATGAAGATGTCGGTAATGACGATATCGACGTGGGCGATGTCGATCCGATCGAACGCCTCTTCCATCGAGCGCGCCTCGGAAATACGGTAGCCCTTTTCAGCCAGGGCCATGGTCGTCAGCTTGCGCACCACGCGGCAGTCGTCGACGACCAGGATATGTTTCGGCGGCACCGGCGCGCGGCGCATCTTGATCGCTTCGTCGAGGATGACCTCGAGCTGCTCCGGCGAAAAGGGCTTCGGCAGCACGAAATCGGCCTGGGCCTGGCGGGCGGCATTGAGCGTCGCATTGAGCGCGGCGCCGCCAGCGCCACCTGCGGTCATGATGGCAATCGGTACATTGGGCGCCAGCTCCCGGATTTCCGGCAGGTGCATCAGGGTGTTGCCGCCTTCGACATAGACGTCGAACAACATCAGGTCGACGCGGTTGACCTTGAGCTGGGCAAAGGTGGTCTTGTGGTCAAAGCTCAACACAGCCGACCACCCGAGGTTGGTCAGCATGCGGGAAATCAATTGGGCCTGAACGCGGCTGTCTTCGAGTACCAGAACCGTGCCTTTAGACATCGTGTCCCCTTTATGACAGTGCGCGGACCCTAACATAAAGCTGTTATGCCAAGGTAAACAGAACTGTCACAATCGCTTAAAAACCTTTGCGTTGAACTGGTTACAAGTGTCACTTTTGCCGTCTTGCGCTTTGCCGGCAAACGCCCTTATGAGTGGCGCCATGCTGACCCTGATCTCGCCTGCCAAATCGCTCGACCTCACCCCGCCGGAAACCGCTGTGGCGCCGACGGAGCCGCGTTTTCCGGCTGAGACCGCAAAGCTGATCAAGGCGCTGAAGAAGCTGAAGCCCAAGGCCATCGCCGAACTGATGGACATCTCGAAGGCCTTGAGCGAACTGAACCACGGCCGCTTCCAGGGTTTCGAGGACCAGGCCGCCATGCCCGCCGTCTTCATGTTCGACGGCGACGTCTACACCGGGCTTCAGGCGCGCAGCCTGGATTCGGAGGGCTTAGCCTGGGCACAGGATCATTTGCGCATCCTGTCCGGACTTTACGGCGTGCTGAAGCCGCTCGACGCCATTCGCCCCTACCGCCTGGAGATGGGTTCGCAACTGAAGGTCGGCCGTTCAAGCTCGCTCTATCACTTCTGGGGCGACGCCATCGCCAAAAGCCTTGTGGCCGAAGCCAAAGCGGCCGGCACGGACACGCTCATCAACCTGGCCTCGACGGAATATTCGCGCGCGGCCCTGACGCCGGCGCTCAAGCTTAAAGTGATCAGCCCGCGCTTCCTCGAGATCAAGGGCAATGAAGCAAAGATCGTCTCCTTCTTCGCCAAGAAGGCCCGCGGCCTGATGGCGCGCTACATGATCGACCACCGAATCGACCGGGCCGACGGCCTGAAGGACTTCGACAGCGAAGGCTACAGCTTCCGCGCCGACCTGTCGAAAGACGGCGACTGGGTTTTCACGCGTCCCCAGCCGGAACCGGTGAACGCGAAGAAGAGCTGAGCATGGCATCAAGCAAATCTGAAAAGCGTCCGTTTCCGTTCACTCCGGACACATCCCCGGACAACCGACGGGCCAACACCTAAATTTTCCTTTATTATCAGATATTTAGGCATCACTTGCAAATCATAGTACAATTGCCCCTCGCGAAAATGTAGACACCGCCGGGGATTGGTACGCTGTCCAAATACAATGCACCCGCCCTCCATAAGGGACTGGATATTCTCGAGCACCTGGCCGCAAGCCCCATGCCTCTTCCCATGACGCTGCTTGCGCAGCAGATGGACCGATCGGTATCTGAGATTTACCGGATGATCCATGTCCTGTGCGAGCGCGGCTATGTCCAGGCGC
>CAMLPZ010000328.1 GCA_946482045.1 uncultured Asticcacaulis sp.
CCATAGGCGCCGTCAGCCGCGCCGGGGCTTTTTACGGGGCGGTGTCGCTGTGGCAACTGGCGACCTCCGAAGCCGGCAAGGGGAAGGTCGAGCTACCGGCGGTCGGAATCTTCGACACGCCGCGCTTCAAGTGGCGCGGCCTGATGATCGACTCTGCGCGCCATTTCCAGACGCCCGCCGACATCAAGACAATCATCGATGCCATGGCATCTCAAAAGCTCAACATCCTGCAATGGCACCTGACCGACGACCAGGGCTGGCGCCTGCATATCAATGCCTACCCGAAGCTGACCGAGGTCGGCGCCTGGCGTCAGCCGGCGGGTGCCGCCGGCTTCGACGCTATGGGCAAGCCCGTCCGTTATGGCGGCTTCTACACCCAGGAAGAGGCGCGCGAAATCGTGGCCTATGCCGCTGCGCGCAACATCACCGTCGTGCCGGAAATCGACATGCCCGGGCACGCCACCGCCGCCATTACCGCCTATCCGGAACTGGGCAGCGAAGGCGCGCAGCCGAAGCAGGGCATGTCGGACTGGGGCGTTTATCCCAACCTCTATAACGTTAAGGATGAGACCTTCACCTTCCTGACGACGGTGCTGGACGAGGTCATGGCTGTTTTCCCGAGTCCCTACATCCATATTGGCGGCGACGAGGCCATCAAGCCGCAGTGGGAACAGAGCCCGGAAATCCAGGCCAGGATGAAGGAACTGGGCCTGAAGGACGAGATGGAATTGCAAAGCTGGTTCATCACCCGTATCGGCAAGCACATCTCGGACAAGGGGCGGCGCATGATCGGCTGGGACGAGATCCTCGAAGGCGGCATCGCGCCCGACGCCACCATCATGAGCTGGCGCGGACTGGACGGCGCGGTCGCCGCGGCGAAGATGGGCCACGATACCGTCCTCTCGCCGGCGCCCGACCTTTATCTCAATCATCGCCAGAGCCTGTCGGGGGATGAACCGCCCGGCCGTGGCCAGGTCGTGACGCTCAAGGACTATTACGGCTTCAATCCGGAGCCCGCCGCGATCGATCCCGAAGCGCACAAACATATTCTGGGGCTCCAGGCCAATATCTGGACCGAACATGCCCGAACAACCGAACGCGTTGAGCGCCAGGTCTTTCCGCGCCTGACGGCCCTGGCCGAGGTCGGCTGGAGCGCGGCCGACGTTCGCTCATGGGAGGGATTTGCCAAGCGTTTGCCGGCCAATCTCCACCGGCTGGACAGGCTCGGCATCCGCTATAACAGGACGCCGTTCGATCCTGTCCCAGCTTTGGCGGCAAGCGATGGCGCTGTGTCGGTCAGCCTCAGCCGCAGCCTTGAGCTGGGGCAGGTGCACTTCACGACCAACGGCAAGGCGCCCACAGCCGCGTCGCCTGTTTACAGCGCGCCGCTGACTCTTCCTGTGGGTACGAAGCTGACTACGCGGACCTTCCTGGACGGCCAGGCGTTGGGAAGCCCCAAGACCTTTATGCTCAGCCAGGAAGCGATTGAGACGCGCACCAGCCAGCAGATGGGCACTTGCGACAACAAGCTGGTGCTCAATCTTGAGGACGATGGTGGCGAACGCGCGGTGGTTTTGACCGATATCCTGCATCCGTGCTGGCTATGGCGCGGCGCGGATACGTCGAAGGGCCTATCGATCACGGCTGAGGTCGGCAGCATGCCGTTCAACTTCCAGCTCGGTAATCATCCTGAGGCGCCTAAGGTCGACAGGCCTGTTTCAGAGGCAGGCGAGTTGAATGTCCATGTGGGCACTTGTGACGGCGCGGTGGTGGCGTCATTGCCGCTGGGCGATGCCGGCAAGAATACGGGCATTTCGGTGCTGAAGGGGACGATCCTTGCGACGGCCGGCACCAACGACCTGTGCTTCAGCTTCGGTCAGAAAGCCCCGCCACCGCAGTGGGTGGTCAAGAGCATCCGGTTGACCGTGCCCGGGAAGTAAAACAAGGCCCCGCCGACCAAATGGCTGGCTGGGTCTTTTAGAGTTTACGCTTCATTCGCGTACAAACTATACCCCAGCGCCTCGACAACCGGCGCGATCTGCCCGAACCAGGGCGACAGCTGGCGTTCATAGTGGCGCCACCGGCTGACCGAGCGGTCATTCAACGGCTTCGACACCTGCGCATAGGACGGCGTCGGCGCATGGCGGCGGTTCTCGTGGAAGCGTAGTGTCGCGTCATCGAAGCTCAAGCCACACCAATCCAGCACCCGCCGCGTCACGGCTTCCTGATCGGCAATGAAGGCTTCATAGTGCACGGTCAGTGCCGGATGATCTAGCACTTCGTCATAGTGCGCGGTTAGGTCGTGCATGGTCGCCATGTGACGGATGATGCTGTCCATCGCATAGCCGCTGTTATGGCCATGCGTCAGGTTATGCGACAGCATCGACACCGCCACATCGAGCGGGTGTCTCACCATGCGGATGATCGGTGCGTGCGGGAAGGCCAGGCGGATCAGTGGCAGGTGCGTATCGTTGAGCGGCATCTTGTCGGTGAACATCGGCCTGGCGTCGCGCGTAATGCCGTAGGTCTCGGCGCGGCCGAGATAATAGTCGCGCATCAGGCCAGGGATGTGATGATAGTCGGCCGCCTCGATGTGCGCCAGGCAATGCGGGAAGGCATCCGTGCCGGGCAGCACATTCTCGAGCAGCGCCCGCCATTCGTGTACGAATGGCAGCTCGCCGCCGGCCGCCACATCCGGGTGGCTGTTGAGCATCTGCTCGATCATCGTCGTGCCCGACCGCGGGAAGCCCAGGATGAAGATCGGTTGCGGACCGGTGCGGACGGTGGCGCGCGGCAGGCGGGCAAAAGTCTCGTGCGTAAACACTGATTTCAGCGCCGCGGCTTCGGCCTCGACCTGGGCGGCGTCATAGTGCGCGCCCATTTCGCGCGCCAGCCGCGCCTTGGCCTGGGTAAAGCCCGCCCACGCTTCCTCGTGCCGCTCCAGCCGGTCGAGCAGGCGCGCGCGATCCAACTGTGCCGCCGCGCTGAGAGGACCGCGCTTGTCGAGCAGGTCGAGCGCGTCCTTCAGCTTATCTCCATTGCTGAGATAAAGGGCTCGCAGCAGCGTAAAATCCTCGCCCGTCTTCTTGCCGGCCTGCTCGGCGCGGTCGAGCCACAGCCAGGCATTGACCATGTCGCGCTTGGCCTCATAGACGCGCGACAGGTGCGCCATGGTCATGGCCTGCGGCTCCATGCGGCAGGATTGCAGCAGCAACGGTTCGGCCTCATCGAGACGGCCCTGATTGTACAGGCAGAGCGCCAGGTTGATCAGCAACTGCGGGTGCGGACCGGCCAGTTCCAGCGCGCGACGGTTATGGAACTCGGCCGCCGGCAGGTCGTCTTTTTCGCCGAGGATGACGGCCAGTTGCAGGTGCGCCTGCGGATCGTCCGGCCGGGCGATCAGGGCCTCGCGGGCGGCGATCTCGGCGCCCTTGCGATTGCCTGTGCCGTGCAGCAATTGCGTCAGGTCGTGTAGCGCCCACGGACAAGCGGGATCGTAACGGATGGCCTGGCGCATAGCCTCTTCGGCGCCTTTGACGTCGCCGCGCGCCTGAAGGATCACAGCCTTCAGTTCCAAAGCGTCGAGATCGTCGGGGTGTTCCTTCAACCGCATACCGCACAGGCTCAGGGCCGCCGAAAAATCGCGGGCCTGATAAGCCTGTCGGCCACGAAGCACCAGAGGGTGGGCGACCGGAGTGGGTTGGAGCAGAGACAAGGGACGCGCCTCATTGAACCGATGATACCATTGTTACAGTATGCAGATTCCCTGAAATGCTCAAGCATCGCCTGCTGGCGCGGATTTGCCCTTGAAAAGCGGCAGGCCAAACAGCGGCCGCAGCGGCGAAACAGCCCTGACGATCAGATAGCACAGCCAGCACCCGGCGGTGGTAGCGGCGATCAAGACCGTGGCCTCGATCGCGACAGGCCAGTGCAACTGGTTGAGATTATAGGCCAAAACGACGATCAGGGTCTGGTGAACGATATAGAAGGGAAAGACGGCGTCGGTCAGTGTCCGCCGCAGCGGTCCGTCGGTATTGGCAAGATGGCGTCTGGCAAAACCCAGCAGGGCGAACATCATGAAGACGGCCTGGCAGGCTTCGGCAAAGGTGCCGACGATCCAGGCGACGTCGAGCGGCATGGCCA
>CAMLPZ010000329.1 GCA_946482045.1 uncultured Asticcacaulis sp.
CCCGCATCATGCGCGCTGGCAAGGACGTGACGTTGGTCAGCTACTCGATCGGCGTGGGCGTCGCGCTGGAAGCTGCCGAACAACTGGCGGCGGAAGGTGTCGATGCCGAAGTCATCGACCTGCGTACCCTGCGCCCGCTTGATACGGCAACGGTGCTGGAAAGCCTGAAAAAGACCAACCGTATCGTGGTGGTCGAGGAAGGCTGGCCCGTCTGCTCCATCGCCTCCGAGATCGCAGCGGTCGTAATGGAAAAGGGCTTCGACGATCTGGACGCCCCGGTACTACGCGTGACGAACGAAGACGTGCCGCTGCCCTACGCCGCGAACCTCGAAAAGGCTGCACTCATCGACGCGACTCGGGTGGTCGCTGCGGTTAAGAAGGTTTGCTATCGCGCCTGACGCCATGCGCGGAGGCTCTGGGCGGGAGACAACTCGTCCAGGGCCTCCGCTGCAAGTTCGAAAAAGTCTCAGCTCGCCGAAAAGGTTGAGCAGTTGGCTACTGGCGCGTTTTCACTATTGTAGATGCCATTGGTGCCGCCCGCATAGTCGCGATTGTCGCGCACGGTCATGGCCGCGATTTCCCGTATTTCGGACAATGGCTGGAAGCGCGTACCGATCAGCGGCTGATAGGTGTAGCTGATCTCGACGAACATCACGGCGCCGTCGGACGGCGGGGACACATTGTAGGGATTGTTGGAGACGACGTTCCGCTCCGTCGCGCTCGCCGTGAAATAGGTGGAGGAGACGAAGTTCTTCAGCCCCTTGCAGCGTTGCCACTTGACGACATAGGTATTGGCTGCGGCGCCAGGCTGAAGGCTCGACAGGATAATGCGCCCGTTCGCGAGCAGGCCAAGCTTGGCCGCTTGGAGATTAGCCCCGGTGAAAAGTTCGTTGATCTGCTTCTCACTGATGGTCTTGTTCGACAAAACCGTGCCCGTGCCGATCCGTGAGGCGTTGTCCGCGATCTGCAAGGCGAGCTGGCTGACCCGCATCTTGGTGGTAGCAAAATTGGTGAGTTCCGCCGCTGACATCATGACCAGAACGACGAAAGGCAGGGCGAGCGCGAACTCGACCATGGCAACGCCGCTGCGATCATGACGCAGGCTACCGATGCGGGTGAGGCAGGTCATGGGCAATTCCTCACAATCACGGTCGCCTGGTCACCATAGGGCTGGTTCACCAGAGCCGTCGATGCGCCTAGCGCCACTTTGTCCGGCAAGCCGACCGCGTGCATGAAGGGGAAAAGGCGCGGATAGACCACCTGCGCTGAATAGACGACGGTGTCCTGCGCGCCGCCCTGGCCACCTCTCCCACTGTCAATGTCCCAGCTACCGCTGTTATTATTATCCTGATAGGGTTCGCCAGCGCCACAGGCGCCATTGCCGTCCGTATCGGTGAAGGGCTCTTTCGCGGGCGTGGCCGCCTTGGTGTAATCCCGGAAATTGGTCCGGGTGATCGTGACGGTTACATTTTTGGCGAGCCGCTGGACCTGATCGGTGATGGCCGCATCGATCGTACCTTGCACGCTGCTCTGTGTGCCGGTTTCCAAACTTGCATCGCGGGCTGCCTTCTGCATCGCACCCTGCAGGACGGATTGCATGTAGAGCGTATGCCCCAGGTCGAGCATGCCCATCAGCAAAACGATCAGCACCGGCGCGATCAAGCCGAATTCGACGATCGTGTTCCCCCGTTCCGAACGGGTGATCCCCTGGAAGGCAAGGCGCGCCGCCATCAGTTGGTCAACCTCAGCTGCGAGATCTCATTGGCGATCGACTTAAACTTGTCGATCAACTGGGTGCTATTCGTGGCGTTGTAGAAACGGCCTGAACTGGCGCAGGTGCTGAGGCGCGTATAGTCATCGCTGCCGACGGCGCCGTAATAGATGACCCACAGCGTGATGTTCTTGTTTTTAATCGCCTTGCATAATGCAGAGGTTCGGGCATTTACGAGATCGGTTAGACCATCGGTTATATCGCTGTTGGAAGTGGTGCTGTCCGACAATTGACGTCTATCATACCATGGCATGCCATAAGCGGCCAGATTCCGGTAGGTCGGCTCAGCCTTGCCATCGGTCATAAAGATCAGATGGCGTTCAATCGTGCCGCCATTAGGGGTGAGTGCATTGTCGCTCGCAAATAATCCCGTGGGCGAGAGGAGACGAGCCCCCCAGACGAGCCCGATATCATGATAGGTACTTCCAGCAGCTGACAAGGAATTAACGTAGTTCTTGAAATCACCGGAGGTGGGATAGGCAGTGAGTCGACGCGACGTGACTGGACACGACGATGTAAAATCCTGGCCCATACTGCCGCTGTAAGTTACGGGATTGTGCGTTTTCGTGCTTGTCTTTGCGCCCGATCCATCAACTGTCGTGCGGGTGTAAACTATCGAAGGGAGAGACGGCCCCCATTTTGATCCCGCTGCGCCGCTCGGGACCATGTCTATATCCATATCATAGGCGCTGGACTGGACGGGATCCCAGTCGTCTGACGGATTGCCGTCAGTATTTTTGTAGGTCTGCCGTTCCTCAATGCAGCCTTCCCAGTCCACCGGGACATCGGCGCCGTTAGCTCCAATCGGTAAATTTATCGAGGTATGCCAGTTGAAACCACCATTCTTTAGTCCGCTTATGTTCCAAGTGACGGGTTGATAGGTCCATTGAGATGTCCCACCAGAGAGCGCCCGATATTCGCCAGCGCTACAATAAGTGAAGCCATAAAAGCTGCCTTGCGTGCGATTGCGATATTGGATGCTCGCCGTGTCCTCTGGACAGGCCCCCCATGTCGCGGCGATAGACTGCCAGTTGCCCCAAGTTCCTGCTGTACCACTAAAAACGCGACTTTGATAAGTCCAACTATCCGCCATCCAATCGTTATGGAGCAAATAGCCGACATTCACATTGGTGGCATAGGGTACAAAGCCAAAGCGCAACTGGACGGTCGCGCTGTTGCCGCCGCTGGGTATGCTACCACAATCGACATCAGTAACATCGACTTTTTGAAGAGCCTCGTAGAAGCATTTCACCGCCTTCTTGAGGCCATCGATTTTCTTGACGGTATCGCCGGAAATGTACGAATCCATCGACCCGGTCGTGTCCAGCACGAACATCACATCGGTGTTGGGGATGCGCATTTCAGAATCGCAAGTCACAGCGACCGTCTTTGACGTGAATCCGAAAACCTTCATGACGGTCATGGGCACCGGAGCCGACGCGGTGCCGGTCACCTTGCCGCCGCTCTCGGAAAAACTGCGCGTGCGCAAACCCGTACCATAGCTGCCGGGCGTGAAATTGGCGTCGAACAACTGTTCGGCGACGCTGTTAGCCTTGTTGTTGTTGGCGTTCCAGGCGCCGGCGCCCATCTGCTTTCGCCCGGCGAGCGCACCGGCGTCGCAGGCCTGCTGCAACCGCGCCTTGGTGAGGTAAAGGCGGCTCATATCGACACCGCCTCCCACCAAGCCTAGCAGCGGAAGGAGGGCCGCCGCCACAATCATCAGCGTATTGCCCGCCTGATTATGATAAAGCCGCATCAAAATGAACAGCGCGCGCTTGATCCTGTCGGTCATATTTGCTCTCACCCGTGCTCATTCCGCCCCGGCCTGACCACGGCGGCGCACTGCCTGAAAATATGCAGTTGGAAGGATCAATATTCCGGGAATGATTAAAATTTCGACAATCTATAGCCGTCGATATATGCGCCATGATTGATCAGACGGAAGATCGGCCCTCGATATTTGGCGCTTTACTTTGCGCCTACGCGGGTGGCGACATTTCGCGCCACCGCTTACTATGGACTTTGGACGCACGTCTCGGTCGTGTCGCGGCTACCACGACAGAACCCATGATCGGTCAGCTGCGGCTCGCCTGGTGGCAAGAGGCATTGGCCGATCCATCGGGTGTTAAGGGCAGGGGTGATCCGCTCGTAGATGCGTTGCGCGCGGCTGGTGAAGCTCCACCGGCGGGCCTGACGGCATGGCTTGATGGCTGGGAAGCGCTCATCGCCGACGATGATCTGGATGCTTATGCGATCGGAAGAGGTGGAGGGCTGTTCCAATCGCTTACGGGTGAAGCAGAGGTCCCGGATTGGTTGATCCAGGCAGGGGCCGCATGGGCGCTTTGGGATTTTTCAGGTCATG
>CAMLPZ010000330.1 GCA_946482045.1 uncultured Asticcacaulis sp.
ACGGCCGGTCATGCGCAGGTGGTGCATCTTGTTGCGCGCGGACATTTCCGCCTCGCCGACCAGCGAATGGAGCAACAGATTGCCCTGCTCGGGAGAGACGCGGCCTTCGGCGATCTGCTGGATGATCGCCGTGACGTTTTGGGATCGCTTTGTGAACATCATTTCCTCTTTCCCGCGACTATGCCCACGAAGACATTAAGGTTCAATTATCCATCGCGTGGGAAGCGTAAGGCAGCGGGACCACGCGCCACTTTATTACCGCAATTAAGCGATTGGCAATCGAACGGTGATATCTTGCCCGTAATCAAACGGCGGCCGCGCAATGGCCGCTCCGCGTGCGGGGAAGCGTAAGGTGAAGAAAAACAAGGCAAAACCCAGCCAGGACGAGACGCTACACAAGGCGATGGGCCTCGACAGCCCGTTCGAGGCGCTGTTCGAACAAAACCCGGTGCCCATGTGGATCTTCGACATCCGCACCCTCGACTTCCTCGCCGCCAATGCCGCCGCCAGCGCGCTCTACGGTTACGCGCACGGCGAACTGACCGGCAAGAGCATCCTCGAAATCCATCCGACAGAGGACTGGTCCGCCACCCGGCGCAATGCCCGCGCGCTCAAGACCTTCATCGCGCCGGAAAGGTGCTTCACCCACGTCAAGGCCAATGGCAAGCGCATCCGGGTCCTGATCTTCGCCCAGCGCATCCGTTATGGCGGCCGCGACTGCGGCGTCGTCTGGACGATCGACGTCAGCGAACGCGAACAGGCGTCGGTCGCGCTCAAAAGCACGCAGATCTTCCTCGACGCCGTCGTCGAAAGCATCCCGTCCATGATCTTCGTGAAGGACGCCCGCGACGGCCGCTTCGTGCTGCTCAACAAGGCCGGCGAAGAGCTTTTGGGCGTCAGCCGCCACGACCTGATCGGCAAGACCGACTTCGACCTGTTCAGCGAAGAGGACGCCCGGCGCTTCCGCACCGCCGACCAGGCCGTCGTCGCCTCAGGCGAGTTGGTGTGCATAGAGAACGAGCCCCTGCCCACGCCGTCCGGCCAGCGGTCGCTGCGTACCCAGAAGATCGGCGTGCCCGATGTCGACGGCAAGCCCCGCTACTTGCTGGGCATCTCCGAAGACGTCACCGAAAAGCTCAAGGCCGAGGAACGCAGCCGCCACCTGGCGCTGCACGATGTCCTGACCGACCTGCCCAACCGCCTGAAGTTCCAGGACATCCTTGAAGCCGGCATGGACAGTGACGCGGACTTCATCCTGCTGCTGCTTGACCTCGACCGCTTCAAGGCCGTCAATGACAGCCTTGGCCACCACGCCGGCGACGACCTGCTGCGCCAGGCGGCCAATCGGATGCGCCTGGTCGCCGGACCCGACGACATCATCGCCCGGCTGGGCGGCGACGAATTCGCGGTCATCCACCGTGGCGACATTTCCGACACCAGCGCCGCACGGCTGGCGACACAGCTGATCAACGCCCTGTCGGAACCGTTCAATGTCGACGGCGACATCGTCTCTATCGGTTGCAGCGTCGGCCTGGCGCGTAAATCAGCCCACGGCGTGACCGCGGACGCCCTGATAAAGCGCGCCGATCTGGGGCTTTATGCCGCGAAAGCTACCGGCAGGGGCGATTATGCCTGGTTCGAGCTGGCCATGGAGGAAACCGCCGACCGCCAGCGCATCCTGCGTGATGAACTGAGTGTGGCGCTCGAGAAGCAACAGCTGCACCTCGAATACCAGCCGATCGTGTGCACGCGTTCGGGCCGCATCGTCTGTTTCGAAGCCCTGCTGCGCTGGCGGCATCCCGAACGCGGCCCAATCTCGCCTGCGGAGTTCATTCCTGTCGCGGAAAGCTCCGGCCTGATCGAGCCGATCGGCCGCTGGGTACTTCAACAGGCCTGCACCGACGCGGCGTCCTGGCCGGCCGACCTGCGCGTGGCGGTCAACCTGTCGCCGCGCCAGTTCGGCGGCTTTTCGCTGGTGTCGGACGTCATCCACGCGCTTGACGTGTCGCACCTGGCGCCATCGCGGCTGGAGCTGGAAATCACGGAGTCGATCTTCCTCAATGACAGCGCGGAGAACCTGCGCCTGCTTGGGCAGATGAAGCAACTGGGCATCCGCATCGCGCTCGATGATTTTGGCACGGGCTATTCCAGCCTGGCCTACCTGCGCCGTTTCCCATTCGACAAGCTGAAGATCGACCGCTCCTTCATCACCGATATGACGACGACGCCGGAAAATCTGGCCATCGTCCGCGCCGTCATCGGCCTCGGCAAGAGCTTCGGCGCCACGGTCACCGCCGAAGGCGTCGAAACCGAGGCCGAACTGGCGTGCCTGGCGCGTGAGGGCTGCGAACAGGCGCAAGGCTTCCTGCTGGGGCGTCCGATGGTGGCCGAAGCGGTCCAGTTCCTGTCCGGCACGGGCTTCGAAGTGCGCAACCCGATCATCTTCAAATCGCCCTACGCCGCCAAAAGCCACCGGATGCGCAGCGGGTAAGGCGCAAGCACCCGGCTGAGATTGACACGGAGGGTAACACGGTTATCGTGGCATCAAGAACGGGCTGCGCCGGAAAGCGGCCTGGCGCAACCGGGAGCCCTTCATGCGTATTATCTGCACCATCGCCGCCCTGATGGCCCTTTCGGGGAGCGCCGCTCTGGCGCGTCCTGACGGCGCCGCCGAGACCTGGACGCCGCTGTTCAACGGCAAAAATCTCGATGGCTGGACCGCCGTCTATTCCGCCAAGGCCGTAGACGACCGCCCGGCTTCGGCGCTTTTTGAGGTCGAGGACGGCGTCATCCGCACCTATGCCAAGGACGCCGCAGGTTCGGTCCAGAGCCAGGCCTATATCGAGACCGTCAACGACTATGGCGACTATCATCTTCGGCTCGAATACCGTTGGGGGGAAAAGAAGTTCCCGCCGCGCCTCGACCAGGTCCGCGACGCCGGCCTGCTTTATCACGTCCATGCCGCCGTCCCCGACAACTGGCCGCGCAGCGCGGAGCTCCAGATCCAGGAAGGCGACACCGGCGACCTGTGGGCCGTGTCGACGCGTGTCACCAGCACCACCGATCCGAAAACCGGATTTTACGCCGCGCCCGAAGACGGTGGAACGCCGCTGACAGTGGGGGCCTATGACGATTTCAAACGCATCCGGCACGCGCAACTGAACCTTGAAAAGCCGGGCTGGAACACGATCGACCTGATCGTGCGCGGCGACAGCGCGGTCTACATGGTCAACGGCGTCGTCAACATGCGGGTTACCGGCATCAAATCCTTCGACACCGCCAGCCAGTCCTGGGTCCGCCTCGACCACGGCAAGATCGCGCTCCAGGCTGAATATGCCGAGGTCTATTACCGCAACATTGAGATCAAAAAGCTGGCGCCGCCGGCGCCGTGAACGCGCTTTCCGTCTGCCCGGCACTCTGCTACCTTCCTTTCGAACCAGCCATTCAACACGCTGGAGCAGGAGAGGAAACATGCGTCTTAAAGCGCTTTCGTCCGTTACCCGACGGACAGGACTTGCCGTCGCCACAGCCGCCATGGCGGCCATGACAGTACCGGCGCACGCCGCCGCCCCTCAGCCGGTGAAGACGGTAAGCGGCGCCGTTGAGGGCGTCACAGCCGACGGCGTCGAGTCGTTCAAGGGCATACCGTTCGCGGCGCCGCCGGTCGGCGACCTGCGCTGGCGCGCGCCTCAGCCGGCGGCGAAATGGCCGGGCGTCCGCAAGGCCGATACCTTCGGCAACGACTGCATGCAGACCCCGTTCGGCGGCGACGCCGCGCCGCTGGGGGCCACGCCCGGCGAAGACTGCCTGGTGCTGAACGTCTGGCGGCCGGCCGGCGTGCCCAAGGACGCCAAACTGCCGGTCATCTTCTGGATCTATGGCGGCGGCTTCGTCAATGGCGGCTCATCTCCGCCGGTGTACGACGGTTCGTCCTTCGCGAAGAAGGGCGTCATCATGGTCAGCGCGAACTACCGCCTGGGCCGCTTCGGCTTCTTTGGCTTCCCCGAGCTCAGCAAGCAGAACAAGGACAATGGCCTGCTGGGCAACTATGGCTACATGGACCAGATCGCGGCGCTGAAGTGGGTCCAGGCCAATATCGCGGCCTTCGGCGGCGA
>CAMLPZ010000331.1 GCA_946482045.1 uncultured Asticcacaulis sp.
CGTGAGTGGCCTGGGTCGCAGCCATAGCCGCGACCTCGCCTTCGAACAGGCGGCGCGCCTCGATCAGTTCGAAGGCGCCAATCTCGCTGTCGGTGATGGGTATGGCCGGCGCGTGGCGCTCGGTCACCAGGATGCCGTGGCCGTGCTTGGCTTCGATATAGCCAAGAATTTCCAGCGCGATCAGCGCTTCGCGCAAAGTCGGACGGCTGACGCCGAAATGCGCTGCCAAGTCCCGCTCGGTCGGCAGCCGGTCGCCAGGTATGTATCGCCCCGACTCGATTTCGGCGGCGATGGAATCAGCAATCTGGCGATAAAGCTTTTTGTTTTCGGGCATCTGCGACGCATCGTGGATGGACACAGATTGTATGACCCTTCCCGAAAAGGGTTTCAACCCATAATCCTGAGGAGGAGTATGGCGAGGCTGTCTCAATACCACCGGTGCCTTAAGGTGCCGACTACTTTGCTTTCAGCCGCCGCGCATTGGCCGTCGCCCGCTTATGAAAGGACTTGACCATGGTCTTGGTCACCCGCGCCACCGAGGCTTCCGTCTTCATGAAGCCCGGATCGAGGCTCGCCAGGGCTAATGCACTGGCCGCCTCGCGGCCGGCCTCGATCTTTTCCTGGACCATGCGGGTAAATTCCTTCTGATCCCTGACGGACAGGGGATAGCTCGCCTTGGCCATGCGCCCGGTCCGATGCTGGATAACTGTGGACGAGGCCAGCATCATCTCGCCGGTGAGCCGTGCCAACTGGTTCCACGTCGCCAGTCCTGTCTTTCGCCGCCGTTTCATGCGCCTGTCCCTCTAAAGTGAGACTGAGAATGCCGCAGCGAAGATAAGTAGTCCGCACGTGACGACGGCGAACCCGCTAAAAAGCGATACAGTGCCGGAGGCCATTTGGCGCGACATCATGTCCGCTTACCCGCCGGACGGCTTCGTGCGAACCATCAGGTATCGCAACCGGTTAAAGGGGCACGCCATGCCTGTCGTTGCCGACCAAGACCTGCCCGCCGCCTCGCTCCTGCAAGCGTATCGCGACCGGCGCGCCTATACGGACTGCTTTCATATCGACCTGACCGGCGCGGTTTTGCTGGCCGATTATATCGAAGCCTTTTACACGACCTGGCTTTTCAAGCTCGAACGCCTGGTCCTAGCCACGCTGGTCGCCAAACCTTCAACGGATGCGCAGGCCGCTGCCCTGGCGAGAGGCGAACGCGGCGAGTTCGCCGCCTGGACCGTCGAAGCCCGGACAGCCAACCAGATCGTCACGCGCGACTATCAGTCAAAGACCCGTTCCTGGCTGATGTGCGCGTCCTTGGACAATGGCATGACCCGGCTCTATTTCGGCAGCGCCGTCGTTCCGGAGCGTATCCGGCCAGACGGCACTGCCGATCTTGGCGGCGGCTTCAATCAGCTGATCGGCATGCACCGCTTCTATTCTGTCGCCTTGCTGACGGCCACGGCGGCGCGGCTCAAGTCGAAAAACGCCGGGCGCCGATAACGCAGCCGACGATCGCGGCCATGACGATCAGGACGGACAGCCCGACCTGCTCCTTCAACAGCACGGCCGCCAGGACAAGTCCCATGAAGGGCTGCATCAGCTGCAATTGGCCAACGGCCGCGACCCCGCCTAGCGACAGGCCGCGATACCAGAAGAAAAAGCCGATCAGCATCGAGAAGACGCCGACATAGCCTAGGCCAAGCCATGACGGCAGCGAGATGGCGGCGATATCCGCCGGCCAGGTCAGCCACAACAGCGGCAGGCTCACCGGCAGTGCGATCAGCAAGGCCCAGCAAATGACCTGCCAGCCGCCCAACCGGCGCCCGACGCGCGCGCCTTCGGCATAACCCCAGCCACAGACGATGATCGCCAGCAGCATCAGAAGATCCCCCATGGGCGAGACAGCAAAGCCGTGGCCGATCGCGTAGATGACGATGCAGGCAGCCCCCAGGCCGGAAAACAGCCAGAACAGCCGCCGCGGCCGCCTTTCGCCCAGGAGCGTCGCAAATGCCACGGTCACCAAGGGCAAAAGGCCGGTGAAGACGATCGAATGGACCGAAGGTATGCCTTGCAGGGCGACCGCGGTCAGCAGCGGAAAGCCTATGACCCCGCCACCGGCGACAACCATCAGCGGCACGATATCCGTTGCTTTCGGCATCGGCGCCCGCATCGCCCAAAGACACGCCGCGCCCAGCACCGCCGCGATCACCGCCCGCGCCGCCGTCAGAAAGAAGGGCGACATATCGAGCACGGCCAGCTTGGTGGCCGGCAGGGAGCCGCTGAAGACCATCACGGCGATGGCGGCGCTGACCCAGGCCTGGGTGCGAACGGAAGACTGAACAACAGATGGGTGTGCGGATGACGTAACGGACATTGGATACCTCCTGCCCACGTCATCGCAGGAAGCCTCTGGCGCCAACAGATACATTCCAGTAAAATCACATTGAACTGTATCGGTACAAAAGGCAGAACAGTTGAACATTCATACACCTGACCAGACGCTTACCCAGCAGATCATGGCCCGCATCCGCGACCAGATCGCGCGCCGGCAGCTATCGGAAGGCGCACGCCTGCCGTCGATACGCGCCACCGCCGACACCTACAGCGTGTCGAAATCGACCGTTGTCGAAGCCTATGACCGCCTGGTCGCCGACGGCGTCATTACCTCACGGCGCGGATCGGGCTATTTCGTCGCCGCGGCCCACGCGCCCCTCTCCCTGGCCGAGATCGGGCCCAGCCTTGACCGCGCGGTCGATCCGTTATGGGTGTCGCGCCAGTCGCTGGAGACGCGCGATTACCTGAAGCCCGGCTGCGGCTGGCTGCCGCAATCCTGGATGCCCGATGACGAAATCCGCCGCGCCCTGAGGTCGCTGGCGCGCAATCCGAACGCCGACCTGTTCGACTATTCGACACCCGCCGGGCACACGCGCCTGCGTCAGTTGCTGTCGCGCCGGCTGATCGAGCGCGACATCGAAGCGGCGCCGGCGCAGATCATCCTGATGGACTCCGCCACCCAAGCCATCGAGCTCCTGTGCCGCTTCCTGCTCAAGCCCGGCGACACGGTTCTGGTCGATGATCCGTGCTATTTCAACTTCCTGGCCAAGCTACGCGCCCATAGCGTCAAGGTCATCGGCGTCCCCTATACGCCCACGGGACCCGATATCAATGCGCTGACGGCAACGCTGGAGACGCACCATCCGCGGCTGTATCTCACGAATACAGCCATGCACAATCCGACCGGCGCCACGCTGTCACCCGTCAACGCCCACCGCCTTCTGCGTCTGGCCGAAGTCCATGACCTGACCATTGTCGAAGACGATATCTATTGCGATTTTGAGCTTGAGCCCGGCGCGCGCCTGTCCGCCTTCGACGGCTTTGAGCGCGTCGTGTATGTTGGCGGGTTTTCCAAGGCACTGTCGGCATCGATCCGGCTGGGCTATATCGCCGCCCGCGCCGATTGGATCGAGCCGCTGACCGACCTCAAGATCGCCACTCTCTTCTCCAGCCAGACCTTCGCCGCCGAGCTGGTCTGCGAGGTCTTGAGCGACGGTCACTTCCGCCGCCACCTCGATACCGTGCGGCAAAAACTGGCGGCGGTGCGCGGCCAGACGGCCGAACGGCTGGAGGACCTCGGCATCCGCGTGTGGTTCCGGCCGCAGGCAGGCATGTTCCTGTGGTGCGAACTGCCCGACAGCGTGGACGCCTCGCACCTGGCGCAAAAGGCGCTCAGCGAGCGTATCGTGCTCGCGCCCGGCAACGCCTTCAGCGTCAGCCAGAGCGCCACGCGCTTCCTGCGATTCAATATCGCCCAGTCGCAGGACGAGCGGCTCTATGCGTTCCTGAAACGACAACTCACGGGGTGATAGAAGATCAGAATGGAAACGCCGTGACGCCCTTGATCCATTCATCAACCTGAAGCGCCTTGACGGCCGGCGGCGCCGCGCGCTCCCGGCAATTCGGGCGCTCGCACAGCCGGCACATTGGGCCGGTCTCGACGGCGTTTGGATTGGCGAGATCGAGACCGCGCGCATAGATCAGGCGTCCAGCGTGCTTCAACTCACAGCCCAGCCCCACCGCCTGTTCCGACCACGCGCC
>CAMLPZ010000332.1 GCA_946482045.1 uncultured Asticcacaulis sp.
ATGGCGGTCAACAAGCCCCGGGCGTCGCCGAAATGGTGGGCGGGCGCCGCCGGTGAGACACCGGCGCGACGC
Organism: uncultured Asticcacaulis sp.; assembly: GCA_946482045.1. Next base: position 73 of record CAMLPZ010000332.1, read on the forward strand.
GCGGCCTCACGCAAGGAAAAGCCTTCAACGCCACGCTCGGCGAGGATGCTTTCGCCGGCAGAGATCAGCGCCTCTTTCAGGTCGCCATGGTGATAGGTCTTGGCGGACGCACGCATGTTAACGCCGTCAAGATTCAACTTGACACTGTTTAGTTCTTCACTCATACCGCAATCTATACACTGTTCAAATGAACGGCAAGACCCGGGGGAGGCAAGATGACGGAATTGGCATTTGGTTACGGCAATATGATCGCGATGGTGGGCTGGCTGGCGCTGAGCGCGTCATCGTTCAGCGCGCGATTACGGCAAAGCATCGTCCCCGCGGTCCGCCTGGGCATCCCAATCCTTTTCGCCATGGCCTACGGCCTCCTTATGGCCGCTGGTGCCGAAACCTTTCAAAACGGCGGCGGATATGGGTCGATTGCCCAGGTCCGCGCCCTGTTCCTGAACGACGACGTCCTTACGGCCGGATGGCTGCACTATCTGGCCTTCGATCTGTTTGTCGGCGCGTGGATCGTCGACGATGGCAGACAGCGAGGCATACCCGGCGCCCTACTACTGCCGTGCCTGTTCCTGACCTTCATGTTCGGTCCAATAGGTCTTGTCGCCTACATGCTCCTGCGCGCGGCGAAAGGGCCGGTAAAATCCGGTGCGTTGGTTACCCTCTTCCAGCGTCAACCGGTTCTGGCAGGTTACGGGCTTGTCCTTCTGCTCGGCTTCGGCGTGATGCTCGGCCTGCAAATGATCGACACCCGCACACTCGACGGCTTCAATATCTGGATAAAGCCCGCCAAGTTCTTTCTGTCAATCGCCGTCTACAGCCTGACCCTCGCCTGGTTCTTCGGCTATGTCCGCGAGGATCGCCGCAAACACCCCCTTATGCAATTCGCCGTCTGGAGCACAGTGCTGATGCTGTCGTTCGAGCTGTTCTGGATCACCTGGCAGGCGGCGCACGGCATTCATTCGCACTTCAACACGGCAACGCCCACGTCTTCGCTGATGTACACCCTTATGGGCATGGCCATTATCGTGGCGATCGCCGCCCTGCCCGTCATGGCCTGGGAGATCGCACGCCGGCCAGTACCCGGATTGCGCCCGGACTATGTGACGGCCGTAGTTCTCGGACTTGTCCTTTCCTTCCTGCTCGGCGGCACATTCGCGGGCTTTATGGCATCAAACCCGACCGGTCACGTGATCGGCGCAGAGGGCGGACATTTCCCGCTATTTGGCTGGAATCGCGAAGGAGGCGACCTGCGCGTCGCCCACTTCTTCGGCCTGCATCTTATGCAAGCCCTGCCCGTACTGGCGGCACTGGTCGCATCCCTGCCGGCTTTCTGGCGCTGGCTCGCGCTCACAACCGGCACCATCGCCGGCGTCGCCCTGACCGTGCTCGTTTTCCTTCAGGCTCTGGCCGGACAACCCTTGCTGGGTTAGACTTCGTTCTTGCCCGACAAAAGGATGCACAGCAGGGTGATCGAGGCCGCCGCCAGCAGGTAATAGCCGACGTGCGACGCCCCGTAATTGCTGTAGAGCCAGGTCGCGGCATAGGGCGCCAGCGAGGCACCAAAAATGCCGGCGAAGTTGAAGGTCAGGCTCGAGCCCGTATAGCGCACCTCCGTCGGGAAGGGCGCCGCCAAAGCCGTCCCGATCAGGCCGTAGGTCAGCCCCATCAGCGCCATGGCCAGGGCCGAAAAGACGAAGATGGCGCTGTCCGAACCACCCAGCAGGACCGGCAGGCTGAAGGAAAACAGCCCGATCAAGACCGTCGTGGCGATCAGCACCTGACGGCGCCCGAACTTTTCGGCGAGCTTGGCGGAGATGGGGATGAACAGGCCGAAAGCGACTGAACCGAGGATCTGGATTTCCAGCGCTTCGAGAAAGGGAATGCCGCGCGTCTTGACGTTGAACGACAACAGCCAGGCACTGCCGATGTAAAACAGCACGAAGGTGACCAGGCCGACGAAGCTGCCCAGCAGGAGGCTGCGCTTGTGCTTGGCGAAGATGCGCGTCAGCGGTACTTTCACACGCTCTTCCTTTTCCTTGGCCGCCTGGAATTCCGGCGTCTCGGTAATCGAGAAGCGCACCCACAGGCCGACCAGGATCAGGACGATCGAGGCGACGAAAGGCACGCGCCAGCCCCAGCTCAGGAAACCATCCTGCGAGATGTTCTGCAGGAGAACCCAGAAAGCGCCCGACGACAGAAGGAGGCCTATCGGTGCGCCCAGTTGCGGAAACATGCCGTACCACGACCGCTTGCCCGGAGGCGCGTTTTCGGTCGCCAGCAGGACCGCCCCACCCCACTCACCACCCAGCCCCAGCCCCTGGCCAAAGCGGCACAACGCCAGCAGCGCCGGTGCCGCGACGCCGATCTGGGCGTAGGATGGCAAAAGGCCGATAACCACCGTCGATATCCCCATGGTCAGAAGCGCCGCCACCAGTGTAGCTTTCCGGCCGATGACGTCGCCGAAATGGCCGAAGACCATGGCGCCGATCGGGCGGGCAAAGAAGGCAATCGAGAAGGTGGCGAACGACTGAAGCAGGGCCGACGTCGGATCGCTGGATGGGAAGAACAGCGTCGGAAAGACCAGAACGGCCGCGGTCGCATAGACATAGAAGTCGAAGAATTCGATGGTCGTGCCGATCAGGCTGGCCAACAGGACCTTGAACGGCGAATTGAGCGGCTTGCCGGTGGATGCGGTCATGCGATGTTCCCCTTATTATGTCATGCGCCTTAGAACACTCTGGGCCATTTGACCATAGCCCCCAATCCCGGCTATGGCTTGAACGCCGTACAGAGGAGTTGCAACATGGCCGATACGTCCCAAACCTTTGCCACTGTGCGCAACGACTGGACCAAGGCCGAAATCGCCGCCCTGTTCGATCTGCCGTTCATGGAGCTGGTCTTCCGCGCCGCCACTGTACACCGTCAGTTTTTCGACGCATCCGAAGTCCAGCTGTCGCAGCTCCTGTCGGTCAAGACCGGCGGCTGCGCCGAGAATTGCGGCTATTGCTCGCAATCGGCACACTTCGATACGGGCCTGAAGGCTTCCAAGCTGATGCCGGCCGACGAAGTTCTGGCCGCAGCGCAAGCCGCCAAGGACGGTGGCGCGCAGCGCTTCTGCATGGGTGCGGCGTGGCGCGAACTGAAGGACCGCGACCTGCCGGCGCTTTCCGAAATGATCAGCGGCGTCAAGGCGCTGGGGCTGGAAACCTGCGCAACGCTCGGCATGCTGCGCCCGGACCAGGCCGCGGCGCTGAAGGACGCGGGCCTCGACTATTACAACCACAACCTCGACACCTCGCCGGAATATTACGACCAAGTCGTCACGACGCGAACCTATGCCGAGCGCCTCGATACGCTAAAGGCCGTAGCCGACGCCGGCATGAAAACCTGTTGCGGCGGTATCGTCGGCATGGGTGAGGCGCGCGAGGACCGGGTGTCGTTCCTGCACCAGCTGGCGACCCTGCCCCTCCATCCCGACAGCCTGCCGATCAACAATCTGGTGGCCGTCAACGGCACACCGCTGGGCGAACAGGCGGTGCGCGACGGCGGCATTTCCGGCATTGAATTCGTCCGCACGGTCGCGGTCGCGCGTATCGTCTGCCCCAAGACCATGGTTCGCCTCAGTGCCGGCCGCAACGAGATGAGCGAGGAGCTTCAGGCGCTATGTTTCCTGGCCGGCGCCAATTCGATCTTCGTCGGCAACCAGCTGCTGACCACGCCCAACCCGGAACGCGGCAGCGATGCCCACCTGTTCCAGGCGCTCGACCTCAGGCCGATGGGCACTACACAAATTTCATAATGCGGCGATTGGCGATAACGGCCAAGCTGTGCTAGGTATCGCCATGAACAAACCCGCAAAAATGAATGATCCGCAATCGGCCCCGGTACCGACCGCCGCCGAAGCCGTCGCGCAACTAAAGACCATCTACGACCGCTCGGTCGCCGCCCTGCAGGAGGACCTGCAGGCCTATC
>CAMLPZ010000333.1 GCA_946482045.1 uncultured Asticcacaulis sp.
AGGAAGGCTTCCCAATAATAGGACCCGCGCGACCAGGGCAGCAGGGAGAAGCTGATGTCGAAACCGGCTGTCTTCCAGAGGAAATCGAAGCCGGTCGTCTTGTTCTGGGCGGCAAGGTTGGCCGCGGTGTTGCCGACGATCCAGACGATGAAGGCAACAAGCAGGCTGGCGACGACGACCTGGTAGATGATGCCGCGGATTACCGGATCGTTGAAAAACGAAACCCTGGGGGCCGCAGCGGGCCCCGTATCAAGTGTGGTCATGTGAAAGATGTCCCCTGGCCATAGCGGCCCGCTCCACGCGCCACCCAGGGGCGACGGACGACGGAACAAAAGCACCCGGCGCCCCCAAGGGAGCGCCGGGCCTTTTCAGCTTAGCGGATCGGGGCGGCGTACTGGATGCCGCCATCTTTCCACAGCGCGTTCAGGCCGCGCTCCAGCCCGATCGGGGTGGCCGGACCAACGTTGCGATCATAGGTCTCGGCATAGTTACCGACCAGCTTGATGATCTGGTAGGCCCAGTCCTTGGTCAGGCCGAGGGGCGTACCGAAGTCGCCTTCAACGCCCAGCAGGCGCTTGATGGCCGGGTTGTCCGAGCCGAGCATCTCATCGACATTGGCCGAGGTCACGCCGAGCTCTTCGGCTTCGAGCAGCGCGAAGTAGGTCCAGCGGGCAATGTTGAACCAGGCGGTGTCGCCGGCGCGGACCACGGGGCCGAGGGGTTCCTTGGAGATGATTTCCGGCAGGATGATGTGGTCATCGGGGTTGGCGAACTTGGAACGTTCGGCAGCCAGGGCCGAGGAGTCAGTGGTGTAGACGTCGCAGCGACCGTCTTCATAGGCCTTCACCACTTCGTCCTGGTCGACGAAGACCACGGTGTTGAATTCCATATTGTTGGCGGCGAAGTAGTCGGCGGCGTTCAGCTCGGTCGTGGTGCCCGATTCGATGCAGATGGCGGCGCCGCTGAGATCGAGAGCGGAAGCAATGCCATCGGCCTTGCGGACCATGAAGCCCTGGCCGTCATAGAACATGGTGCCCACAAAGCTGATGCCAAGCTGGGTATCACGGCTCATGGTCCAGGTGGTGGTGCGCGACAGCACGTCGATTTCACCGGCCGACAGAGCGGTGAAGCGTTCCTGGCTGGTCAGCGAGGTGTAGCGGACGGCGTCGGCGTCATTGAAGATCGCGGCGGCCAGCGCACGGCAGTAGTCGACTTCGATGCCAGTCCAGACATTGTTCGAATCGGGCGCAGAAAAGCCCGGCACACCGCCGGTCACACCGCACTGAACATAGCCCTTGGCCTTCACGTCATCGAGAATGGCTGCCTGTGCCGACGTCGCCGCGAGGCCGAGCGAGGCCGCGAGAGCGATCGTTACGAGCGTTTTTTGCATTGCTATTGCCTTTTTTGTTTCCTGACCCTGTGTCCCGGGGCATTCATCAGGCTCACGCCAGCGTCCCCGGTGGCACCGCCGCCTTTGAATGACGGTTGTGATGCTGTTAAGCATGCAAGCGTCTATTGACCGTTGCGTCAAGGGCTCATGGCGGCTTGGGACAGTAGACCTGTCGCTTATTTAGCCATGCGCCGCGAAATGATCCTATTTTAAGCACCGAGCCTACCATGAATGACAATAAAAACGGCAGCATTTCCGGCCATTCCATAGAGACGATACTGACTCACGAGGGGCGGAACCCCGAGGAGCAATTCGGCTTTGTCAACACCCCGGTTTATCGCGGCTCGACGGTGCTGTTCAAAACGCTGGCCGATATCGAGGCGCAGCAGCAACGCTATCTCTATGGCCGCGCCGGCAATCCCACGACCGATGGCGTCGAGGCTGTCGTTACCGAGCTGGAAGGGGCGTTCCGGACCCGGCTGGTGCCGTCCGGGTTGGCGGCGATCACGATCGCCTTGCTGAGTTGCGTCAAGGCGGGCGATGAAATCCTGGTCAGCGACAGCGCTTATGAACCGGGACGTGCGTTCAGCGACGGATTCCTGGCGCGGATGGGCGTGACGACGCGGTACTATGATCCGCGTATCGGGGCGGGACTGGCCGAATCGATGGGGCCCAATACGCGGGCCGTGCTGGCGGAAAGCCCTGGCTCGCTGACCTTTGAAGTGCAGGATATTCCCGCCCTGGCCCAGGCGGCCCATGCCGGGGGCGCGCGGCTTATCGTCGACAATAGCTGGGCCAGTCCGCTCTATCATCGGCCGCTGGCGCTGGGGGCCGATATTGTGGTCCATGCCGGGACCAAGATGTTCGTCGGCCATTCGGACGCCTTTGCAGGCACGATCTCGACGGTGGAGGAGGCCTGGAACGATGTGGAGCGGACGCGGCGCGAACTGGGCTTTTTCACGTCGGGCGACGATGCGTTCCTGGTCGCGCGCGGACTGCGAACGCTGGCCATCCGAATGAAGGAACACCAGGCGCGGGCGCTGGAGATCGCCGGCTGGCTCGAGGGACTGGACGAGGTGGTACAGGTGCTGCATCCGGCTTTGCCCAGCCACCCCGACCACGCCCTGTGGAAACGCGACTTTACTGGTTCGGGCAGCCTGTTCAGCGTGTTGCTGGCCCCTGCCCCGCGCGCCTCGGTGGCCGCATTCGTCGATGGACTGGAGCTCTTCACCATGGGCTATTCATGGGGTGGCTATGAAAGCCTATGCATTCCCGTGAAGCTGGGCAAGAACCGCACGGCCAGGCCGTGGACCGCCGAGGGGAACCTGTTCCGCCTACATATCGGGCTGGAGGGCGTTGACGACCTCAAGGCTGACCTGAAGGCCGCAATCGAGCGCTATGTCCGGGCGCGCTGAATCGCGCGCCTGATGGCCATCAGGGGCCGGCGCACAATGCGCCCATCCGGTTGCGTCTCGAACAGCCAGCGGCGACGGGCAAAAAAGTTGCGGACCAGATAGGCGCCGAGCATGCCCACGATCAGCCCGCCGAACACATCGGTGGGATAGTGCATGCCCACGGGGACACGCGACAAGGCGACGACGGCGCCGACGACAAAGAATAGCGGAAACAGACGCGGCCAGAGAAAGCCGATGACGAAGGCCATGGCAACCGCCGTGGTGGCGTGGCCAGACGGAAAACTCTGGAAATTCCAGTCGTTGACGATGTTCTGGAACGAGAACGCACCGACATTGTCGAACTCGTCGGGTCGTCCGCGCCCGATGGCGCGCTTGAGCAGATTGGCCAGCAGCCCGGGTATGCCGACGCCGAGGAAGATGAAGCCGGACAGCAAAGCCATCTCGACGGCCACCAGGCGCGGCAGGCGCTTCAGCAACAGCGCGGCGGGCACGGCGAGGATGACGACGGCCAGCGAAGGAATAAGCACCCAATCGGACAGGCCATAGTCAGTAATGAAAAAGAATGGTGCACGCCACTGATCGGGCCAGGCGATGGCGCCGCGCGACGCCCAGACATCAACTTGCGACAGCAGCGCAACGCCCAACACGACACCCAGGCAGAACCACGGCCAGCGACGACTATCGAGACCCAGGGGCCAAGGTTTGGTGAGATCGGTCATGCCGGTGTTTTGGAGGCAAGTCCGCTTCGCCGTCAATAGTGCGGGGGTCACATCGACAGCTTGCCCTTTGGAAGCGAACACGGTAACGGAATGGGCGATCTCGGAGTGTAGCTCAGCCTGGTAGAGCACCGGTTTTGGGAACCGGGGGTCCAAAGTTCGAATCTTTGTACTCCGACCATCGCACCTGCATTGTGTTGAGGACCTTGCATGACCGCCCGCATCTACCGCCCGGCCCGTAACGCCATGCAGTCGGGCAAAGGGAAATCCAAGCAATGGGTTTTGGTCCATGAGCCGGCAAGCCCGCGCGAAATCGATCCGCTGATGGGCTATACGAGTTCCGGCGATACCCGCCAGCAGGTGCGGCTCAGCTTCGAGACGCAGGAAGAGGCGGAAGCCTATGCGCAGAAGAACGGCATTGCCTATGTGGTGCAGCCGGCACATGACGCGACGCCCAAGCGCGTGAGCTACCCCGATAATTTCCGTGCGGACCGCAAGACGCCCTGGAC
>CAMLPZ010000334.1 GCA_946482045.1 uncultured Asticcacaulis sp.
GCGACCGTGGCCGCATCAAAGGGTGGCAATTCGAACACACCCAAAGGTCCGTTCCAGATCAATGTCTTGCTCTCGCTCATGACCGATTTCAACTGCTCGACCGTCTTCGGGCCGGCGTCGAAGATCTTGTCGTCGGCGGACAGAGGCGCATCTAGGCCTTGGGTGCGGTTATCGGCGTGCGCCTTAAACTCTTGCGCCACAACAACATCAACCGGCAGCAGGATCTTGCAGCCCTTCGCTTCGGCTTCCTTGAGGATCTCGAGTGCCGTCTCCTTCAAGTCCTTTTCGCACAAGGAGCCGCCGATATCGTGGCCTTGCGCGTAAAGGAAGGTGTTGGCCATGCCGCCACCGATCGCCAGCGCATCGAGTTTGCCGACGAGGTTCTTGAGCAGGTCCAGCTTGGTGGAGACCTTGGAGCCGCCGACGATGCCAAGCGTCGGGCGCTGCGGATTGCCGAGCGCAGCGTCGAGCGCCTGCAGTTCGCGCTTCATCGACTCACCGGCATAGGCGGGCAGCAGGTGCGCCACGCCTTCGGTCGAGGCATGGGCGCGATGGGCGGCTGAGAACGCATCATTCACGTAGATGTCGCCCAGCGCCGCCAGTTGTTTGGCGAATTCCGGATCGTTTGCTTCTTCACCTGCGTGGAAGCGGACGTTTTCAAGGAGGGCTACGCTGCCGGCGGGCAGAAGCTTTAGGAGATCGGCGGCATCGGGGCCAACGCAATCCTTGGCGAAGCCGACGGTGACGCCCAGCAGTTCCGACAGCGGGCCGGCGACCGGGCGCAGCGACATTTCCGGCACAACCTTGCCCTTGGGACGGTCGAAGTGGGCCAGCAGCGCGACCCTGGCCCCGAGCTTGGTCAGCTTTTCGATCGTTGGAATGGCGACCTTCAGACGGGTATCGTCGGTGATGCGGCCGTTTTCCATCGGTACGTTGAAGTCAACGCGCACCAGGGCGGTCTTGCCGGTCAGCGAGGTCAGATCGTCGAGGGTCTTGAAAGGCATATACCGGCTCCTGCATGAAGTGTCATGCAGGCTTTAGGACGCCCGGCCCATATGATCAAGGCTTTTACAGCACGGCCTCTAAGCCGATGCTGACGAGCCACGCCGCGAACAACTGAAGCGCAAGTTGCACCAGTCCCCAGGCAACGAAATGTCGGGTATCGGGCGTAAAACCGGGCGTGATGCGGCGATAGTTCTGCGCCAGCGAGCCATAGATGCTCAGCCAGATGACAGGCATGACGACCAGCATCAGAAGATTGAGGACTTTAAGCTGTGCGTCCGTCGTGTGCGCGAAGTTGATGTAAAAGGCCGGCATAAGGACAGCGCCGATGGCCGTGGCCCAGCCTATAAACCGCAAATAGCTAAAGGGTTTTGGATAACAAACGTCCGCGTGTTTTTCCATCATCGCCTCCGGTTCGTGATTGTCGTCAACCACATCCGGTTGGATTTTATTCCGCAGGTACGGCGGGCAAAACCGGCATATCGTCGCAGGCGTATAAAAGAAAACCCCGCCGGAAAGGCTCCGGCGGGGTCATTTTTTCCGCAAGCTGGCTGCTTACAGGAACTTCGAGAAGGCGATGGCCGTGTCGGCCATGCGGCTCGAGAAACCCCATTCATTGTCGTACCAGGTCAGGATCCGGACCAGCTTGCCAGAAATGACCTGGGTCTGGTTGAGCGCAAAGGTCGACGACGCCGGTTCATGGTTGAAGTCCGACGAGACCAGCGGTTCGTTGGTGTAAGCCAGGACGCCCTTCATCGGGCCATCGGCGGCAGCGATGATGGCTGCATTGACCTCTTCCTTGGTGACGTCGCGCGAGGCGTTGAACACCAGGTCGACGGCCGAGACGTTGGGGGTCGGGACGCGGATCGACGAACCGTCCAGCTTGCCCTTCAGTTCCGGCACGACCAGGCCGATCGCCTTGGCGGCGCCGGTCGAGGTCGGGATCATGCTGAGGGCCGCGGCCCGGGCGCGATACAGGTCCTTGTGCATCTGGTCCAGCGACGGCTGGTCGTTGGTGTAGGAGTGGATCGTCGTCATGTAGCCCGACTCGATGCCGCACAGGTCGTTCAGCACCTTGGCGACTGGCGCCAGGCAGTTGGTCGTGCACGAGGCGTTCGAAATGACCATGTCCTCGGCCGACAGGGTGTCGTGGTTGACGCCGTAGACGATCGTCTTGTCGGCGCCGTCGGCCGGGGCCGAGACGATGACGCGCTTGGCGCCGGCTTCCAGGTGGGCGGCGGCCTTGTCGCGCGCGGTGAATATGCCGGTGCACTCAAAGGCGATGTCGACCTTGAGGTCCTTGTGCGGCAGCTCGGCCGGGTTCTTGATCGCCGTCACCTTGATCGGCGCGTAGGTGCGGCCATTAGCGGTGATGACCAGGCTGTCACCTTCGACCTTGACGTCGGCGGGGAAGCGGCCATGGACCGAGTCGTAACGCAGCAGGTGCGCGTTTGTTTCCACCGGGCCCAGGTCGTTGATGGCGACCACTTCGATATCCGTGCGATTGTATTCGACAATCGAGCGGAGGACGAGGCGGCCGATACGGCCGAAACCATTGATGGCGACGCGAAGAGCCATGGTGAAATCCTTTTCTTGAGAACGACATGCCGAAAAGTGTGCAGCGGTTTTCCGGCTGGATATCGCGTAAAAGAGACAGCCGTCCGGAAGCGAATTGCGGGGCCGTTCTTTAACCTGGAGGCAGGGAAGTCAAGCCTTAATTGACACTGTTATCAGGATGATAGCGATAACGGCCTGGCGCTGCCTGTAGATAGGTTTCGTGTGACACGTTCGCAAGCGAAGTCAGGTCAAATCTTGCTGGGCCTGGGCAGGATCAGTTTCGCTTCCAGTCCTGAAATGGTGCGGCCTTCGTAGCGGTTGGCCAGAGTCAGGGTGCCGCCCTGCGCCTCGATGAGGGCGCGTGCGACACTCAGGCCCAGACCCGCGCCGCCGGTGTCGCGGTTGCGCGACGTTTCCATGCGGAAAAACGGCTCGAAGACGGCTTCAAGCATGTCGGGCGGCAAGCCCGGGCCGTTATCGCTCACACGCAACTCGACCTGGTCCCCGCGCGCCGTCAGCTCCAGCCGGCAGTTTCCGGCATAGCGGCAGGCATTTTCGATCAGGTTGGTGATGACGCGTTTCAGCGCCACCGTGTCGCCGCGCACCATGATGTTGGGATCGATCCGCGCCGGCTCCATGGGGCAGACGGCGGCCATGTCGTCGGCTAGTGCCTCGACCAGAGACGAGAGATCGATGGGGCGAAGGGATTCGCCGAGCTTGTGTGCCGCCGTGAAGCTCATGGCCGACTTGATCAGCCCGTCCATGTGGCTGATATCGTCACCCAGCTTGTCCTTCAGGGGCGACGGCAGGTCCTCGATGCGCAGTCGCATCCGCGCCAACGGGGTCTTGAGATCGTGCGCAATGGCGCCCATCAGCGCGGTACGGCTTTCCATCTGCTTGCGGATGCGAGCTTGCATGGCGTTGAGCACGTCGGCGGCGGCGCGGACCTCGCGCGGACCGACGGCTAGGACCGGCGGAGCGCCGGCCTCGAAACCGATCTTGGACGCCGCTTCGGAAAAGGCGATGATCGGCCGGGTAAGACGGCGTGACAGCCACCATGCCAAAGGCAGGATGAGCAAGGCCGTCAGGCCGAAACCCAGCAGCAGCCGGGTCTGCCATGGCTGGATCCATGCCTTGGGCGGGGTGACGACGCGGTAGCGGCCATCGGCAAGCTTCCAGGCGGCGCTGAAACTTGGATAGAAGACGTCATCGCCAGTGCCGGTCGAGAAGACGCGAAAGCGCGGGCCTGGTTCACCCCTGGCAAGCGGCGGTGGGCCGCCGCCGTCGGCCATGCGCATCCTGAATTCTTCGCGCATGACGATGTGTGGTCCGCCTTCATCTCCCGGCGGCGGACCATCGATGCGCCGCGCCCAGCGGCCGCCCAAGGGGT
>CAMLPZ010000335.1 GCA_946482045.1 uncultured Asticcacaulis sp.
GACGCCGACGGCAAAGGCAATGTGATTGTTGTCGATGCCCGGCGATAAGTCCTTGGTATCGCTTGACCCCAACCCTGTTATCTCTATTGTGACCCTCATGATCCGCTTCGCCCACACCTTTGTCGCCGCCGACCGCCGCAATAATACCGGTGAACCGTTGCCGTGTGCGCAACAGGCTGTGCCCTGAGGATCGACAGGCTTCCCCTTCCATTCTTCGATGTTCGCAGCCCTTTTGATCCGCTCAGAAGGGCTTTTTGTATGGTTTTCTACGATGCTACTCACGATCTCGACCACGCACAGACCCGCCACTGATTTAGGCTATTTGCTGCACAAGAACCCGCAGCGCCTGCACAGCCAGGCCTTCGGCTTTGGTCAGGCGCACGTCTTCTATCCTGACGCGGCCGAAGACCTGTGCACGGCGGCCTTACTGCTCGAGGTCGATCCCATCGGCCTGGTGCGCAAAAGTGGCCCCGCCGGTGAGGGGTTCGCGCTCGAGCAATATGTCAATGACCGGCCCTATGTCGCGTCGTCCTTCCTGAGCGTCGCGCTGGGGCAACTGTTCCGAACCGCCATGACCGGCCGGTCGAAGGACCGCCAGGACCTGGCCAACAGCGCCGTCGCGTTCGACATTCGTATCCCCGTCCTGCCGTGCCGCGGTGGGGAGGGCGTGCTGCGTCGCCTGTTCGAACCGCTGGGCTATGCGGTTTCGGCCAAGCGTCTTGTGCTCGACGACGCCTTTCCGCAGTGGGGCGACAGCAGCTATTTCGACGTGACGCTCAGCATCACCGCGCGCCTGGCCGAGGTGTTGAAACACCTCTATGTCCTGATCCCCGTGCTGGATCACGACAAGCACTACTGGATCGGCGACGACGAGGTTGAAAAGCTGCTGCGTCACGGCGAGGGCTGGCTGGACAGCCATCCCGACAAGGAGATGATCGCGCGTCGTTACCTGAAAAGCTTCAAGGGGCTGACCGCCATAGCCATGGAGCGGTTGTCGGACGGAGAGCCCGCGCCCGATCCGGTCAAGGAAGACGGCCGCGAAGAGACGCTGGAGCGCCGGATCAACCTGAATCAGCAACGGATGGAGTGGGTGGTCGCGGCCTTGAAACGTCACGGCGCGAAGTCGCTGGTCGATATGGGCTGTGGCGAAGGCAAGCTGGTCGGCATGTTGCTCAAAGACCTCGATTTCGACAAGGTCACCGGCGTCGACGTCTCGGTGCGGGCACTGGAAATCGCGCGCGAGCGGTTGAACTTCGACCGTCTGCCGGAGTTCCAGCAACAACGGGTGACCCTGATGCAGTCGGCCCTGACATACCGCGACAAGCGCCTCTCGGGCTACGACGCCGCGACCGTCATCGAGGTCATCGAACATCTTGAGCCCGAGCGGCTTGAGGCCTTTTCACGCGTCATCTTCGAATACGCCAAACCGGGCCTGATCATCCTGACCACGCCCAACGCGGAATACAACGCCCTGTTCGAAAACCTGCCGGCGGGCAAGTTCCGCCACCCCGACCATCGTTTCGAATGGAGTCGGGCCGAGTTCGAAACCTGGGCCCACGCGACTGCGGAACGCTTTGGCTACGCGGTAGCGTTTGAGCCCATTGGCCATGTCGACGAGCGCCTGGGCGCCCCGACCCAGGCCGGAATCTTCAGGAGGTCGCAATGACCGAAAAACTTATCTCTTTACCCGAACTGTCACTGGTCATGCTGGTCGGTCCCTCGGGTTCCGGCAAGTCGTCCTTTGCCCGCAAACATTTCCTGGCCACCGAGGTCATCTCTTCGGACTATTGCCGCGGCCTGGTCAGCGACGACGAGAACGATCAGGCGGCGACCAAGGACGCTTTCGAGGTGCTCCACTTCATCGCCGGCAAGCGGCTGGCGGCCGGGCGCCTGACCGTTATCGACGCCACAAACGTCCAGCCGGAAGCGCGGCAAAGCCTGATCAGCCTGGCGCGCAGGCACCACGTCATTCCGGTCGCCATCGTGCTCAACCTGCCGCGTGAGCTGTGCCTGGAGCGCAATAAGGCGCGGCCAGACCGCGACTTCGGCAAGGGCGTCGTTTGGGGCCAGGCGGATTCGCTGCGCCGGTCCTTGAAGGGCCTGCGCAAGGAAGGGATCAGCCACGTCACCGTGCTCGACACGCCTGAAGAGATCGATGCCGTGCGCATCGAGCGCCATCCCCTGTGGCCCGACAAGAAGTTGGAGACCGGGCCGTTCGACATCATCGGCGACGTCCACGGCTGCTTCGACGAACTGCACGCCCTGATGCTCAAGCTCGGCTATATCATCGAAGGGAACCGGCCCTATCGCGTTTCGCATCCGGAAGGGCGCAGGCTGATCTTCGCCGGCGATCTGGTCGACCGTGGGCCGAAGACGCCCGAAGTGCTGCGCCTCGTCATGGACATGGTCAAGGCAGGCGTGGCCTTCTGCGTCGCCGGCAACCACGACGAAAAGTTGAAGCGCGCCCTGACCGGGCGCGACGTCAAGGTCGCTCACGGCCTGGCGGAATCGCTGGAGCAACTGAGCCACGAGTCACAAGACTTCAAGCGCGATGTCGTCGACTTCCTTGATGGCCTGATCAGCCATTACGTCTTCGACGGCGGGCGGCTGGCCGTGTCGCATGCGGGGCTCAAGGAGCACTATATCGGACGCGGTTCGCCGCGCATCCGCAGCTTTGCCATGTATGGTGAAACGACGGGTGAAATCGATGAGTTCGGCCTGCCGGTCCGTCACAACTGGGCCAGGGACTATCGCGGCCAGACCATGCTGGTCTACGGTCACACGCCGGTGCCCGAGCCCGAATGGCTGAACCGCACCATCAACATCGACACTGGCTGCGTCTTCGGCGGCAAGCTGTCGGCCCTGCGCTATCCCGAAAAGGAGATCGTGCAGGTCGATGCCGCGCGCGTCTATGCCGAGCCCGTTCGGCCGATCGGCCATGCCATGGACAGCCGTGATGGCGATATGCTCGATCTGGAAGATGTGACCGGCAAGCGCGTCGTTGAAACCGAGCTGGCGCGCAACATCATTATCCGCGATGAAAACGCCATGGCGGCTTTGGAAGTCATGAGCCGCTTCGCCGTTGATCCGCGCCTGCTGATCTACCTGCCCCCGACCATGTCGCCGCCCGAGACATCAGCGCTCGATGGCTGGCTGGAGCACCCCGCCGAGGCCTTTGCCTATTACCGCAAGCAGGGCACTGACCGCGTCATCGCCCAGGAAAAGCACATGGGCTCACGCGCCATCGCCGTTTTCGGCCGCGATGAAGACGCTGTGCGCCGTCGCTTTGGCGCGCAAGGGGCGGGCTTAGGCACCGTCTATACCCGCACCGGCCGTGCCTTTTTCAACGACAAGGCCTTGGAGCAGGCCTTTCTTGGCAAGCTGGTCGCGGCTGCCGACAAGGCCGGGCTGTGGGACAGTCTGGCGACGGACTGGCTGTGCCTGGATACCGAGCTTCTGCCGTGGTCGGCCAAGGCGCTGTCACTTCTGGAGCAGCAATATGCTCCGGTCGGAGCTGCATCGACGCATGTCCTGCCGATTGCCGTCGACCTGCTGGCTAAGGCTGGCCAGGGCGATATGGCGACGCGGATGCGTGATCGGGCGGATATGGCGGGGGCCTATCGCGATGCCTATCGCCGTTACTGCTGGGACGTTTCGTCGGTCAATGACTACAAGATCGCGCCGTTCCACGTTCTGGCCCACGAAGGATCGTTCAATCTTGGCCGAGATCATTTGTGGCATCTCGGCGTCATCGATCAACTGTGCGCGGCCGATCCGGCCTTCGTCAAAACCACGGCGCGGCGCGTCATCAACCTCAGCGACGATGCGCAAGTCGCAGACGCCACCGCCTGGTGGGAAACGGAAACCGCCGCCGGTATGGAAGGCATGGTCGTCAAGCCGCTCGACTTTACGGTCAAGGGCGCCA
>CAMLPZ010000336.1 GCA_946482045.1 uncultured Asticcacaulis sp.
GCGTAAACGCTGCCTCATTCTCCCTTTCATTCCAGCCAACAGGATTCCCCGTCTTGAACGCTCCCGCGAACGCTTCCGCTTTCACCCCCAAAGGCTTCTTCCACAGCGACCTGGCCACCGCCGATTCGGAAATCCTGAACGCCATCAAGGGCGAACTGCACCGCCAGCAGGACGAGATCGAACTGATCGCTTCGGAAAACATCGTCTCCAAGGCCGTACTCGAAGCGCAAGGGTCTGTCCTGACCAACAAGTACGCAGAAGGCTATCCGGGCCGCCGCTATTACGGTGGCTGCGAGTATGTCGACGAGGTCGAAAAGCTGGCCATCGAGCGCGCCAAGACCCTGTTCAATTGCGCCTTCGCCAACGTCCAGCCGCACTCGGGCGCCAATGCCAACCAAGCCGTCTTCTTCACCCTGCTGCAGCCGGGCGACACCTATATGGGCATGGACCTGGCTTGCGGCGGTCACCTGACGCACGGTTCGCCCGCCAACCAGTCGGGCAAGTGGTTCAACGTTGTGCCCTACGGCGTGACGCAGGGCGACAATGTCATCGACTACGATCAGGTCGCCGATCTTGCCAAGAAGAACAAGCCGAAGCTGATCATCGCAGGCGCTTCCAACTATCCGCGCCACATCGACTTCAAGCGTTTTCGCGAGATCGCCGACTCGGTTGGCGCCTACCTGTTTGTCGACATGGCCCACTATGCCGGCCTGGTCGCCGGCGGCGTCTATCCGGACCCGCTGCCGCACGCCCACGTCGTCACGACCACGACGCACAAGACGCTGCGCGGTCCGCGCGGTGGCATGATCCTGTCGAACGATGCCGATCTCGGCAAGAAGATCAACTCGGCCGTCTTCCCGGGCCTGCAGGGCGGGCCGCTGATGCACGTCATCGCCGCCAAGGCCGTGTCGTTCGGCGAAGCGCTCCAGCCCGAATTCAAGGCCTATGCCGCCCAGGTTGTTGCCAATGCCCGCGTCCTGGCAGCGACGCTCGTTGAGCGCGGCCTGGCCATCGTCACCGGCGGCACCGACAGCCACGTCATGTCGGTTGACCTGCGCCCCAAGGGCCAGACCGGCAAGGCGACTGAAGCTGCCCTTGAGGCCGCCTTCATCACCTGCAACAAGAACGGCATCCCGTTCGACCCGCAGCCCTTTACTATCACCTCGGGCGTCCGCCTGGGCACTCCGGCCGGGACGACGCGCGGCTTTACCGAAGCCGAGTTCCGCATCATCGGCAACCTGATCGCCGATGTCGTTGACGGCATGAAGTCGAACAGCGGCGCGCCGGACGAAGCTGTTCAGGCCGAGGTGCGCGCCAAGGTCAAGGCGCTGACGGCGCAGTTCCCGATTTACGGCTAAGACGATGCGCTGCCCGTTCTGCGGAAATATGGAGACCCAGGTGAAGGATTCGCGGCCGTCGGAAGACGGCGCCGCGATCCGCCGCCGCCGGTCGTGCCCGGAATGCGGCGGCCGTTTCACGACGTTCGAGCGCGTGCAACTGCGCGAACTGATGATCGTCAAGCGGTCGGGACGGCGCACGCCGTTCGACCGCACCAAGTTGGAACGTTCCGTATCGATCGCGCTGCGCAAGCGGCCGATCGAGCAGGAGCGCATCGACCGCATGGTGTCGGGCATTGTCCGCCAGCTGGAAAGCATGGGAGAGACCGATATCCCATCCGAAGCCGTCGGCGAACTGGTCATGAAGGCGCTGCGCACGCTCGATGTCGTGGCCTATGTCCGCTATGCCAGCGTCTATCGCGACTTCCGCGAAACCTCTGATTTCGCACGGTTCCTGGGCGACGAGGGCCTGAGCAATGACGTGCTCGATGATCCGCACGACATACGGCGCGGTTTAGGCGAGCAGGACCTGTCACCGACGGATGATGCTTGATGCACTCAGACGCCGTGAGGCTCCTCGCAGTTGCTCGGGCGGGCGGTCGCCCTTGCCGGGCCTTAAAGGATTAAGGCCCGGAATTGGCGCGTCCGTCCATAACCCTTAAGCTCGCAACCACGCTGGATGGCAAGATCGCCACCGCCGGCGGTGTGTCGCGTTGGATTACCGGCGAGGCGGCACGCAGCGTTGTCCATGAACTGCGCAGCGCCCACGATGCCGTGCTGGTCGGCATCGAAACCGCCATTGCCGATGATCCTGAACTGACCGTCCGCCTGCCGAACTACGAAGGCTATCAGCCGACGCGCGTTGTGCTCGACTCGCGCGGCCGCCTGCCGCTGAACTCCAAGCTGGCCCAGACGGCGCGTATCATCCCGACCTGGGTGGTGACGACGGTCGATCTGCCAGGTGAAATGCTGGCGGCACAGGTCAAGGCGATCAAGGTGCCGACACGACACCAGCGCGTCGATCTGGTGGCGGCGCTGGATGCGCTGTCGAAAGCCGGCATCGAAAGCCTGTTCGTCGAGGGCGGTGGCGTGATTGCCACGGCTTTTCTTCAAGCCGGCCTGGTCGATCGCCTTGAATGGTTCCGCGCGCCCACCATAATGGGGGGAGACGGACGTCCGGTCATCGGCCATCTCAATGTGTCGGACCTGGGGCAGATGTACCGCTTCGATCGCCTTGCGGTGCAGGCCGTGGGTGACGACTTGTGGGAAAGCTACGAATTAAGTTAAGGGGTGCAAGTGTTTACCGGCATTATTTCAAGCATGGGCACAATTGCGAAGCTGGAGCAGTCTGACGCCGGCGCGCACATCACCATGCACGTGGACTTCGATCTCTCCGACGTTGAACTGGGCGCATCGATCAGTCATGCCGGCTGCTGCCTGACCGTGGTGTCGAAGACGGACAACACCTATCGTCTCGACGTTTCCAACGAAACCCTGGCAGTGACCAATCTCGGCACATGGCGCGAAGGGATGCGGGTCAACCTGGAACGCGCGCTGAAGATCGGCGACGAACTGGGCGGCCATATCGTCTCCGGCCACGTCGATGGTCTGGTGGAACTGCTGAGCGTCAAACAAGACGGCGACAGCTATCGTCTCAGGTTCCGGGCGCCCGATCCGCTGCATCGCTTTATTGCGCCCAAGGGGTCGGTGGCGCTGGACGGCATCTCGCTGACGATCAACGAAGTCGAAGGCCACGATTTCGGCGTCAACATCATTCCGCACACCTGGACGCACACCACATTGTCGCAAACGCCGGTCGGCGGCTTCGTTAATCTTGAAGTCGACCGTCTGGCGCGCTATGCCGCGCGGTGGTTCGAAACAGAGCCGTCCATAAGTCCTCAAGCAGCGAAGCGGTAGGACTACACAAAGTCAAAGTCATGAGTTTGAACGCCATCCCCAACGATCTGGAATCGCCAATTTCCGCCATCGAGGATATCCTCGAAGACGCGCGCAATGGCCGCCCTTACATCCTGATCGACGCCGAAGATCGTGAAAACGAAGGGGATGTCGTCATTCCAGCCCAGATGGCGACACCAGACGTCATCAACTTTATGGCGCGCCACGCCCGCGGCCTGGTCTGCCTGTCGATCACGGCCGAACGCGCCAAGCAACTGCGCCTGCCGCCGATGGTGCATGACAATGGCGCGCGCAACGGAACGGCTTTTACCGTGTCGATCGAGGCGCGTGAAGGTATCTCCACCGGTATTTCGCCCAAGGATCGGGCGCATACCATCGCTGTCGCCATCGATCCGACCAAGGATTCGCGCGACCTGGTTAGCCCCGGCCACGTCTTTCCGCTGGTCGCGCGCGAGGGCGGCGTGTTGGTTCGCGCCGGCCATACCGAAGCCGCCGTCGATATCTCGCGCATGGCCGGCCTGTCGCCCGCCGGCGTGATTTGCGAAATCATCAATGATGACGGTTCGATGGCGCGCCTGCCGGACCTGGTGAAGTTCGGTCAGCTGCATGGCCTTAAGATCGGCACCATCGCCGATCTGATCGCCTATCGCCGCCGCACCGAGCGCTTCG
>CAMLPZ010000337.1 GCA_946482045.1 uncultured Asticcacaulis sp.
GACAGCTGCTTCACCGCCGGCGAACGCCTCCAGGTCCGCGAAAAGACCGACTCAGCCTATGTCATGCTGAAGTTCGGCGGCCCCGGTGCCATGATCGGCGATTTCAACGTCTCGGGTAATGCCGGTGTCCGCTTCGTCAACACGACGGTCGAAAGCCTGGGCGCGGTCAACTTCGCCACGCCGTTCACCGCCGGTCAGCTCGTTTGTACGCCGCTGACGCCGGAACAGATCGCGGCGCTGGGACCCAATCAATACGCCATTTCGCCGGGCTGCCTGGCCGCGGCGTCCACGGACGACCAGGCCTTCTCAAATGGCGGGAGTGTGGTGTCGAACGTTACGACGACGCATAAGAATGTCCTGCCGAGCTTCAACGTCCGCGTTGGCCTCAGCGACGAATGGTTCGTCCGTCTGGCCGCGTCCAAGGCTATTTCCAAGCCCGACATCGGCCTGCTGCGCAACTATATGACGCTGAACCGCAGCTTCATCGACCAGGCAGACATTGTCGCCGGCAATCCAAACCTGGTGCTGAACGGCGCCGGTCAACCGGTCAGCTATAAATTCGGCTATACCGGCACCACGGGCAATCCGCGCCTGAAGCCCGTCAAGGCCGATCAGGTGGACCTGGCGGTCGAGAATTACTTCGACACGGTTGGCTCGATGAGCTTCACAATGTTCTACAAGAAGTTCGACGACTATATCCAGAACGGCAGCTTCGTCATTCCGTACACCAATAATGGTGTGACACGTGATGTCGTCGTCACCGGACCGATTAATGGCGAAGGCGCCTCGATCCGGGGCTTTGAGCTGGCCTATCAGCGCTACTTCACCTTCCTGCCGGCGCCATTCGACGGCCTGGGCGTTCAGGCAAACTACACCCACATCAAGAATTCGGGTGTCAAGAACGCCAACCTGATCATCGACAGCGACGGTGGCGGTGCCACGGCACGTTCGGCCCAGTCAGGCATGATCAATGCCGGCCGCCTGGAGAACCTGTCGGACGATGCCTACAATCTGATCGTCATGTACGAAAAGGGCAAGGTCGGTGCCCGTCTCGCCTACAACTGGCGGTCGGAATACGTCTCGTCGGTCAATGACTGCTGCATCGGCTTCCCGGTGTGGAACGATGCCGAAGGTTTCCTCGACGCATCCTTCCGCTACGCGTTAACGGACAATATTGAACTGAACATCCAGGGCAGCAATCTGCTCGGGACCGAGGTGCGCATCCGTCAGCAGGTCGCCGGTCCCACGGACCTGGCGCCCAATACCGAAGCCAAGTTCATGCCGGCCGGCTGGTTCGAATATGATAAGCGCATTCAGGTCGGCGTGCGCTTCAAGTATTAGTCGTTCAGAGCTTTCCCTGGCTTCCCTCCCTAGAAGCCTGACTGAGGGCGGGCCGTCTTCGCTTCCCGGAGAAGACGGTCCGCCCATTTTCTTTTGGAGTTCCGGTTATGGCGGTGCGCAGAGTTGTAATTCTCGGCGGCGGAACAGCCGGATGGATGGCTGCTGCCTGCATCTCACGCATGCTCGGCACGAAAGACCACACGATCGAACTGATCGAGTCGCCGGAAATCGGCACAGTCGGCGTCGGCGAAGCCACCATCCCGATGATCAATATGTTCAATAAGATCCTCGGCATCTCGGCCGCCGATATGGTGCGCGAGACCGAGGCGACGTTCAAGCTGGGCATCGAATTCGTCAACTGGGGTAAGCCAGGCGACAGCTATCTGCACCCCTTCGGTGCCTATGGCGCGGACATGGGCGGGGTCAGTTTCATCCACTGGTTCCTGCGCCATGCGCATCTGACCGGCACATGGGAGCCCGGCCGCTTCAATCTCGAAACCGTCGCGGCCAAGGCCGGAAAATTCGGGGTTCTGGCCAACAACGATCCGTCCAGGCCATCACTCAACCACGCCTATCACTTCGACGCAGCACTCTATGCGGCCTTCCTCAGCCGCTACAGCCGGGCGCGCGGCGTCGTCCGCCATGAAGGGACTGTCACACAGGTCCATCAGGACAGCGAGAATGGCTTCATCACCGCACTCGACCTGAACGACGGGCGGCGTATCGAAGGCGACTTCTTTATTGACTGTTCGGGCTTTCGCGGCGTTCTGATCGAGCAGACCCTGGAGTGCGGCTATGGGGATTGGTCGAAGTGGCTGCCGTGTAATCGTGCACTCGCTGTGCCATGCGAACGCGTCGAGCCGCCGATCCCCTATACCCGTGCCACCGCGCAGGAAGCGGGCTGGCAGTGGCGCATTCCCTTGCAGCATCGCACCGGCAATGGCTACGTCTTCAGCGACGGTTTTATCAGCGAGGACGCAGCGCGCGACAAGCTGATGTCGCGACTTGACGGTAAGGCCTTGGGCGAGCCCCGCAAGCTGTCCTTTGTTACGGGACATCGCCGCAAGATGTGGGACAAGAATGTGGTGGCCTTGGGTTTGGCGTCGGGTTTCCTCGAGCCGCTGGAATCGACCTCGATCCACCTGGTCCAGTCGGCGCTGTCGAAGCTGATGAGCTACTTCCCGAAGGACGGCTTCGACCCCGACATCGCGGACCATTTCAACCGCGCCATGCTGGGGGAATACACGGCCGTGCGCGACTTCCTGATCGCGCATTACAAGCTGACCGATCGCGAGGACACGCCGTTCTGGCGGTATTGCAGGCATATGGATATCCCGGACAGCCTGCGGGCCCGCCTCGATATCTTCAAGCGCACCGGCAACTATGTCGAGCCGCCGCATGAGCTGTTCCGCGAAAACAGCTGGTTCGCTGTCCTGACTGGCCAAGGGCTGCGGCCGGAAAGCTGGCATCCGGTGGCCGACATGATGACGGAGGCCGAGCTTTCGCGCCACATGACTCAGATTGGCAATTTGGTCGCCACCACGGCGGCATCGCTGCCGGCCCACGATACATTCATCCAGCATTGTCAGCGGCGTCCACCAAAGGCGGGATAAGTACAATTTATCTTTCGTTATGTGGTATATTGTATATGGGAATGACGTAGTGACGGCTAAACGCGCGGCGTTGAAAAGTCATGCGAACTATCGGATAAGCAAAATACCCGGCGGTGCAGGCGGTTCGAGGAAGGTGGCTATGGCCGAAGGCTCTGAAAAAATCATGCGCGATACCAGCAAGCGCCGCCGTCAGATTACGGCGATGCTGAAGTCGCGCGGCAGCGTGCAGGTCGTCGCCCTGTCCGAGCAGTTCAGCGTGTCGATGCAGACCATTCGCAAGGACCTGCACTACCTCGAAGAGCACGGCATTGCCACGCGCGCCTATGGCGGCGCCATCTCTTCCGAAGTCGTCAATGTCAGCGCCGAGCCGCCGATCGAAGCCAAGCGCGTCAGTCATACCGAAGAGAAGGAGCGCATCGGCCGGCTGGCGGCATCCCTGATCCGTCCGGGCGACTCGGTCATTCTCGATTCCGGCACCACGGCGCTGCAGATCGCTCGCTTTCTACCGGACGAAGAGGACATCACCATCGTGACCAATGATTTCGACGTGCTGGCGGCCCTGACGCAAAAACGCAAGATCAAGGTGGTCATGCTGGGCGGCGAACTGCGCCGCAAGAACATGGCCTTTTACGGCGCGCAAACCGTGGCGGCGCTGGAAGAGCTCGTCTTTGACAAGCTGTTCCTGGGCGTCGACGGTTTTGACGTCGAACGGGGGATCACCACCCATCACGAACCTGAGGCGCTGCTGAACCGCAAGATGGTCGAAAGTGCGCGTCAGGTTATCGCGATTACCGACTCGTCGAAGTTCGGCAAGGTCTGCCTGCATCGTATTATCGATGTGTCGGAAGTCGATATCTTGATCACCGACGGTGATGTACCAGACGTGGTGCGCGAGGCTTCGGGCCGCCTTGGATTCGAACTGCGTTTGGCCTGACC
>CAMLPZ010000338.1 GCA_946482045.1 uncultured Asticcacaulis sp.
GCGCGCAGGCGGGCCAGCAGTTCCTCGGTGTGAAACGGCTTGGTCAGGTAGTCGTCAGCGCCGGCGTCGAAACCCGACACCTTGTCGCTCCATGCCCCACGCGCCGTCAGGATGAGCACTGGCGTTGACTTGCCATCGCGGCGCCAGCGTTCGAGCACCGACACGCCATCGATCTTGGGCAGGCCCAGGTCGAGGATGATGCAGTCATAGGGTTCGGTATCGCCCAGGAAGTGGGCCTCTTCCCCGTCGGGCGCGTGGTCCACCACATAGCCGGCATCGCTTAAGGAGGCTTTCAACTGGCGGGACAGGTCAGGATCGTCTTCGGCAAGCAGAATACGCAATTTAAGCACTTTCCATTAGAAGTGGGACGCACTTTTTGGATGAAAAAGTGCGACTTGCAAACAGAATTCATTTTCGTGATTATCGCTCGCCGATGATGCGGCCGGAATCGGCGTCGACCAGGAGATCGACGCGGCCGTTCGCCGTTGCGACTCGCACCCAGAAGATCGAGCCACTCTGCTGGCCAGCATCAAGCACGCGGCCGCGGCTTGAGGCGATGGCCCTGGCGCGGTTGATCCGGCCGTCATTGCGGTCCTCACGAGGTCGGTCATAGCCGCCGCGGTCATCGTCACGGCTGTCACGCCAGTTGCTGCCGCCGCCGTTACCACGGTCGTCGCGATCGCCACGGTCGCGTCCCGGCCGGCGTCGCTCCTGGTCACCGCCGATCTTTACGACAACGGCAGTGTCGAGCCCCTGCACCAGATCGTGCAGGGTGTCCGCCTGCGCGCCTACCGGCGCGGCAGTCAGAGCAAGACAGAAAAGAGCGAGTATCCGTTTCATGTTCCCGACAATAAGGCCGCAGACCTGAACCTTAGCTGAACAACCCGATCAGACATAGTCCGGGATGCAAAAAATTACCGGGCATTGTCTTGCACAAGACCGCAGTAAAACAATGACTTAGATATCAGTCGTTATATGGCGCTGTACAGGCCTGCAAAAAATTTCGCGCCGCAGGAGACTAATGTCCCGCCAGCCCCTTATCTCTTGCGCAGGCTCGGCGTGTAGGGCGCCACCGCCCGCCAACGTTCGGCCAGGGCCATAAGGTCCTTGCGAACGTCGTCCGGCATCTTTTCCGTCTGGCCGTCCGGCAGGGCAATGGCGATATGGGCGAACAGGTCACCGCGCTCGTTGTCCTTATGGAACGCGCCCCGGCCTTTCAGCCGCAGCGTGGCCCCGGAATTGGTGCCGGCGGCGATATTGACGCTGACCGGACCGTCGGGCGTCGGCGCCTGGACCTTGCCGCCTAGGAGCGCGTCGGGCAGCGAAACGAACAGATCCATGTGCAGGTCATTGCCTTCCAGCCGGAAGACCGGATGTTCCTTGACGCGCAGTTCGATCATGGCGTCGCCAGGTGATCCCCTGCCGCCGGGCGCGGGAGATCCCTGCCCTTTCAACCTGAGCATCTGGCCGTCGCGCGCACCCTTTGGGATGTTGACGTCGACCGTGCGTCCGTCCGAGAACAGGACGCGGCGCGTATTGCCGACAATAGTGTCAAGCAGGTCGATATCCAGCTTAACCTTGACGTCGTTGCCCTTGGACGGCGGAGGCGAACCGAAGGGCGAACCGCCAAACCCGCCGCCGCCCGCGCCACCGCGCCGGCCGCCGGCGCCGAACATGTCGAATATGTCTTCGAAATCCATGCCTTCGAAACGCCCGCCGGCACCACCGGCACCGCCGAAGCCGCCACTGCCCGGGCCGGCGCCGCCGCCAAAGCCGCGATAGATTTCGCGGCCATCGGCGTCGATCTCGCCGCGATCGAAGCGCTTGCGCTTGTCGGCGTCCTTCAGGAAATCATAGGCAGCAGTGATACGCTTGAAGCGTTCCTCGGTCGCCTTGTTGCCTTTGTTCTGGTCAGGATGCAGTTCCTTGGCCAGTTTGCGGAACGCTTTCTGGATCTCGGCGTCGCTGGCGCCGCGCGTGACGCCCAGTTCAACGTAAGGGTCGTTAGCCACTGTTGTAAAAGTCCTCCTGCGCGACAAGTTTTGTCCTACAGACAAACTTTTCAAGAGGCAAGCGCGGCGCGAAGCGCTGTCACAAACCCATCAGCTTAATTCAATCCACACGGGCGCGTGGTCGCTGGTCTTTTCCCAGCCGCGCACGTGACGGTCGACCTCCGCCCGCTTCAGGCGTCTGGCCACGTCCGGGCTCAGCAGAAAGTGGTCGATCCGCAGACCCGCATTCCGCTCCCAGCGCTTACGCAAATAGTCCCAGAAGGTGTAAATCCGCTCATCCGGATGCAGCTTGCGCAAGGCGTCGGTCCAGCCCTGCGCCATCAGTGAGGCAAAAGCCTTGCGTACCTCCTCGCGAAACAAAGCGTCATCCCGCCAGCGTTCCGGGGCATAGACGTCGAGATCGGTGGGCATGACATTGTAGTCGCCGGCCAGCACGACCGGCGCCCCGCTGTTTAGCAGGTCCTTCGCGTGGCGCTTCAACCGTTCGAACCAACGCAGCTTGTAGTCGAACTTTGGCCCCGGCCAGGGATTGCCGTTCGGCAGATAGAGACAACCGATCAGGACACCGTTCACCGCCGCTTCGATATAACGGCTATGGACGTCTTCGTCCTCGCCCGGCAAGCCACGACGCGTTTCGACCGGCGCCTTGCCGCGCGCAAGGATGGCCACGCCGTTCCACGACTTCTGCCCGTGCCAGATCGCGCCATAGCCTGCCGCCTCCAGCGCTTTTTCCGGAAATTTTTCGTCCGGTGCCTTCAGTTCCTGGAGACAGACCGCATCGGGCTGTGCTTCGTCCAGCCAACGCAGCAGGACGGGTAGGCGGCCGTTGACGCCATTGACGTTGTAGGTAGCGATTTTCATGAGCCGAATTGAATGCCGCCACGCGTAAGCGCGAAACACGGCACGCGGTCCGCAAAGTCAAACGAAAGTAAGGCTACTTCGAATCATCCTCGTCGATATCGCACGGCCAGTCCGAACGGTCCTCGCTCAGGTCCCAGGCGGCGAAGTCGAGCGCGTCCTCGACGTCCGGCAGGGCGACTTCGGAAATGGTCTGGCCGCGCACGGATACGCCGGCGCGGTGCACGGTTTCGCGGTCACCGGTGATCAGATGGTGCCAACGCGGCAAGGACTTGCCTTCATGCAGCCGGCGATAGGCGCACGACATCGGCATCCATTCCAGCGCCTCGATATTGCCGGGCGTCAGCTTGATGCAGTCGGGCACATATTTCTTGCGGTTGGCATAGTCGGAACAGCGGCACAGTTCGCTGTCGAACAGCTTGCAATGAACGCGGGTCGGAATAACCTCCAGGGTCTCCTCGTCCTCGAAACGAACCAGGCAACATAGCCCGCAGCCGTCGCACAGGGATTCCCACTCCTGGGCGTTCATCTGCGCGAGGGTCTTGGTTTCCCAGAAAGGTTTGGCGGGCGCGGGACTGTCACTCATCGCGGCTATATAGTCCGCCATGAGATAATTTGCACTATCCCCAAAAGAGTTCAGGCCTCAGAAAAGAGTTCAGGCCCGCCTGTCAGGCGGGCCTGAGTGTTAGGCCGGGCGGCGCTTGACAACCAATAGCGCCAGGCCCGCCAGGGCAGCGATGCCGACGGCCGTGCCGGGACGGCGGGCGATGAAGTCCTTCACCGGCGCAGGCAGTTTGTTGAGGTGCTCGGAAAAGGGCAGACCCTTGATTTCGCGGGGCTGTTGGGCTGTATCCTTGACGGCGCTGTCCAAGGTTTGCATGGCATTGATCTCCTGAAGTTATCACGGTCGACCTTCGGACCCTAGCACCGGACCGAATAAGACTGCGGCGAAGGACACAGCCGCCGTTCATCAGAAAATCATAAGCCGGG
>CAMLPZ010000339.1 GCA_946482045.1 uncultured Asticcacaulis sp.
CCCGTCGCCTTGACGCGGACCTCCCACATGATGCCACGCACATCGGGCATGTCCGATCCGTCCCACTGGATCAAGATCGCGGGTCTCCGCGCCGCGCCCGAACCGTCGTTGACCGAGCTGGCTGAGACGGTCAGCCCCGGCACGGCCTGAGCTACCGGCAGGACAGCGCCAGGAATGGCGGCAATCCACGGCAATTCCTCCGAAACGTCCCACGAGAAATCGGCGCTGTCGCGCTCGCGCAGGCCCAACTCGACGTTCAGCGTCCGAAGGCTCTCATTGACCTGAGTGACCTCGAACACCTTGCTGGTGTAGCCCTCGCTGGCGGAGGTCCATGCGATGGTGTCCAGCGGCTCAAGGATCGATCCATATGGCCCCAGGCTCAAGGCATGGCGGCGGAAGCGGCGCTCCTCTTCGATGGCGGATTTCATAATCCGCTGCACCTGCGTTGGGCTGTAGACCGCCGGGAGTTGAAGGTCGGCGATCAGGCGCCGATCATCGTCGGCCTCTTCCCAATCCGCGTTGAAGCGCGGCGGCGCGTCGGTCATTTCCCACAGCGCGGACGGCAGCGGGTGCGAGGCCTGGATGCCGTTGTAGGTTTGAGCCAGGCCAGGGAACATGTCGTGCGTCCGGTCATGGTCGATCAGAATGTCGTCATCGGTGAAGAAGGCCACCGGCATAGCGGGTCCGCCGATTCGGATTTTCCACACGCCGCCGATCTCGACCTGTTGCGCCTGGCAAGCGTTTTCCAGCGCTTCCATGACATCGGCGGGCTCATCGGCCAGCGATACCTCAAGCCCTGCCGTAAAGCGTGGCTCCGTTCCGCCACCATCGAGCGCGACCGCTTCGTCACAGGCGTTCATCGCCGCGAACCAGACATCCAGCGGCAGGTCTTCCGCTGCCGCCTCGCCGCCATAGCTCGAATACCGAGGTGGATCGCCGGCAAGCTCAGGCAAGCGGATGCCGCGATGCAGATTATAGATCATGACGGCCGGGTTCGTGGTCCGGTTCGTGGCATAGGTGGCAGGGTCTCCCCAGCGATGCGCGCCGCTGCCGCCGACCGTCGTGTCAAGGCGAGGATCATAAAGGGGGATGCCGCTCAGCTCGAATCGGACGGAGGGCGGACTGTTCAGGACTTCACGGTTGAAACGGAACACCAGCACAGCATAGCAGATGCCCTTGCCCACCATGTCAGAGGTCCAGGGTCGGTCGACGCCGTTGAGCTTGGCGTCTAGCAAGGGGTCAACCGTCGTCTGGCTGCCATCATAAAAGCGCAACCAGGCATTGCCACTATAGATGCCGCCCAGGGCGTAACCCTGAACGGCCGACCCGCCAATGGTCGAAAGCGAGCCCGCGACAGGCACATATTCATCATTCAGTACCAGACGCGACAGGCTTTGACCCGGGATGCAGCCCAGCGCAACGACATAGGTCAGGAAGGCATTCGGCGTCTTACCATCAACGCCGTAGGAATCGAGCGGCGTGACCAATTGGCCCGATGTCGCGCGCTTGCCCAGGATAAAGGTCTGCGGCGTCGAACCGCCGGTCGAGGTCTGGGTTTTGACGCCCGCGACCTGCGCCTTGGGCTTCTTGCTGAGCGCCTGTGCCAGCAAAGACATGCCAATCGTGCGGACGACCGTGGCCACAATTGACGCGCTGGTGAGCCACGAAACGGCGGCCATGATGGTACTGGTCACCGGATCGGCATAGGCCGCATCGACACCCAACAAGGCGCCAATGGCAACCGAAACCCCCAACCATACTTTGCGCCAGCTCATACCCGGAAAGCCCTCTGCATCTTCAGACGCGACACAATCGCCATACCGGTTTCGGTCAGCACGTAAACCCCCTCGCCCTGGACGATGCCGAGCGCGCCAAAGCCATAAGCCCCCTCAACGACGCCGATATCGCCGACATGCGCGAAGGCGGGCGGCACCTCTTCAAACAGCGAGGCCACGAGTGCGACGTGATCGGCATGGCCCTTGCGCCGGACAGCGGCGACACCGGCCTTGATCGACTTGTATTTTCCGCGCCACTTCGCCGCCGGGTCCTCGCCCGTCATGGCTTCGATGGCGCCGGCCATGAAGAGAGCGCAGTCGTGCTCGCCCGGCACGAAGGGCTTGCGCGATGCCGCTGCGAGATACGCGATAAGGCGCGGCTGCCAATCCTTGCGCCGGCTCATCGGCTTGTGACTTTCTGAACGAGATTTCCGACCGTGCCCCCCGGCGTGCCACCGACGCGCTTCTCGCCCCAATAGACGTCGGTCGTGCCGCTGACATCGACGTACTGAAAGAACGCGTCATTGACGTCACGAAGGCGCTGGCTGGCATCGCTGTACTTCTGGGTCTGGGTGCGCGTCAGGGCGCGCGCGATACTGGCCAGGGTCAGGACGCACTCGACCGTCTCAGCGTTCTGCGTCCACTGGATCTGATCGACCCAGCCCTTGAACACACGTTCCGGCGCATCGATGAGCGCATTGGTCAGCGGATCGAACTCGGCGCGATGGATTTCGACCGGCGCCAGGCGGGCCTCATACGCCTTTGCCATGTCCAGCACCTTTGGCGCCAGACCCGACAGCCGCACGGTTCGCGTCCTGATCACGATGCCGACTTCTGACACCGTTTCGCCAAGATCGAGCGCCGCGCCAGCCCCGTAATAGGTTCGCGACACGCTGTTGATCGTGAATGCCTGGTGATCGTCGCCGGTCCAGAAGCCGACCGGCGCGGGCACGCCCGTATCGCGGGTCTTCGCCGTCACATAGATCAGGCCATGCGCCAGCGTTCCGGCGCGGGACTGCCGCGCCGCCAGTATAGCGGAGGATAGGATTTTCATGATGACCTGAGAGCCAATTACCTGAGGGTCTGGCGCCACTTGAAGGTGATGCCGGTGATATATTGCCCCGCCGCCGTGCCGCGCGACACGCTGCCCGGGATGAGCACGGCCTTGCACACCGGCTTGATCAGGGTCACGGCCAAATCCGCTACCGCACCGGGCCTGATGAAGCTGGAGACCTCGATGTTCACCTCGCCGCTTCCATTGGCCGTTCCGCCCGTCGCAATGTCGTGCAAGGCATACCGGTCCAGGCTAGCGCCATAGGCAAAGCCGAGGTAGTCGCCGGCCGACAGGACGTAGCCAATCGGCAGGCCCTTTATGATCATCTCGCGGTTATTGCCATTGATCGCCTTTATCTGAGGCGTGGCGCTGGCGAGAATGGTGCCGTCGCGGTCCTGACGCGGCCCAGGCTTGGCCATGTTGTAGATGAAGAACGACCTCCCGGCTTGCCGCAGCGTCGAAATCTTGGCCGACACGGCTTCAGCGTCATCATAGCCCATCGGCGCCATGGTGACCTCGCCGGTCCACAGCCGCGTGCCGATATCGGCGGTCAGGATGTCGCCGCTGCCCGTCGTGCCGGTCGCTACCAGGCTTTCCGGCAGGTCGAAGCTCTGCGACTGAACCTTAAGTTTTTCAATAAAGTCACTAAGACTTAAGGGAAAACTGAGAGCCATCTGTGATTTCTCCTAACGCCGCCTGGGGTCGTTGGTGATGGCCGCGACGCGCCGGGGCATGCCGGCATCGTACTGGCTCAAGCCCGCCTGCACGGCGCGGGCACTGCTGTCGCGGACATAGGCCTTGATCTTGCCGTCGTCATCGACCGTGACTGAGATGGCCACCTGTACGGGCTGTCCGCCGCCGCCCCGGCTGCCCTTGGTGTGATCTATCACGGTCTCGCGCGGGTGCATGACGGCCAGAAAACCGCCCTTGCCATCGACGCCGCCGCTACGCGCCCCGTCGCCCGTATAGCCGCCGCCGTCCCAGCTGAACAAACTGCTGAAGCCGCTGAAGATGGTCGACCAGATATTGCC
>CAMLPZ010000340.1 GCA_946482045.1 uncultured Asticcacaulis sp.
AAGTGGTAGGCCCGGAGGGACTCGAACCCCCAACCAGACCGTTATGAGCGGTCGGCTCTAACCATTGAGCTACAGGCCCCCAAAGTCAGGCGGCGTGCCTAACACGGGAAAAGTTGAAATTAAAGCGTAGATTTGCCGTTTTCAACCGGTGCGGATCAGCGCACAGCAATATAACGCAGAGCCAGCTATCCCGTTCAGCCTTCGTTCAGCCGCGACGCTGTCTTATGGCGGTCGCAATCGCGGTCTCAACTCCCGACACGGATCGCATTGCCGCCACAACATACCAAAGAAAGACAACAGATGTCCTCCTCCCGCGCACTTTTCAAATCGATCGCCCTGACCGCCGTCGCCGCCGGCCTGCTGATTGCCCCCATGGCATCCGCCCAGACCGCGACCGCGCCCACTGTCATGGCCATGCCGACCACGCTCAGTCTGACCGTTACCGGCGAGGTCAGCGTCGCGCCTGATATGGCGACCGTGAACTTCGGCGTTGTCAGCCAGGGCAAGACCGCCGCCGAAGCCATGAAGGCCAACAATGTCCGCATGAACGCCGTCATGAGCGCGCTCAAGGCCGCCGGCATCGCTGCCAAGGACATCCAGACCTCGAACCTGCAACTGAACCCGCAGTACAACTACGCCAACAACCAGGCACCGAAGCTGACTGGCTATGAGGCGCGCAACCAGGTGACGGTCAAGGTCAACGATCTCGATAAGACCGGCCCCGTCATCGACGCTGTCATCGGCGCCGGCGTCAACCAAATCGACCAGATCGGCTTTGGGCTGAAGGACGATGGCGCCGTGCTCGACCAGGCGCGCCAGAAGGCCGTTGCGACCCTGAACCAGCGCGCGGCGCTTTATGCCTCGGCGACCGGTCTCAAGCTGAAGAAGCTGCTCAGCATCGAGGAAGGTTCGGCACCCAGCTATCATCCGCCTATGCCAATGCTTCAGGCGAGAATGAAAGCCGAGGACGCCTCGACGCCGGTGTCGGCCGGCGAACTGCAGCAAAGCATCACCATCACCGGGACTTTTGAACTGGAAAAGTAATAACACAGTTCGATCTGATCGCCGCGCCCCCGTGACAAGGGGCGCGGAACCTGTTAACCCTTTTCGCATGGGCTGTCGGCGCGCGTTATTAGCGCCATTGAACTTGGTGCGGGAGGGCTGGCCAGGTGCCAAAAAATCGCAATCATATTCGTAATTTAGCCATGGGCGCGGCCGCGATGGCCGTACTGGGCGCGGCAGGAGCCATTGCCTTCGGCAGCCAGGCCCAGGACACGGCAACCACGCAGCCGGAGCGTCAGACGACCCAGCTTCAGACGGCCAGCACAACCACGACACCCACGATCCTCGCGGCGGCACCCGTAGCCGCGCAGCGCCCGACGGCTACGACCTCGGTCGCCGCCCGCCTGCCCGCGCCCATGCTGCTGCGCCGTCCCCTTGCGCCGGCCAAGGTGCAGTGGTCGCAGGCCATGTCGCGCTCCGACCAGATGAAGACGGCGCGCAGGCCGAGTTCCCTGGCGGCGCGCCTGCCGCGCCAGGCGCTCGACAAGACCCGCCTGCCCGTCCTCCTGCCGCGCGAAGGCGTGATCGACACCGCCAAGGCCAAGATGGTCAGCTTCGGCGACGCCTACGCGCTCAACATGCCACAAAACAAGGGCATCCAGGTCACCATGTACGGCAACCGCACCTTCGTTGCCGGCGACAAGGGCGCGGTCTCGGCCCGGCCGGTCCAGAAGCTGGCGGGCGTTGCCGAGGATATCCGCATCTCGCAGATGGAAGACGGCTGGACGGCGACCTTTACCCGCTTCGGCGTCGTCTACAGCCTAGATGTCACCTGCGATGACATAAAGTCCGCCGACTGCGTGACCGACGCCTATATC
Organism: uncultured Asticcacaulis sp.; assembly: GCA_946482045.1. The sequence continues at coordinate 1,881 of CAMLPZ010000340.1, forward strand.
CGCAAGGCGATCGCCGAATTCGACGACGTGACCCTGGGCGCCCAGGCGCAGGCTGAGGCCGACAAGGAAACCAAGCCGTCAGGCTGGCTCGACAATATCTCCAAGTCGATCAGCAACATCACCCGGGGAGGCCAGCAATGAAATCATTCCTCCCCCTCCTCGTCGCCGGCGCCTTTCTGGCCTTGACCGGCTGCGACGATATCCCCGGCCTGAACACCGGCGGCAGCAGTTCATCGGCGTCGGAATCCGTCAGCGAAACGGCCAGCGAGGCTGCTTCGGAAATGGCCTCGGAATCGGCGTCGGAATCCGCTTCATCCTCCTCGTCGATCGCCATGGTCGAATTCCCGTACAACCCGGCGACGCAGCTCGTCTCGGGCTCGGGTCAGGGCTATACCGATACCTCAAACTGGGCGCCCGGCATATGCTTCCCGATCGCCGGCCTCGCCTATGCCAACAGCCAGGTCTATCGCCCGGGCGGCAGTCATTATCCCACGCAGTCCGCGACCAACCATGGCTCGCAATGCGACGCGATGAACTACGCTTATCCGTGGGTCGATAATTTCTGCGAAAGCCGTTCGTGGTCGAACGTCGTGTGTAAGACCGGCCAGGGCCACCAGGGCCAGGATATCCGTCCGGCCACCTGTAAATCGAACCTGCACTGGGCCATTGCCGCCGAAGACGGCGTTGTTACCCAGGTCGGCTCCTATACCGTCGCCATCACCGGCAGCGGCAGCCCGCACCGCATCTATCGCTACCTACATCTGCAATCGAGCTCATTGAAGGTTGCAGTCGGCGATGAGGTCAAGCGCGGCCAGAAGATCGGCCTGGTGTCGAACAATCTCGGCACCTCGAACGGCGTGCCGCAGTACACCACCATCCACCTGCACTTCGAAGTGCGCATCGCCCAGTCGGAACCCCTGTCGAATGGCACGGTGCTGACCGCCAATACCTTCGTGCCGCCGTACAACGCCCTGGTCGACGCCTATTCGCGCAGCCTGGCCGGCGACTGCCCGGTCGTGGAATAGCCAGCGTTTACAGCGCAAGGTCGCAATGCTAAGCCTCCCCCTTGGGCAACCAAGGGGGATTTGCTTTGCCGGACATCAAGCCACCGTTCCGTTTCTGGAGCTTCTTCTTTTCGCCGCAGGGCCGCGTGAGTCGCAGGGCGATATGGTTTTTCGTCGTTCCGCAAAAGCCTGTGTCACTTTTCCTCGGCGGAATGCTCTTTTATCTGCTTGGCACAGACACACCACCTGCAATCACCGAAAGTTCCTGGCGAATAGCGGCCACCACGACTGGCATTCTGTACTTGCTTTTAACCTGGTCTGCCTTCGCAGTCGTATCCAAACGTCTGCACGATGTCGGCCTGCCCGCCATGCTCGCGGCCCCTCCGTTGATCAGCGCGGCGTGGTACTTTGCAACACCCATAATCAGAGCAACAGGATTTTATGCCGTCACGGATCATTATGAGCTGATCAGCGCTGCCGTAAATTGGATAAACATCTACCATGTCCTTCTGATTGGCGTTTTTTCCTTCGTCCCTGGCCAAACAGCAGACAATCGATTTGGAACGGCGGTGACAGGGTCTTTCGGCTACGCGACCAGGCACTTCTAAGCTTGCGCCAAGAGGCAGTTTGCGCCAAAGCAAACCCTATGAGCAAAAGCGCACCCGGCCAGATCACACCGCTATTCGTCACGGAAATCTACCGCGCCGATATGACCGCGCGCGCCGGTTTCGAGGACTTCATCGAAGAATTGGATGACACCTGCCGCGCCATCGCCGACGAGGACGAGGCCGGGCAAAACTGGTCTCAGCAAAAGGCCTATCTCGGCTATACCTCCTATGCCTCGCTCAACGACCTGCCAGAGCGCGCGCCGATCTTCGCCGACCTTAAGACCTGGCTGGACGGCCACGTCGCGGCCTTCGCCGAAAAGCTCGAATACGACC
>CAMLPZ010000341.1 GCA_946482045.1 uncultured Asticcacaulis sp.
TTGCCGGCCCGCGCATTCCGCCGTCGGCATAGGTGTTGTTGATATTGACGATGATGACGTTCTTGCCGGGTTTCAGAAGCCCCTTGGGGACCGCGAAGGACTTCATGGGGCCCGGATCGCCGGCACTGCCCAGGGCCTGGCCGTTGATCCAGGCCATGCCGAGATCATCGAGCCCGCCGAGATGCAGCACGGCCGCGTCCTTGGCGTCCTTGGCGCTGACCTCGACGTCTCTGCGGAACCAGACCATGCCGACATAGCTGGCGAGTTCGGGATCGCCCCATTTCTGCCAGACCGTGATGGCCGGGACCGGCTTCCAGGCGCGTTTGCCCGAGGGTTGCCACGGTTCGGCGCCTGCCGCCTCACCGGTACTCTTGCGCCACCAGGTCTCCCAGACGATATTGGCGGCGCGTTCGGCGGCCGGACGATCTTTTCCGTAAAGTTCCAGGAGTTCGGAGCGCGCACCCAGACCAACGGCGGAGAGGGCGCCTTTCCCCATCCACGGGCTGATCTGCGTGCCGCCCCAACTGCTGCTGATGGCGCCGATCGGCACGCCCTGGCTCTTGCGTAGCGTCTTGACCATATAGTAGCAACTGGCGGAAAAGTCGGATACGGTCTGCGGGCTGGCGACCTGCCACGAGACCGGACGCGGGAAAACGTCGCTGGGGCCATAGGCCACGGCTTTTTCGACGGTCATCAGGCGAAGATCGGGATCGGCCGCCGAAAAGGCCTGGCCAAAGGCGTCCTGGGCTCCCTTGACCGGCATTTCCATGTTCGACTGACCGGAACACAGGAAGACGTCGCCGACACGCACATTATTCGCGGCCGACTGACCCGACGCGCTCTCGACCGACAGGGCGATGGGGCCTGTTGTGTCAACCGGTGCGAACCTTGCCACGAACCGTCCGCGACTGTCGCTCAGGGCGGTCGTGCTTTGGCTGCCAAGCCTGACCGTAACCGTCTCGTTCGGCGCGGCCGTGCCCGTGATCGCTACCGGCCGGCCGCGCTGGATGACCGAATTGTCGCCATAGAGCCCGTCGAATTGCGGTTGCGCCGTGGCCGCGCCTGCCAGAACGACAATGCAGGACGCCAGCCCAAAAGCCGTCAGTTTCCCCATGATGTGTCTCCCCATGCTTTTTATGTCGACCGCGCGCCAGCATATTTGCGACACGGTCCTTGGTAACGGTAACAATCCATATGAATTGGCACGGCTTTGTGCGGTCTGACAAGACGGGGGCAGAAAAATTTCCCGGGACGACACATGCCAGCCCGTCCGATAAATTCGCGCACCTTAGTGACAGAAAGCAGAATTCCGCGATTGACGGAAATAGTCTGATGTAATAGCTTTGTTACCGGTAACATTGTGGCGTGGATATTTGCGTCCCGACAAACGGGCAGGGTGCCTTTTCGTCCTGTCCGCTGAAGTTCAAGCCGCGTCATTTTACCCAAACCTGAGATGAAAGCGCCGCGAAACAACGACGGCGTCAATGGGAGATATCAATGAAATACCTGCTTACCGCCGCAGCCGTTGCATGCCTGGTCGCAGGGCCTGTCGCGGCACAGACCACGGCAACGCCAATTGCCGAAGACTTCAAGCCGTCATCGCTGAACCAGCCGGGGCAGCAATACCCCCAGGTCAATTCGCAGGGCTATGCGCGCTTCCGCGTCGTCGCGCCCGACGCCCAAAACGTCAAGGCCAGCCTGGGCCTGGGCGGGCGCGGCGGCACCGTCCTGACCAAGGGCGCCGACGGCGTGTGGACCGGAACGTCCGAAGGCCCGCTCGATGAAGGCTTTCACTACTATCACCTGACCGTCGACGGCGGCACCTTCAACGATCCGGGCGCGCTCAACTTCTATGGCTCGACGCGCTGGGAAAGCGGGATCGAAATCCCGGCGCACGACGCCGACTTTTATGCGCTTAAGGACGTGCCGCACGGCCGCGTGTCGCAGGTTCTGTTCCCGTCGCCCAGCACGGGCACGCAACGCCGCGCCTTCGTCTATACCCCGCCGGAATACGACAAAAACCCCAATGCGCGTTACCCGGTGCTGTACCTTCAGCACGGCTGGGGCGAGGACGAAACCGCCTGGTCCAACCAGGGCCACGCCAACCTGATCATGGACAACCTGATCGCCGCCGGCAAGACGCGGCCCTTCATCATCGTCATGACCTACGGCATGACCAACGATGTCCGGCCGGGCGGCCTGGGCTCGTTCGACATCAAGCCGTTCCAGACCGTCCTGGTCAACGAGCTGATCCCCTATGTCGACAGCCACTTCCGCACCCTGTCCGACCAGAAGCACCGCGCCATGGCCGGCCTGTCGATGGGCGGGTTCGAGACCAAGCTGATCACCTTCGCCAACCTCGACAAGTTCGCCTATATCGGCTTGCTCAGCGGCGGTACGATCTCGGTCGAGGACGTCAACAAGACGCCCGACTTCCGCAGCAAGGTCAAGCTGGCCTTCGTCAGCTTCGGCAGCCGCGAACTCGAAGGCGGGCGCGCCGGCCCTCCAGGTCAGCCGCGTCAGGACCCGCGCGCCAATGCCGAGGCGTTGAAGGCCGCCGGCATCAACAGCGTCTTCTATGTGTCGCCGAACACGGGGCACGAGTTCCAGTCGTGGCGCCGCAGCCTGCGCGAACTGGCGCCGCTGCTGTTCAAGGACTGATCGTCAAACATCAGACAACACCGGAGCCGTTTGGCTCCGGTGTTGCCTGAACGCGACGCCGTAAAAAGTCCTTCGACAGGATGCTTCCGATCTCGGTACCCTTGGCTTGTCGCCACGACCGGGGCAGCGTCATCGCCGCTGCACCGCGCGCTCGCGCCATAAGCGGAAATAAATCTGATGAAGTTGCAATTGGACAAAAGTCGCCGAAAAGCGGACATATCCCCACTGCTAGCGAGCGACTTCTAACCAAATTTCAGTGACGTCTGATTTGAAATTCGAGTGCGAGTTATCCCGGTGTCCCTGCCGGATGGAAACAAGAACTGCAACCTCACCTCCAGAAATCGCAAGGAAGGCCGTCAGCCGGCCTCGATCTAATTTTGTGAGGAAGTTTGCAGTTGATCCCAATTCTATAGGCTTACATGCTGACCAGTCCCCGTACCAGTACTGCCACCTGGTCAATTCGTACGTACCATCAGCAAGGAAAATTCCGTGCTGGTCAGAACCAATATTACCTGGCCCGAATATGACGGGAGAAGCAAGATAAAGTTCCCCTAGGAGTTCAACGTGACATCGTCCTGGAGCGGCAGGATATACCGCCTGTGTGAGGGTTAGAGGCTGTTTTCCAAGAACATCTTTAGGATTAAAAATTTTTGGAAATGCAGTTTCGACGCCGGTCGTTCCTTCGCCTGCGGCAATCTCCTTGAAACGCATAATCTCTGCCGCTTCACGCGCGAACCCGATCAATCCAGCACACAGTCGAAACTCTATTTCAACGAATGCGTTATCCGTATAGTCGGTCAATCGGGCGTGACATGTAATGGCGGCCGGCCCCGCCATTTTGTCTAAGTTTGCCCATAAAACGGGGACCATATCAGCCAGGGAGCTGTACTCCAGCAACCGCTTCGACCATTCCGGGCGCGCAATTGGCGAAGTCGTTGCCACCCCTCGGTTCAGGGTGAGACATAGAAGAGCGGCCTTTTCCCCTCGCGCAGTCTGGATGATCCGATTCTTAACAGCGCGCGTCAGGGTTCGCAGATAGGCCGAAACGTAAAGCTCCCGTTGACCAATATCAATTTGGCCGCCGAGGCCTTCGTCATTGGTTAGGAAATAATTCGGGCGTTCTGGCCGG
>CAMLPZ010000342.1 GCA_946482045.1 uncultured Asticcacaulis sp.
GCGCAAGGAAAACGTGGATCGCCTTGGTGTCCTCAAATTGTTCGGCGAGCGCCGCCTTGAAAGCCGGATCGCTATAGAGCCGTGCGACCTCGTATTCGTCCTTGTAGGCCATCAGCTTGAAGGCGCCGCGCGCCACGGCTTCGGTCATACGCAGCGAGCCATATTGCGCCTCGGCGACACGGACGGTTTCAACCAGATGCTGATAACGCGCGGCGTAACCTGCGTTCTGATAGGCGGTGAGATCGGCAACACGGGCGGCGATAAAGGCATCGAGATCGAACGTCGGCGCGGGCGTTTCCGCCTTGTCCAGCCGGCCGGCTGCGTAGGCGCGGCCAATGGCGAAAGCGCGCTGGTTGGCCGCGACCTCGGCGCCGTTAAGCGCGATGGCGCGTTCGATGGCTTCGCGCGATAGCGGCAGCAGGCCCGACTGCCATGCCGCGCCCCACATGATCATCAGGGCATAGACGGCATCACCGAGATATTTGCGCGCCAGGCCCGCGGCGTCGAAGGTATCGAGCGACTTGACCGCGGCCTTGACCTTGCGCGTCATGCTGAGCGTATCGAAGACGGTCTCGGTGTCCTGCGTGAACTCGGCGGTTGGCGTCAGGCGATTGTCGAGCAGGCCGCGCGTCCGGTCCACCGACAGGAGCGGGAGGCTCGACTTGCCGTGAGCCGTCACCATATCGGCGGCGATCAACACGTCGGCTTCGCCCAGCGGAATACGCCCGCCGGGCAGCATCGATCCAGCCTTGGCCAGGCGTACATGGGCATCGACCGCGCCACCGCGCTGCGCCAGGCCGATCTGGTCGACGCACAGCACCTCGGCCTCATCGAGGTGCGCGGCCATGCCGAACATGGCGCTGAGCGACGTGACGCCCAAACCGCCGATGCCGGTCAGCAGGATGTTGAACGGCTCAATCGTCAGGGCCGGCGGCATGATGTCCGGCAGGTCAGCGATCAGGTGATCGACGGCATCGGGCGCAGCCTTCTTCAGCCTGGCGCCTTCCAGCGAAACGAAGCTGGGGCAAAAACCCTTGACGCATGACGTATCGACATTGCACGCCGACTGATCGATCTCGCGCTTGCGGCCGAGTTCCGTGTCCTTGGGGCCAACGGCGATGCAGTTCGACTTGACCGAACAGTCGCCGCAGCCTTCGCAGACGGCGCTGTTGATGAAGATGCGCTCTTTCGCTTTTGGTTCCAGCCCGCGCTTACGGCGGCGGCGCAGTTCGGTGGCGCACATCTGGTCGTAGATCAGCACGGTCGTGCCGGGGATGGCCTTCAGTTCAGCCTCGGCGGTTTCGATATCATCGCGGTGATAAAAGCTGACGCGCGGCGGCATGTCGGGATGGCCGCGCCAGCGGTCGGGATCGTCCGACACCATGACGATGTGCTTGATGCCTTCGGCTGCGACCTGTTGCGCGACCGTCACCGGATGCAGTTGGCCGTCAACGTGCTGGCCGCCGGTCATGGCGACGGCATCGTTATAGAGGATCTTGTAGGTGATATTGACGCCGGCGGCGATCGACTGGCGGATCGCCAGCAGGCCCGAATGGAAATAAGTGCCGTCGCCGAGATTGGCGAAGATGTGCGGCTCATCGGTGAACGGCGCCTGGCCGACCCAGGTGACGCCCTCGCCGCCCATGTGCGTGCAGATCTCCGAATGGCGCGCCGGCATGAACTGAACCATATAGTGACAGCCGATGCCGGCCGTGGCGCGGCTACCATCAGGCACGGTCGTCGAGGTATTGTGCGGGCAGCCGGCGCAGTAGAAGGGCTTCCGCGTATGCAACTGCACGACATTTTCGCGGCTGTCGACGCGATTGTGGAGGCGGTCGACGATGGCCTGGCGAGCCGGTGTCCGGAGCGTTTCGGGAAGGACATCGAACAGTGCACTCGCAACATGAGCCGTATCGAGGTCCATGACATCGCGCACCAGCGGGCGGCCGTCGCGGCCGGCTTTGCCAAGGACCTGCGGACGCGTGGGAAGGTCATAAAGCACGTCACGCAGTTGCGGCTCGATCAGGGCGCGGCGTTCTTCGACGACCAGTACGGTTTCAAGCCCCTTGGCGAAAGTGCGGGCCATGACCGGGTCAAGCGGCCAGGCCTTGCCGACCTTCCAGATGCGCAGCCCAAGGGCCGCCGCCTCGGCGTCGGAGATTTCCAGGAGGCGCAGGGCATCGAGCACATGCAGATAGCCCTTGCCACTGGCCGCGACGCCGAAGCGCGGGGATTTGCTGTCGCGGACAATCGGATCGAGACCATTGGCGCGCGCAAAGGCCTGGGCCGCGGGCAGACGGAAATGGCGGTGGCGGACTTCCTTGGCTTCGGGCGTATCGCCCAGCCGGATGCCTAGACCGCCTTCGGGCATGTCAAAATCGGGCGTCAGCGCCGCATAACGGTCGGGGGCGATATGGGCCGAGGTCGAGGCATCCATCAGGTCGGCGATGGTCTTGATGCCGACCCAGCAGCCGGCGTAACGCGACATCTCGATGCCCTTCATGCCAAATTCCAGTACCTCATCGATGGTCGATGGGATCAGGACCGGCATTTCAGCGTCGGCGAAGGCGAATTCCGACTGGTTGGCCAGGGTCGAGGACTTGCACGAGTGGTCGTCGCCGGCCAGAGCCAGGACACCGCCCAAAGGCGAGGTGCCGGCAAAATTGGCGTGTTTGAAAACGTCGCCGGTGCGATCGACACCCGGTCCCTTGCCGTACCACAGGCCGAAGACACCGTCTCTCAGGTGGCCCTGAAACAACGGCACGTGCTGCGTCCCCCAGACGGCGGTGGCGCCCAGATCTTCGTTGATGCCGCGCTGGACGACAATGTCGTGAGCGTCGAGCCAGGCCTTGGCCTGGGCCAGTTGCATGTCATATGTGCCGAGCGGTGAGCCGCGATAGCCGGAAATGAACCCAGCCGTATTCAACCCGCGCTTGATGTCCGCCTGGCGGATCATGACCGGCAACCGGACCAGTGCCTGCACTCCGGTCATAAAGGCCCGGCCACTTTGCAGTTCGTACTTGTCCGCGAGGGTGACATTGGCCCGCATCGGCGCGTTTCCGTGTTTAGCTATAATTACATATGAGACTATACCTCCTGTCAGGAATGTCCTTCTGAAGTCGTTGCGCGACAGCCTTGTCACAGGAATAATTTTCTGCAAAAATCGAGCTCAATAGATAAATTATTTGCTGCGGAGCACAAAAACCGATGGCACGTTCTAAATCGGCCTATGAGATCGATGATATCGATCGCAAGATTCTCCGGCTTCTGCGCGAGGATGCGCACCTGACGACACAGGAAATCGCCGACAAGGTCGGGCTGTCGCAGACGCCGTGCTGGTCTCGGATCAAGCGGCTGGAGGACCAGGGCGTCATCGCGGGTTATGTCGCCCTGCTCAATCCTGAGCGGATCGGCAAGCCGATGTCGGTCATCATCGAGATCAATCTCGATATGCATGACGATGAGAAGATCGAGAATTTCTCACGCCATCTGGCGCAGTTGCCGGAGGTGACCGACGCCTATCTCACCACCGGCGAATACGACTACGTCATCATGGCGGCGGTCGAGGACACCGAGGATTACGAGCAATTCCTGCGCAAGCGGCTATTGAAGTTTCCGGGTATCCGCCACGCCAAGTCGACCTTCTGCCTCAGGCGTCTGAAGCGCGATCCGTCACCGAGTGTTTAGGGTACCGGCTAGCTCCTTAGTCCCCTCTCCCCGTTTAC
>CAMLPZ010000343.1 GCA_946482045.1 uncultured Asticcacaulis sp.
ATTTCGACCAGTCCTCGTAGCCGCTCTTCAGAGTCTGCTCGATCAAAAGGCCACGAAACCCAGAGCAGTCGATAAACAGGTCACCTTCAATCACCTGGCCGTTTTCCAGAACCACGCCCGTGACATCGCCGCTCTCAGGGTGCTGTTCGACGCGAGCGATCTTACCTTCCTTTCGGACGGCGCCCAGCTTTTCCGAATAGGCGCGTAAGGTTTTGGCGTACAGCGAAGCGTCGAAATGGAAGGCGTAGTTGACACGCGGCGCCTTGGGATTGATCTCCTCCATCCGGCCAAAACGGTTCTGGCGCGCGGCCACGGTCTGGGGGTTGAACAGGCCAAAATCGGCATTGCCACCTGCCTTGCGATAGCGCAGCCAGTGGTGCGTGAAATTCAGCCCGTTCATATCGACGCCATAGACGCCGAAAGGATGGAAATACTCGCTGCCCTCCGACTTCCAGTTGACGAAGCGGATGCCTAGCTTGATTGTGCCATTGACGGCCTTCAGGAAGTCATTCTCGTCAAGGCCGAGCATGGTGTTAAATTCCTGGATCGGTGGAATGGTCGCTTCACCCACGCCGACAATGCCAATCTCATCGGACTCGACAAGTGTGATGCTGTAGCCGGCGCCGCCAAAGGCGCGCGACAGGGCCGCCGCCGCCATCCACCCCGCGGTACCGCCACCGACAACAACGATCCTGCGAACAGCGCCCATGACAAACCTCTGACCTACCTGCAAACCCAGTTATGAAAGCATTGCCGGGCCTGTGTCAATCTCACGGTATATCGTATAATTTATTTGACTGGGCCAGTATTTGTGCGAAAACTGGCCGCGTTGGCGTGGGGCCAGGAACCGCTGCTTACGCATATTCCACCTGACCGGAAGGTTTCTCGATGCGTCTCCGCTCCCTGATGTTCGCTGTCTGCGCTGCTGCCTTGATAATGCCTCTTGTCCCTGCGGCTTTCGCGGAAACGCCGGCGGCCATGGCGCAGGACCCGCGCGCCGCCCGGGCCGAGATGTATATGGGCGGCAAGATCAGTGCGCTGATCACCGACCTCAATATCGGCGCGCGCTTCGTCGGCGGCGGCAAGGGGGTGGTTTATCGTCTCGGCAAGCGCGGCGAGGGGCGTTTCCTACTGGCCGACCCCCAAACCGCTAAGACGCAGGAACTGACGACCGAAGCCAGGCTGGTTCCGCTGCTGACCGCCCTGGGCGCCAAGATCGATGGCCCTGTCGAAGCTCGCCTTCAGGATTACGATCCCGAAACGAAGATATTGAAAATCTCCGCCACTGGCCGAGACTGGCTCTTTGACACGACCGCAAACACGCTGAAGGCCGCCGAGGCGCCGGCCAGGGACGACGCCCTGGTCTCGCCCAACGGCAAATGGAAGGTCATTGCCCGCAACTACAATCTGTGGCTCATCGAGGTTGCGACGGGCAAGGAAACGGCGCTGACGGCCGACGGCGCCTATGACCGCCGCTATGGCCAGAACTATCCGCTGCTGGGCGACATGGTTGCCGCCAATTCCGAGACCCCATCCAATCGCGTATCGGCGCAATGGTCGGGCGACTCAAAGAAGCTGCTGACCTACCGGCTGGATCGCAACGGCAGCTATATCTGGCATGCTGTCCAGCAAAATCCTGCCGGCAGCCAGTTCGCGCGCGATTTCACCTATGTCTACCCGACCGCCGGCGCCAAGGACGTGCCGCAGGTCTATCCTATCGTCATCGATCCGGCCGAAGCCCTGAAGGGCAACGTTGCGATCACGGCCATTGATGCGCCGGCGCAGTCGCTGCTGTGGCCGGGCGACCCGGCGATCTATTGGGACGACGCCGGACGTGTCGTCTACGAGTGGCAGGCGCGTGGTTATGGCGAGGTCCGCCTCTATGAAGCCGATGCCGCCACCGGTAAGGCCGAGGTCCGTGTCCGCGAAGCGCTGAAGCCGCTGGTCACCGTCACCTCGACCGCCATCCGCAATGCGTCTGAGCTGGGCGGCTATCTGGTGATCTCGGAACGCAGCGATTGGGCGCAGCTCTACTATATCAAGCGGGGCGAGGATTCCAATGGCGGCAAGGCGCTGACCAAGGGCAACTGGGAGGTCACCGAGGTTACCCATATCGCCAAGGGCGGTCCGATCCTGGTGACCGGCATCGGCCGTGAGCCGGGCGTCAACCCGTACTATAAAAGCCTATACCGGGTCGATCTGAACGGTAAGATCGCCAACCTGACGCCGGAACCGCTCGATCACGAGACGCGCGTTTCGGATGACGGCCAGTGGTTCATCGACCGCATGTCGTCACCGACCGAGCCTACGCGCACCCTGCTGCGCCGGGCGTCCGATGGCGCCGTTGTCATGGAGTTGGGCCGCGCCGATCCGTCGGCGCTGCTGGCCTCGGGCTTCACCATGCCTGAGCCGTTCGAGACCTTGGCGGACGACGGCAAGACCAGGCTCTACGGCATGATTCACCGCCCGGCCCATTTCGACGCAACGAAGTCCTATCCTGTGATTGAGAATGTCTACACCGGCCCGACGACGCACCGCTTCGGTGAATCTTATGAAGACAATATCGTCACGGGTCTCAATGGTTTGGCGCAGTGGGGCGCTATCGTCGTTACCATCGACGGTCGCGGCACCTCTCAGCGCGGCAAGGCTTTCCGCATGCCGGCCTATCAGAACCTGGGCGAAGTCGGCCTCGACGACCACATCCACGTCCTGCAGGCGATGAAGGCGAAGTATCCCTATTTGGACCTCGATCGCGTCGGCGTCTACGGCGGCTCGGCCGGGGGCTACGACACGGCGCGCTTCGTGCTGCGCCGTCCGGATTTTTACAAGGTCGGCGTCGCCTCAAGCGGCAACCACGACCTGCGGCTCGACAAGGCCTGGTGGCCGGAAGTGTCGATGGGGATCGCCGACGACGCGACGTGGGAGCGCAACTCCAACATCTCCGTCGCCGGCAAGCTCAAGGGCAAGCTGATGCTGATTCATGGCGATATCGACGACAATGTGCCGGTGGCAGCGTCGCTGCGTCTGTCCAATGCCCTGATCAAGGCCGGCAAGCCGCATGAGCTGGTTATCCTGCCCAATACCACCCACGCCGTCATGCAGCCTTACTACTGGAACAAGCTGACCAGCTTTTTCGCTACGCATCTGATCGATGCAAAGCCGTAGCTGAACTTTTCCTCTCGTTATGAAAAGGCGAAGGGACGTAGCGCCAAGGCGAGGGATAAATCGTCACCAGCTAGGCGCGCTGAAACGGCAATATCGCAACCCTCCTTTGCACCATAACAGCGCATAAAATATCCAGATTATCCCTTCGTCCAACCGAAAAAGGTGTGCATGTCCCGCTTGCTGATCCCCCTGATGTTCCTCATGGCCGCCGGGGCCGCGCAAGCCGAGACCTGGGCGGTGACGTCTCCCAATGGCCGCAATGTTGTAACGCTCGATCAGGTGGGGGCGGATCTGCCGATATGGTCGGTAACGCGCGATGGCTCGGCCGTGATTTCGCCGTCAGCGACCGGCCTGCGGACCGATGTGACTGACTTTGGCGCCAAGGGCTTCACGGTCGTTGGCGCCAAGACGCGTCAGGTGAGTGAGACCTACGCCATCGTGCTCGGCAAAGCGAAGACTGCGCCCGACGTCTATACCGAGACGCAACTGACCTTTCAGGAAAAGGAGGGCGGGCGGACGATCGGCTTGATCGTCCGCGCCTATGA
>CAMLPZ010000344.1 GCA_946482045.1 uncultured Asticcacaulis sp.
CCGGACGCTTCGGGACTGTAGGAAGGCTCCGCCATGGGGCGTGCATATGGCGGGACATCGTTAGCGTCAATGGGTCTCCCAACCCAAAAAATGAAAGCTCAATTTCGATACGTAATGGGTCACTTCGCGCACCCCTAGCCTGACCGCCTGACCGCTTTTAACTTCCCCTCCAGTTCGTCCGGGTTAAACGGCTTGGGGATATAGTCGTCCATGCCTGCGGCCAGGCAACGCTCACGGTCTCCCGCCAGCGCATGTGCCGTCATGCCGATAATCGGCAAGCGGGCTTGTCCGCTTTTGGCTTCCTCTTCCCGGATCAGGCGCGTTGCGTCCAATCCGTTGAGCCCGTGCATCTGCACGTCCATGAGCGCCACCGCATGCTGGCCGGTCCTGGACTTTTCGATCGCTTCCAGCCCGTTGGTCGCCATGTCTACCTGATAACCGAACTGCTCGAGAAAGTTGCGCGCCACGAGAATATTTGGCTCATAATCTTCGACCAGCAGAACAACCGGCCGGTGACTGTTCCCAGTGGTTCCTTCGATCCTAGGGGATATGCAAGGCGGGCCACGATCGTCGGACATGTCCTCCGCCAGCATAAGCGGGATGCAGACGGTAAAGGTTGATCCCTTCCCGGGCTCGCTCTCGACCGTGAGCTTTCCGCCCATGATCTCGACAAGCGTGCGGGTAATGGCGAGCCCAAGCCCGGTTCCCCCGTATCGGCGATTTATACTGCTGTCGGCTTGGACGAACTTGTCGAAGATCTTGTCGATCTTGTCCGGCGCGATACCGATGCCGGTGTCCCGCACGGAAATGCACACGGTTTCAAGCGCGCCATTATCTAATGGATGACTGCGAATAGAGACATGGATGCCGCCTTCCTGCGTGAACTTGATGGCATTGGAGCAAAGATTGGTCACGATCTGACGCAGGCGCGTCGGATCGCCGAAGAACATCCTTGGTTGCGCGTAATCGCCGTCAGAGGTGAAGGTAAGCCCCTTTTGTTTGACTGACACAGCCATCATGCTGGCGACTTCCTGAACGATCCGGGTCAGGTCGAACGGGATGTTTTCGAGCTCGATGGTGCGGGCCTCAATCTTCGCGATGTCGAGCAGGTCGTTGATGAGTGCAAGCAGCGAGTCAGCGCTCATCTGAAGCGTCTTGATGAACTCTGCCTGTTTGGGGTTCAGGGGGGACTTCGCCAACAGCGCCGACAAGCCGATCACCGCGTTCATCGGAGTGCGGATTTCATGGCTCATATTGGCCAGGAACTCGCTCTTGGCCAGGTTCGCCGCTTCGGCCGACTGCCTTGCGTCGACCAGGTCCTGAATGTCGGTGCAGGTGCCGTACCACCTCGCGATCTCACCATCTTCGCCCCGAACGCATTCCGCTCGTCCCAGCGTCCATCGGTACACGCCATCGTACCTTCGCAAGCGGTATTCGATTTCATAGGGCTGTCCCGTTTCCAGCGAGTGCCGCCAACGCGACCAGGCCCTTTCCTGGTCATCGGGATGAAAAAGGCCGTTCCAGGCTTCGCCATCGGTCGATCCAAGCGGCACGCCGGTATATTCATACCAGCGACGATTGTAGTAATAATGGTACCCGTCAGGCCGCGTCACCCAGATCATCTGATTGATGGAATCGGCCATATCGCGGAAGCTTTTCTCGCTGCGGCGCAGCTCTTCTTCGGAACGAATGCGCTCGATGTGCGCCCAGCAACGCTGCACCACCGCCTCAACCAGGCGAATCTCTTCGGCGCTCCAGTCGTAGGCGCCAACCTGATGGACGGCCATCAGGGCGCGGAGCCGGCCCCCAGTAATCTGCGGACAGGTGATGACGGCGTTGATGCCAATGGCGTGGAACATATCGCGGCCGTCGGCGGCCTCCAACTCGCTGGCGATATCGCGCAGTACCAGGGTTCGGCCCGCTTTCAGGTCGCGAACGGCCATGGCTCCGAACAGGTCGAGGCTGTAATAGCCGGCCGTGCTGGCCACGCCGTCTGCGCAATAATCGGCGCGGATGGTGAAGTGGTCTTCGTCTTGCTCCATGTCGGCGTAAGCGCAGCGTGATACCTGAAGATGTTTGCCCAGAAGATGGGTTGACACCTCCATGATCGCCCAGGGGTCGTTCAAGCCGCGCGCCGCCTCGTCCAAATCCGTCAGGAAGCGCAGACGGCGTTCACTTTCTTTGCGCAAAGCTTCCGACCGCACTCTGTCTGTGACATCGGCGCCTTCGACAAAGATGCCGTCGATGGCCCCGGCGGCGTTGCGGATCGGCTGATAGACGAAGTCCAGAAACCGCTCTTCCAGTTCCCCACTTTCCGGATTTAGCAAATTGATCTTTGCGCCCGTGGCCGTAAAAGGCTCTCCGGTTGCGTAGACCTTGTCCAGCAGGGCGACAAAACCTTGCGACACGGTTTCAGGCAGGGAATCGGCGACCGTGCGTCCTTGGATGTCCCGGCCGGCGACCAGACGCATATATTGCGGGTTGGCGTATTCGAAACGATGCTCTGGCCCCCTCAGCATTGTCATGAAGGTCGGCGCCTGTTCGAACAGTTCGGCGAACCGCTCATGTTCGAGTTTGGCCGCGCGCTCGGCCAGGACCTTGGCTGTAGTCTCGACGACCGAATCTATGATGCCAAAAATCTCACCATTCTCATCAAACAAAGGGCTGTAAGAAAAGGTGAAATAGCCGGTCTCAAGCTTGCCGTAGCGATCCAGGTCTATAGGATAGTCTTCGAAAAAAGCGGCTTCACCGGCCAGAGCTTTAAGCGCGACTTGTCCGACACTATCCCATGCTTCCGCATAGGTGACCCGGTAGGGCTCCCCCAGGGAATTCTTTTTCTGTCCGATGAGTGGCACGTAGGCGTCATTGAATATGGCGACTAGGTCGGGCCCCAGGAAAAGGCATATCGGAAGCCGTGATGACATGGTCATGTCTACGGCGACCCGCGTGGCACCGGACCAACTATCGATCGGCCCGAGAGGCGTCGATGCCCAATCGAACTCGCGCACCTTCCGCGACATTTCGCCCGTATCTGCCGGGAACTGTCTTACGCCACTCTTATCCAACCGCTGCCCCTAACGATAATCCAGTCCTAATTCGAAACAGACCCCATAAGGAAGCAATTCTGAATTTTATGGTTACACCTGACACGGCAGTTGCTGAACATCACCGCCGGATGCGGCGGAGCCATCCCCGCCGCATCCGAACAGTCGTCAGCGATGCAGGTCGTAGCGATCCAGCTCCATCACCTTGACCCACGCCGCCACGAAGTCGCGGACGAACTTCCCGCCGGCGTCGGCCTGGGCATAGACTTCGGCGATGGCGCGCAGTTGGGCGTGCGATCCAAAGATCAGGTCGACGCGCGTTGCGGTCCATTTGGGCGCCTTGGTCCGGCGGTCGACGCCCACATAACTGTTGTCGCCGGTCGCCGTCCATTCCGTGTCCATGGTCAGCAGGTTGACGAAGAAGTCGTTGCTGAGCGTCTCCAAACGGTTGGTGAACACGCCGTGCTTGCTGTCGTCATAGTTCGCGCCCAGCACCCGCAAGCCCCCCACCAGCACGGTCAGTTCCGGCGCCGTCAGCCGCAGAAGCTGCGCCTTGTCGACCATCGCTTCCTCCGGCTTCATGAAGGCGCGGCGGCTGTGGTAGTTGCGGAAGGCGTCGGCGC
>CAMLPZ010000345.1 GCA_946482045.1 uncultured Asticcacaulis sp.
TCACGATCGACGCGGATTATGTCCGCAAGCGTCTGGGTGAAATCGCCGGCGACGCTGACCTCAGCCGGTATATTCTTTAGATCGGAATGGGTTTAGGTGGAAACCGCTGTACCCGACTTGTTATGTTTTAGGTTCACTTGTCAGTCTTTTGGGCGAGATTGCACACCAGGCGTCGATAGCCTATGCGCGGTGCTGCCGAATCCAATAGTTGCGACCGCTGCCAGATGCCAATCCGGGTTGTCCTTCGTCACGATGCTCGTCCCTTTGCCCGCGGAAAGATTTAACCTTCGTTTACCCAGTTCATAAATCATGGAATAATGAGTGTGTGCTTACATGCTCTTATAGGCCGGTACAGAAGGCACCGGTATCAAGGGCGAGCGTATGAAAAAGAAATCCGGTCCCATCAATGTCCTGTTTGTCTGCGAGCACAATTCGGCACGCTCCATTCTGGCGGAAGCCCTGCTGAACCGTCTGGGTGCCGGCCGGTTCGAGGCCTGTTCCGCCGGCTTCGATCCGGTGTCGGACATCAGCCCCTATGCCCGCGCCATGCTGCATCGGATGCCGTATAACACCGGCTGGGTGTCGACCAAGCCGGTCGAGGCGCATATCGGCAAGCACGCACCTGTTTTCGACGTGATCATCCGCCTGTCGCACGGCCATCCGGCCGGCGGCCAGTGGCCGGCCTGCCGCGGCGGCCAGCCGGTCATCGTCGACTGGTTCTTCGACGATCCGCGCGAAACCCATGTTGCCATGGCCAATATCGCCCGTGCCTACGAAGAGATCTATATCGAATTAGCGGCCCGCATCGACGCTTTGGCTAAGATGCCGCAAAGTGTGTTCGAGTCCGGAAATGTCGCCGCCTGGCTGGAGCGGATGGACGAGACCCCACTGCGTATGGCCTCGTAAACGAGGCCGGCGAAGCGCGGCAAAAAGCAAGCCGCAATTCGTCGCGCCCTATAACATTATTTTTATAGGCGCGCGGACCCGCGCGCCTTTATATTTCCAAAATTTCGTAATAGATACTGATCGTTTAGCGTTATTTCTCAAAAGGCTGAATTATGACCAACGACGATGCGGTAGTTAATCTTTTTGCTCTGGCTCATCCCGGCCGCCTGAATGTCTTCCGCACCATCGTCAAGGCCGGCCCAAACGGCATCGCCGCCGGCAAGATCGCCGAAGGCGTCGGCATTCCCGCCAACACCGCCTCCACCCATCTGAGTATCCTGACGGGCGCCGGTCTGTTGACAGCCTATCGCGATGGCCGCTCGATCATCTACCGCGCCAACTTCGCGCATTTTTCCGAGCTGGTCGGCTTCATGGTTGAAGAGTGCTGCGAAGGCCATCCCGATGCCGCTGTCGCGCTTAGCGCCTATTTCAAGAAAAATGGCGACGAGCCTGCGCCAAAGGCCGTCAAAGCCAAATAACGACCTGTGGATAAAGGCGGCGGGCCTCAGGTTTTCCCCACGCCCGCCATAGACTTGCCAAATTGCCGCATTTTTAATCGCAATCCATATTCGCCATTTATTTTTTTAGAATACATACCATCTTACCGATTTATGTTTGAATAGCGCCGGGGTCATATTCGCAACAATTCTGTCCTTTAGTCTCCGTATTCCCGACGGACGTGATGCCTTGACTGGCGTAAATGCGTTCACTCATTACGGATACACTCGAAAGGAACCGCGATGACGCGTAAGTTCAAATATACCGCCACCGCTATACTGGCTTCTGTCATGACGGCTGCTGCTTTTGGCGCCTCTGCCCAGGATGCCACCGCTCCAACGCCTGCCGATACCCAGGCTGTCCCACCGGTGCAGGAGACCCCGACCACCGATCCATCCGCAGCGCCGACCACGCCGGCCCAGCCCGCCGTTCCGCCAGTCGCCGATAATGCCGCGACGGCTGCCGGCACGACCGCGCCCAAGGATTTCATCCAGCAGGCCTATCTGGCCAATGAATTCGGCGTCGCGGCAGCCCAGGTTGCCTTGAAGACCTCCACAGATGCCGAGGTCAAGAGCGCGGCCCAGGCCCTGCTAACCGAAGGCACTGCTACGCGTCAGGAGATGATCAAGGCCATCCAAGGTTCGACCGCCGACATGCACTTCGACCAGGCGTGGCCGCAGGAATACAAGCAGAAGCTGGCTGATCTTCAGTCGGTGACAGGTAAGGACTTCGATCAGAAATACGTTGAGCTGCAAGGCGCGGAACTCGACAAGGCCACGGCCTTGTTCCAATCCTATGCTTCGACGGCGACCGATGCGTCGACCAAGACCTTCGCATCCGCGACCCTGCCGAAGCTGCAGGCCCAGGCAGCAACGCTCGACGCCGCAGCCTCCACAGGCACGGCCGGCACGCGCTAATCTTAGCACATCTGCTACAAAAGCCCCGGAGCGATCCGGGGCTTTTTTGCGGCTATAGGTTTGTCATCGCCAATGACGCCTCAGCGTAGCGCGCACCAGCAAAGCCGGTTTCAGCAATAGTCTCTTCGATCACCTTCAGGTCGCTCTCGTTCAGAGTGATGTCGGCGGCCGCGATATTCTCCTGCAGGCGGTTGAGGTGGCGCGTGCCGGGAATGGGCGCAATCCATGGCCTCTGTGCCAGCAGCCATGCCAGGGCTAACTGGGCGGGTGTGACGCCGCGATCCTTTGCAACTCCCGTCAAGGCATCGACAGCGCGCAGGTTCTGCTGGCGCGCCTCGCCGTTGAAACGGGGCTGTGTGCGGCGGCGGAAATCGTCCTCGGTCAGGTCCTCTTCACCTCTGAGCGCGCCGGTCAGGAAGCCGCGGCCTAATGGCGAGTAGGGAACAAAGCCGATGCCTAACTCTTCGAGGACGGGTAGGATCTCGGCCTCGGGATCGCGCGTCCACAACGAATATTCGCTTTGCAGCGCCGTGACGGGATAGGTCGCATGCGCCCGGCGGATCGTCTGGGCGCCAGCTTCGGACAGGCCGAAATGCAGCACCTTGCCTTCCTGGATCAGGTCGCCGACCGTGCCCGCGACATCCTCGATCGGGACTTCCGGGTCAACGCGATGCTGATAGAGCAGGTCGATATGGTCGGTCTTCAGCCGCTTCAGCGAGGCTTCAGTGACCTCACGGATATGTTTAGGGCGGCTGTTGACGCCGCTGAGGTTGCCCGGCTCGCCCAGTTTGAAGCCGAACTTGGTGGCGATGACGACGCGATCGCGCACCGGCGCCAGGGCTTCGCCAACCAGTTCTTCGTTGGTAAAAGGGCCATAGACCTCGGCGGTGTCGAAAAAGGTGACGCCAAGATCGACGGCTTGACGCAGGAGGCTCAGGCACTGGTCTCGGTCGGACGGTCCGTAGGCCCAGCTCATGCCCATGCAGCCAAGACCGAGCGCAGAAACTTCCAGTCCGTTACCAAGTACGCGTGTTTTCATGGCGCTGCCCTTTCATTGAAACCCGCAGGCTATATGGGTCCACGCCAGCGGACAGGAAAGGGTGTCACGCGCCTATTTCCGCCGATACTTGCCGTTCATGAACACTTTCCACGTGCCATCGGCCTGAAGCACCTGGGATTTCAGGCTGCGGGCGTCGGGCCCGTCCAGTGTGTAGATGTCCTGGTAGGTGTCCATCTGGCCGGGTTTATCCCAGCTGGGGCCGACGCTGTTGAGCACCAGCGC
>CAMLPZ010000346.1 GCA_946482045.1 uncultured Asticcacaulis sp.
ATGGTCTCGTGCGTCATGCCGAGGCCCTGGTCCTTGACGCGCACCGTTACGAAGACGTCGTCGGCTTCGGCGCTCAGGCGGATTTCGCGGCCGGGTTCGCTGTACTTGGCGGCGTTGTTGAGCAGGTTGGAAAAGACCTGCGCCAGGCGCGTCAGGTCGGCCTCAAGCCACACCGGCGACTTCGGTAGGTCAACGATCAGTGTGTGGCCGAACTGATCGATCAGAGGCTGCGAGATTTCAACCGCGGCATTGAGGATGTCCCGCACATCAACGCGTTCGGGCTTCAGCACGATCTTGCCGCGTGTGATGCGTGCCACGTCCATGAGGTCGTCGACCAGCCGCACCATCTGCTTGACCTGACGCTCCATCATGGCCAGCGCCTGCTCGCGGACGTTCTTGGGCGATCGATCCGACGCCAGAATGGTCACCGAGTTGCTGATCGGCGCCAGGGGGTTGCGCAGTTCGTGCGCCAGGGTCGCCAGGAACTCGTCCTTGCGCTGGTCAGCCTCCTGCAACGCCTTGGCGTATTTCTGGCTTTCCTTCAGTAGCCGGCGGTTCTCCTCGGCCGACGCCGCCAAGGTGTCGCGCTGACGGGCGATCTGCTGGCGCTGGCGGTAAAGTTCGAAGAACACGTCGCACTTGGAACGGAGGATGTCCGGCTCCAGCGGTTTTTCGAGATAGTCGACCGCGCCGGCTTCATAACCACGGAACCGCCGCATGCGGTCAGCGGAGCCGGCCGTCAGGAAGATAATCGGAATGCGGCGCGTGCGTTCGTTGCCACGCATGGTTTCGGCCAGTTCAAAGCCATCCATTTCGGGCATCATGACGTCGAGCAAGGCCAGGGCGACATCGTGTTTCAGCAGCATTTCCAGCGCCTCGACGCCGGAGCTGGCCTTGATCATCTCCAGGCCTTCACGGCGCAGGACGGCCTCAAGTGACAGCAGGTTTTCGGGCAGATCGTCGACCAGCAGGAATTTTACCGTATCGATGGCGGTCATGCGTTGGCCCCCACAGTCCGCCCGACCGCTAGTAGGTAGCGCGCCATGTCATCCAGGCTTAAGACCTGCGCCCCCGGGCAAGCCTCGATCGCGGCTTGCGGCATGGCGGCCTGATAGGCCTCCGCCGGGTCTTCGACAATGGCTGTGCCGCCGGCCAGCATGATGGTACTCAATCCTTGGGCGCCGTCATTATTGGCCCCCGTCAGGACGATGCCCAGGAGGCTGGCGCCATAGGCGTCGGCGGCGGTTTCAAACAGCACATTGATGCTCGGACGTGAAAACAGGACAGGCTCCTCACTCGACAGCGACAGACGGCGGTCCAGTTCGACCATGAGATGATAATCGGGTGGCGCGAAATAGACGGTGCCAGGCTGGATCGGCTCCTTGTCCTCGGCCTCGCGTACACTCAGCGCGCACTTTTCATCGAACAGTTCCGCGACAATGCTCTTTTTGCCGGGCGGCAGGTGGATGCAGATCATGATCGGGACCGGATAGTCGCGCGGCAGTCCCGGCAGGATGGCCGACAAGGCCTTCAATCCGCCCGCCGACACGCCGATGACGATGGCCTCGACCGGGGTGGCCGGAACCGCAACCGTTTTGGCTGGTGCGGAGGCTTTCATGACCTGTCCCGTTTCTGATAGATGCGTTCATCACGCGCGAACTCGGCAAATCCGTCGGCATGGGCGGAAAAGCGCAAGGTCTCCTTGGCGCCCAGCCCCAGGAACCCCTTGCGCGCCAGGGACTGCGAGAACAAGCCGATGGCGCGGTCCTGAAGCTCCTTGTTGAAGTAGATCAGGACGTTGCGGCAAGACACCAACTGGGTTTCGGCGAAGACCGCGTCGGTCGCCAGGCTGTGATCGGAAAAGACGGCATTCCTGCGCAGGGACTTGTCGAAGGACGCGGCGCCGTAGGCGGCCGTATAGTAGTCGGACAGCGACGACTTTCCGCCGGACAGACGGTGGTTCTCGGTAAACAGCTTGATGCGATCGAGGTCGTAAACCCCCATCTCGGCGCGCTTCAACGCTTCGGGATTGATGTCGGTTGCATAGAACATGGTGCGTTCCAGCAGGCCTTCCTCGCGGAACAGGATGGCGAAGGTATAGAGCTCTTCGCCGGTCGAACAACCGGCGATCCAGACCTTAAGCGACGGATAGGTGTGCAGATGCGGCACGACCTTCTCACGGATGGCCCGAAAATACAGCGGGTCGCGGAACATCTCCGACACCTGCACCGTAAGGTAGCTCAGCAGCGACGGCAGCATGGAGGCATCGTGCAGGACCTGGTCCTGCAGCACTGAAAACGAGCGGCAGTTGAAGAATTCACGCGCCTGGCTCAGCCGGCGCTTGACCGACGCCATCGCGTATCCCCGGAAGTCGTAATGATACTTCTGGTAGATGGCTTCGAGCAGAAGACGGATTTCGATGTCTTCTGTCTTGGCCGTCGACACTCGGGCGGGCGCGGTCATATCATCACCTTGGCCATCATCGCGGCATCCACACGCGAACGAGCGACACCAGCTTTTCGACGTCAAGCGGCTTGGCCATGTAGTCGTTGGCCCCTGCGTCCAGGCACTTTTCCTGGTCGTCCTTCATCGCCTTGGCCGTCAGCATGATGACAGGCAGCTTTTTCCATTCGGCGCGCTTGCGGATTTCGCGCGTGGCGGTCAGGCCATCCATCTCGGGCATCATCACGTCCATGAGCACGAGATCGACGCCGGCGGCGCCTTCATTGCCGGCGGCCAGCGCGGAGTCGAGCGCCTTCAGCGCCTCCTTGCCGTTGCGCGCGATCTGGATCTGCGCCCCCAGGGGTTCGAAGATGTTGGTGACGGCGTAGACATTGCGCACGTCGTCCTCGACCACCAGGATGCGGCGGCCTTCCAGTATGCTGTCGCGGTTGCGTGCTTTGCGCAGCAGGGTCTGCTGTTCAGGCGACAGTTCCGACACGACCTGGTGCAGGAACAGGCTGACCTCGTCGAGAAGACGCTCCGGTGACTTGGCCCCCTTGATGATGATCGATCGCGAATAGCGGCGCAGGCGTTCTTCCTCGTCCGCCGACAATTCGTGGCCGGTGTAGACGATGACCGGCGGGAAGGAATAGGCTTCTTCCTGGCTGAGCGTCTCCAGCAACGAGTAGCCAGAAGCGTCCGGCAGGGACAGGTCCAGCACCATACAGTCATAGGTCTGTGACTTCAGTTCATCGAGACATTCGGCCGCCGTGCCGACTGCGTGGCATTCGACGTCCTGGGAGGCCAGGAGGCGGCAGACGGCGTCGCGCTGCGTGTCGTCGTCTTCGACGATCAGCACGCGGCGCATCTTGGCTTCCAGCCGCGTCTCGAAGTTGCGGAAGGCCTCGATCAGTTCTTCGCGCTTGACGGGCTTGAGCATATATCCAATTGCGCCCAGCGACAGGGCGGCGTGCATGTAGTCACTGGCAGAGACGACGTGCACGGGAATGTGGCGCGTGCGCGCGTCGTGCTTCAGGCGATCGAGGACCGACAGGCCGGAATGGTCCGGCAGTCCGACATCGAGTACTATGGCCGACGGCGTATATTCCCGCGCCGTCGTCAGGGCGTCCTCCGCCGTCGACGACAGCAGGCACTTGAAATCAAGCTCGTGCGCCAGGTCGTA
>CAMLPZ010000347.1 GCA_946482045.1 uncultured Asticcacaulis sp.
GCGCGGTTTTCACCCAGCGGAATGACGCTTTGGACCGAACCCTTGCCGAAGGTCGTCAGGCCGACGATAGCGGCGCGGTGATGGTCCTGAAGCGCACCGGCGACGATTTCCGCCGCCGAAGCCGAACCCGGATTGGTCAGGACGACCATCGGCATACCCTTGAGCATGTCGCCCTTCTTGGCCTGGTAGCGGATGATATCCTTGGGATCGCGGCCGCGCTGGGACACGATCTCACCGCCATCGATGAACAGGTCGGCCACGCCAACCGATTGATCGAGCAGGCCACCCGGATTGTTGCGCAGGTCGAGGACCAGGCCCTTCATGTTCTTGTTCTCGGCCATCAGCTTGGCCAGGGCGTCGCGCGTGTCGTTGGCCGTCGTTTCCGAGAAGCTGGCGATGCGCAGATAGCCGAAATTGCCTTCCATGCGGGTGCGGACCGAGCGGACCTTGATGATTTCGCGCGTCAGGCTGACGTCGAACGGCTCGTCCTTGCCGGCGCGAACCACAGTCAGAGTCACCTTCGTGTCGGGGTCGCCCTTCATCTTCGAGACAGCGTCGTTAAGGCGCATGCCCAAGATGCTGGTGCCATTGATGGCGGTGATATAATCGCCCGACTGGAGGCCGGCTTTCTGAGCCGGGGTTTCGTCGATCGGGGTCACGATCTTGACCGCGCCGTCCTCGCTCTGGACTTCCAGGCCGATGCCGCCGTAATTGCCGCGCGTCTTTTCCTGCAGCTCTTTGTAGTCCTCGTCCGACAGGTAGTTGGAGTGGGGATCGAGGCTGGCCAGCATGCCTTCCAGCGCCGACTGGATGAGCTTCTTGCTGTCGGTCTTGACGACGTAGTCCTGCTGGACGATGGCCATCACATTGCCGAACAGCTCAAGCTGCCGATAGGTGTCGGAACGGGGCGAAAAGACCGGCTGGTTGGCATAAGCCACGGCGCCGATGCTGAGAGCCAGGGCGGCGACGCCACCCAGAACGTAATTCTTCATGCGATCCTCAGGGGACGGGGTACTCAACTTAATGTCTCATATAAGAGTGTGAGTGTGGCGTAAACGGGGCCGGTGCGGCTGTGAATAAATTCTCCGCAAGTGTCAGCGCGAAGACACTTGCAGCGGCGTCTGAGGATTGACCGGCGTTTCCCCTTGCCTCAGTTCCATATAGAGGGTGACTTTCCGTTCTGAAAGGTTCGGCATGCGGCCGATCGGTTCATGGCGCCGCAGCGTCTGGCCTTTGTCGACGAAGACGCGGCCAATGCCGGTCAGGACGACGTGATAATTGTTGCCCGCGTTAAGAATCACCACCTGGCCGTAGGATTCGACCGGGCCGGCGAATTCGACCTCGCCTTCGATGGGGGCTGTCACCTGCGCGCCCGGCTGGACCGAGAAACGCACGCCGCGTTCGGGGCGGCCGCCTTCAATTTGGCCCCCCAAAACCTGACCGAAGTCTGAGACCTTTTCGCCGACGACCGGTTGTTGCAGCTGGTTCGGAGCCTTTTGCCCTATCCCCAACAGCCCGCGCAGCGGAAGTTCGCCGCGCATGCGGTTTTCCTGCGTCTTTAGCTCTTCGGCGCGCGCCTCAAGCTTGTCGGCCTGGCTCAGTAACTGGTCTTCCAGTGCCAGCTTCTGGCTGATCAGGGCTTCGATTTCGGACCGCTGGCGCGACACGTCGCTTTCAGCGACGAACAATGATTCGTTCTGCAAAGCCGCCTGTCGGCGCAGGCGGACCAGCTCGGCATTCTGGGCGGCCAGGGCCTGGGTGCGCTTTTGCAGTTCCGGCGTGATCTCGCGCATGATGATGGCGGCGACAACCGCGTCGTTGGCGCGGCGGGTCGAGATGAAGATGGCTGGCGGCGGGTTGCGCGTATAGATCTGCAGCGCCGACAGCAGACGCGCTTCCTTGGCGCGCATGGCTGTCAGCTTGCGCGTGATGTCGGCTTCCTGGAGGTTCAGTGTCTCCAGCCGGGCGCGGAAGACCGCCGAACGCGTCTCGGAAGCGCCCTGGCGGCGGGAAATGTCGATAATGCGCTGCCGCAGGTCCTCGATCTCGCGGCCGATCTGGCGGGCGGTCTGGCGCGTGGCATCGCGTTTGCGCGTATTGGCGCGGACCTCGGCCGACAGCCTTTCCAGTTCTTCCTGTTCCTGCGCCGTCAGGGCGCGCGTCCGCTGCTGGGCGTCGCCCTGCGCAACCGTTCCCAGCAGGAACAGGCAGGTAACGGTCAGGAACAGGACGGAGGTGCGCTTCATGGTTAGGAACTTATTGTACGCCGCATTAACCTTCAATAAACGCGAGTTGACTTTCACGGTAAGTTTGCCTTGCGTCGTGAACGATTTCGGCGTTCTCTCCGGTCCTTAAGTAACCGCCGATTCTGACACCCATGGACAGCCTGCGTCAGGCGCTGTTTCGCGCCCTAGCCAAATCCCACCTGCCGATGCTGCGCTCCGCGCTGGGACTGGGTGTGTCCCTGGCCTACGAGCCGGGCGATCCGGCACCGGTCTTTCACGCGGCCCTGAGCGGGCCGTTCGCCGATCTCGGCGTGCTGCAAACGCTTGAAGCCTCCGGCGCCGATCCCGCCACCTGCAACGCCTATGACGGCACTTCCCCCCTGCATCTGGCGATTGCCACGCCCGATGAGCGCGTGCTCAGCTGGTTCCTGAGCCAGGGGGTAGACGCCAATGTCCGCACCCATGCCGGCGAGACGCCCCTGATGCGCGCTGCCAGCGTCACCAAGGACGAGGACTGCGATCCAGCCGCCGGCGAATGGGCGTTGCGCGATGCGCGCGCGCTGGTCGCGGCGGGAGTCGATGTCAACCTGACCGATGCTGCCGGCCGTTCGGCCCTGCACCACGCCTGCGAAGCGGGGGCGGGCGATTTGGCGGCCCTGCTGGTCATGGCCGGCGCAGACCTGTCCGTAACCGACAGCAACGATGATACGCCGCTGCACCTGGCTGTCAGCGGCGGATACGACGGCATCGTCCGCCTGCTGCTCGAAAATGGCGCAGATCCGTTGGCGATCAATGCCCTGGGCTTCAGCGGTCTCCATATCCTGGCTGAGTATGCCAGCCTCGACATGACGCCGGCGCATCTGCGCATCGCCGACGCCCTGATCCAGGCGGGCGCCGACCTGATGCAGCACGACAATCGCGGCTTCACGCCGCTGGTGGCGGCAGCCGCCAGCGGCAATATTCCGATCGCGGCGGTGTTTGTGGCGCGCCACGCCGATGTCAGCGCCGAAGAGGGCGCGGCCCTGCGCCAGGCCGTAACGTTCGAAGACAACGACATGACTGATCTGCTCATCAAGGCAGGCGCCAGCGTCGACCAGCCGTCCTTCCCCGATCAGGACCAGCCACTGCATACGGCTGCCCAGGAAGGCTTCTTGCACGGCGTCAAGGTCCTGCTCGACAAGGGCGCGGACATCGAAGCGCGCAATATCGACGGCGAGACGCCGCTACTTGTGGCGGCGCGCTGCCGGAAATACGAGGTCGTATCGCTCCTGCTGGCGCGCGGCGCCTCGGTAGCCGCCGAGGACCATTATGGCGTCACGCCTTTGGCGTCGGCCGAGCAAAGGCGCGACCAGGTCCTGCTGCGCCTGCTTGCGCCCGTCGAAGAGCTTCAGGCCCGCTA
>CAMLPZ010000348.1 GCA_946482045.1 uncultured Asticcacaulis sp.
CCGGGCCTGATGAGACCAACTCGATGTACGATGACTTCATGGCCGGGCGGATGACCGAATGGAACGCCCGCAACGGCGTGATTGTGCGCAAGGCGGAAAAGCACGGCATCTCGACGCCCATAAGCTGGGTGCTGGTGCCGCTGCTGGCGGCGCAGAGCCGCGGCTAACGCTCTCTAAGGCTGGAACGCGCGGCAGTCGGCTAGGAACTCAGCGACCTCGGCTTCTGTCGTTGAGAAGCTGGTAACAAGGCGATAGGCGTCGTCGCCTTCGTTGGGCCAGGGATAGAAGCGGTGTCCCTTGGTCATCAGCCGGTTGGCCAATGTCTTCGGCAGGGTGATGAACAGCTCATTGGCCTCGACCGGATGCAGCAGGCCGGCGCCGATGACGTTGTCCAGCCCGTCGCGAAGGGCCTTCGCCATTAGGTTGGCGTGCGCGCCCAGCTTCAGCCACAGGCCATTGTCAAGCAGGGCCTGCAATTGCGCCGACACATAGCGCGCCTTCGATGGCAATTGTCCGCCGCGCTTATGGATGTAGGCGAAGCTTTCGATCAATGATGGATTGAAGATAACGACAGCCTCGGCCAGCATGGCGCCGTTCTTGGTGCCGCCGAAACTGAGTATGTCGATGCCGGCTTCGTGGGTCGCCTCCGCCGGATGACAGCCGAGATGCGCGATGGCATTGGCGAAGCGCGCGCCGTCCATGTGCATATAAAGGCCATAGGATTTTGCAACATCCGACAGGGCGCGAATCTCGGTGGGACTATAGACTGTGCCGAGCTCGGTCGCGTTGGTCAGACTAATGGCGCGGGGTCGTGAGGTGTGCGGCGCGTGTTCCAGCGTCCGTTCGATCAGGCTGCCGATACCCTCGGGCGTCAGCTTGCCGTGCGCGCCGTCCAAAGCTACGATCTTGCCGCCGGTAAAGAACTCCGGCAGCCCGCATTCGTCGTTATTGATATGGCTTTGGCGGTGAGCCAGGATCGACTCGTAAGGGCGGATTATCGCCGCCAGCGCCAGGCCGTTGCAGGCAGACCCGTTGAACACCGGAAAGACGCGCAAATGCGAGTGCCGAAAGGTCTCGCGCAAGGTCTCCTGAAGCCTGAGCGTTATTGGGTCGTTGCCATAGGCGGGCATGGCGCCGTCATTGATGGCGGCAAGCGCGGCCATAACGGTGGGATGGACGGGCGCGGTATTGTCGCTTGCGAAACTGGCCATGGACCTAATTCGGGGTGGCGATCTTCATCAGGATGAGACCGGAAATGATAAGAACGGCGGCCAGAACACGGGTAAAGCCCAGGGGCTCACCCAGCACGGCGGCGCCGACGATGAAGGCGCCCACGGCGCCGATACCGGTCCAGATGACATAGGCGGTGCCCAGCGGCAAGGTTCTCATCGAAAGCGACAGGAGGCCGAAGCTGGCGATCATGGCGACCAGGGTGATGATGCTGGGGGTAAGCTTGGTGAAGCCTTCCGACGACTTCATGGCATAGGCCCAGACGATTTCCAGAAACCCGGCGCAAACGAGATAGATCCAGGCCATGCGGCCCTCCTGAAGAGAACCGGGTCGTCCCGGAGAAACTGCCCGTAATGGGGAGGTCGTCCTCGCCACCTGACATAGTCGGCCAGAGCAAAAATGCCAAGGCCGCGCCGCACCGGTCCTAGGCCATTTTTCAGACAATTGTTCGAAATTTCTTGAAAAACACTGTTCGCTAGATTTCCGGTCAGGCAAAAAAGCGTTCGCAAAACAACGTTTGCATGCCGGGCTGTTAATAGATTCCCGCTTGAGGAGAATTTGATAAAAAGACGCGAGATGCCTTTGATCTCATGGCTTTGCGGGTAAAACAAAAAATGGCGAACGCAGATACGTTGCCGTGAATGTAAACACTTCGCGTGGCGCCATGTGCACTGTGCTTGAAGGCCTTTAGAAAAGCCAGGATTTACCGACTCTTATATTTGTTATGATACACGATCGGGCATGAAGATTGTTTTCGCGCGTCTATTTGTCCTTGTTGCGTGTCTGTTTGCCGCGCCTGCATGTGCCCTGGCGGGCGATCTGGCGGTTGTGGTGACGGACACCGCAGGCAAGCCCGTGTCTTCGGCCGTAGTGACCTTCACGCCGACGGGTGGGGCGACGCTGCCGGTGGGGGTCAAGACAGCTGTCTATACCCTTACGCAGAAGAGCTTGAAATTCACGCCTTATGTCTTGGCCGTCCCGCAAGGTGCCACGGTGAATTTCCCGAACCAGGACCGCGTCAACCACCACGTCTATTCCTTCTCCAAGGTTCAGCCCTTCCAGTTTCCGCTGTACGGCCAGGGCAAGACCCGCACCATGAAGTTCGACCATGCTGGCACGGTCGCCGTCGCCTGTAATATTCACGACTCGATGAGCGCCTATATTCGCGTCGTCGACACCCCGTATTTCGCCATGACGGACACATCCGGCCGTGTGACGCTGAAGGGCGTTCCGGACGCAGCCGGTATGCTGGTGGTATGGCAACCCTTGATGGATGCACCAGAACATGCGGTGTCGCGCGCTCTGAACGCGGGAAAGTCCCCTGCCCAGACCTTTGTGGTCAAGGTCAGGGGCGGCGGCCTGCCCATAAGCGGAGCATACTAGGTCTTCCCGATGGCTTTTAAACGGTTAAGCACCAAGCTGGCGGTCATGTACGGTGGGCTGTTTTCGGCGGCTCTGCTGGTTATTGCCATTGCCTGCTACATGGCGGTCATTTCCTACGCACGCGTATCGGTGCAGAAGGAACTTCAGGCCAATGCCGAGGTTTTCAAACGTATCTGGACGCTGAATTCTGAAGCCCTGCAAACCAATGCCGGGCTGTTGTCACGCGATTTTGGCTTCAAACAGGCCCTGGCGACCAATGACAAGGCGACCGTCGAGTCGGCCTTTCTCAATCTTCAGGATCGCCTGAACGCCGACGCCGGCGTGATCCTGGGCGCCGATGGCCAGCCCGTCGCCGGCGATCATTCCGCCCTGTCGCAGACAGTGACCTCGGCACTTGCTGGCCGCGATGCCTGGCAGCCGGTCTCCGGCATTGTCGCCGTCGACAGCCGTCCGTGGCAGGCCGTGGCCGCGCCCGTCATGGCGCCTGACCGCCTCGGCTGGGTAATCTTCGCCACGCGCCTAGACGAGGCTGAAATGCGCGGCATGGAAACTCTGTCAGCCATTCCAATTCGTGCAGTTGTCATGACTCAGACACGCGGTGGCCTGTGGCAGGGGCCGCAGGAACAGACGCGTGACTTCAAGACCGACTCTTTGAGTTTCGTCATCGACCAGAGCCTGCAAACCAAGGCGGCAAGCATGGTCGACACCGCCAAAGGCTCCTTGATCGCCGTGGCGACGCCGCTGCCGTCGCTAGATGGACGCCAGACAAGTGTCCTGCTGCTCACCTATCCGCTGGGCCATGCGCTCAAAGCCTATCAGCCGCTGCTGACCGTACTGCTCGGCATCGGCACGTTGGGCCTCCTGCTGGTCGTCGTCGCCAGTCTT
The DNA here is from genome assembly GCA_946482045.1 of uncultured Asticcacaulis sp. Next base: position 3,499 of record CAMLPZ010000348.1, read on the forward strand.
TATCTTTCGCGGTCGCTGGTCCGCCCGATCCTGGCGCTCAAGGACGCTGCCTTCAACCTCAAGAACGGCCGTTCGGGTCAGGTGC
>CAMLPZ010000349.1 GCA_946482045.1 uncultured Asticcacaulis sp.
TGTATCTCAACACTTCCGCAAGATCACCGCCGCCTGCGTTTCTCTTTCCAATATCCACAATGTCAAAGACCTTACCCGCAACCAGCCGAGCCGGCTGCGGCGATAACCAATCCCGTTATCAGAGGAGGCGCTCATTTACCGAAGCGGCCAAATCGTGTCAACCAATTTTTCATCTTTTCCACAGAACCGCTTGAGCGGTTATTTTGCAGAAACGAAGCCGAAAAGTTCCCGTGGGATTACCTTGCGGACAATCCTCTAAGACCCATCAGAATCGGTGAGGCGCTGTACTTAGACCCTTTTGTCTTCGGCTTCAAGTCCCAATCGACTTTTTATCAGTCGTTTTTCGCGAAGCCGTTGTCAGCAAGGGCTGCCGTGCGGCGAGGTGCGGCTTCTAGCTAAGCCTTCAGAAAGACGCAAGCGCCGAATCCAGGAATCTAGCACTTATCCCCAGATCGGCGCTTTTCAGGTAAAATACGGGTGATCAGCCCGCTGCTATATAGCTTTTCAGCGTATTTGCCTCGAACTCGACCTCGGATATCTTGGATTTGACCAGATCCCCGATCGAAACAATGCCGACAAGACGCGATCCGTCCATAACCGGCAGATGGCGAATACGGCGATCCGTCATCCGCTCCAGCAGAGATTCGATCGTCTCCCCCTGGTCGGCGAAGATAACGTCGCGCGTCATGATTTCCGATACCGGCTTGGCCAAAGCCTCCGCGCCCCACTCCGCGATAGCGCCTATAATATCACGCTCGGACACAATACCGACCACGCGACCGACGCGATCCGTGACGATGAATGCCCCGACCTTACGGGTATGCAGCAAAGCTGCAACCGATGAAAGACTATCATCAGGTGAAACAGTAAAGACCTGACGCCCCTTGGCATTTAGAAGCTGATTTACCAGCATAGCGACACCCTCCCGGTGGGTTAATTCATTCTGACGCCACTAAAAGAACAGCGTCACCTGAAAGGGTGTCAAATTGCAATGCTTGCTGCACCGCAATGGAGGTCACTTTGTTGTGAAATGGCGACGATGGAATACATGAAGCCACGGAGAGACCATAATCAGGCCAAATAGAAACCCAGCTATATGCGCCTGCCAGGCCACCTGAACGCCTTCGCCAAAGACCAACGGCGTAAATGCCGTTGCCGCGTTAAGGCCGCAATAGATGACGGTCATGGCCAGCACTTGCGGATGAAGGAAGGAGCGAATGACAGGTTCGCGGTCGCGCTCACCCAGGCGAATCGCCGCTCCCATCAAACCCGACACAGCGCCCGAGGCGCCCGCCACGGATACCGGCGAAGACCAGTTCAGCACGCAGTACCCCAGTCCGGCGGCGATTCCGCACACCAGGAAGAAGCCAATGTAAGAGGCGACTCCCCCTGCCCCGTTGCCAAAAGCGCGGATAACGGGCGTAGCGAACGCCAGGCAGAAGGCCGAGTTCATCAGCACATGCATCCAACTGCCGTGCATGAATATATGCGTCACCAAAAGCTCGTAAGCCCCGCTACGCAAAAGCAGCGACGACAGGGCAAAGCTATCGATAAGCCGCTCACTTACGATCGGTGAAAGGGATTGCAGGAAATAGAGACTAACGAGAAGGACCGGCAGCAGCATGGCCAGGGGCGGCGCATTAAATAGGGGCTCTTTGCCGTCCGCACGCCGTGGATTCTCGTGATCTGTCATATTCCGGGACTCAGACTCTCGCCGTTTGCGCTAATTTCTGCCTCCATATGGGGCATCCGGCGCCAGCTTTGCAAGCTTGGCCGCGCCTCTCAGGCGTATTTCACCGCACGAAATCCCTAAAAAGACAAAGAAATTCGCTGCGGTACACGTAATTTTTAGGGTTTGCGGCGACAGTGGCACTCGAATTGCTGGAGGGACACTCGCCTGAGACGTGAATGTCCCAGGCCTGGAGCGATACGATGCCAAACCTGAACCTTTTCGGCCGCCTGGCCTTAATCTCCGCGGTATCTCTTGCCGTCCCCGCCTTGACTGTGCCCAGCCTGGCTTTCGCCCAGGCGACATCGTCGCGCGGCGTGTCGGCCTATGAGACCGGCTACGGCATGACCCGAAACCAGATGCAGCATGGCGTGAACCCTTCGACGCGCGACGCCAATGGCAATCGCGTTTTGATGGACGGCACGATCGTCACAGAAGAGAGTGTCTATTCCTATTCCAAGACGCTCGGCGCCGGCGATTCCTATTCGGGTGCAGGTAACGGCGGGGCTACGGCCATCGGCAATTACCTGAACGTCACGGTCAACGGCAACTACAATACCGTCATCGTCAACTCGACCCAGACCAATAATGGCAATGTTACCGCCAATAATAATGGCACCACCAAAACCGGCGCCAACGGCACAACCAATGACACAACTTCTCTGAACGGACAGCTCAATGGCTTCTAACAGCAAAACGCACACGGGTGGCTTCAAGCGCATCGCGACCCTGCTGGCCGGAACGGCCATGATCGCCGTCACGCTTTCGGGCTGCGTCTCGGCGCCCGGCGTCAACTCCGCCGGCAACTATAAGACGCCGATAGGCCGCGCGCCGGTGACCAGCAACGCCACCGCCTATTCCGACGCCCTGGTCTGCCTGGGTGAATATGCCCGCGCCCGCCGCCTGGCCTCACCGCGCCTCGCGGTCGGCCGGATCTCGGACTACACAGGCAAGGTCTCGCTGGAAGGCGGCCGCGAAATCACGCAAGGCGCCTCACTGATGGCGATGACTGCGCTTGCCAAGGCCGGCGCCCGCCAGGTCGAGCGTTTCGACACCTCGGTCGGCGAACTGGAACTGAAGTATTCCAACAACAAGCTGATCACCGACGACCAGGTCGCCAACCCGACCAAGCCGGCTGATTACCGCAAGATCATGGCGGGCCAGGTCGCCGGCTCCGACTTCTTTATCGTCGGCGGCATCACCGAGCTGAACTACAATATCCGTTCCGGCGGCTTCGATGCCCTGGCAGGCGAAACCGCCTCGACCGGCATCAAGGGTATGGCCTATAACCGCACCTATGTGATGAATGTCGCCCTGGACCTGCGTCTGGTCGACACCCGCACCCTGGAAGTGGTCGACGTCATCTCATATCAGAAGCAGGTGGTCGGCCGCGAAGTGAAGGCCGGCGTCTTTGACATCTGGAACGGCAACATCTTCGACCTGTCCGGTGGCCAGGGCGCGCTTGAGCCCATGCAATTGGCGGTCCGCGCCATGATCGAGCGCTCGACGCTGGAATTCATGGCCAACCTGTACGGCGCCGCCGGCCCGCAAGTGTGCCTCGATCCGCAAAACGACTTCCTCTACAGCGACTCGCTCGGCGCGACCGGCGGTCTCACTCCCGCCTACGACAATCTGGAGACCAACAATGCTGGTACGCGCGCCGATCCTTATCGCTGGGAAAACATCGCGGACAAGCCTGTTCGCAAGCATAGCGGCAAGCACTAGTCTTCTCCTGGCTGTTCCGGCGCTCGCGCAGGAAGTCATCGACAATGTTCAGGT
>CAMLPZ010000350.1 GCA_946482045.1 uncultured Asticcacaulis sp.
GACCATGAATTTTCCCTTGGCTTGAAACAGTTGCAGCGGAGACTAAGCACAAGGCCGGCACGGAGCAACGGGATTTGCCCAAGGTGACAAATATGTAATGTCGGCGCTTACCGTGTCAGGACGTCGAGTACGGCGTCCGAGCGCAGGAGGGCTTTGACGCCCGCGATAACGGCCGGATCGACATCGTCCCAGAAGCCGCTGAACAGGCTATCTTTGTCAGACATCGTTTCGGCGTTCGAATAATAGAGGTCGGCCAGCGCCGCCGGATGGTCCAGAAGCCGCTTTAGGTACGGTTCGAGCGCTATCTCCGCGCGCGCCATGCCGCACACCAGTTCATCAACCGAGGACGTGTAATAATACCCATCGTCCGACCTGACGGCCTGGGTTACCTCGGCCTCGAACAAGGCATCGACAAAGGCCTGGACGGCGCGGTGCTCATCTATCGGCCAATATTTCCACTCGGCCAGCTTAAGCTTGCCCAACAGGATTTCCACGCTCGGATACCCGGTCTTGCTCACCGCCAATTCAAAGATGCGCGGCAGGAAATACTTGTAGTCGCCAAGACCGCCCGCCGTCAGGAAGACTGAGGCGGCGTAACTACCCAACTGGTCATCGGTCAGTGCGCGCAGAGGCGTCTCCGTCAGAACCTGGGTGTCGCGCACCTTCCAGCAGCACGGGCAGGCATCGATGCCGCGTGGGTGCGGACGCTTGAACGTTACGTAAAGCGCTTCAATGGCGGCGGACAGGGTGGGCGTCAGGTTGGTCATCTTGGCTGGAGCATAGGCCTTGGGCCGACCGTGTCAAAGCCAGGGTTTCCGGTTTTAATTGAAACCTGTTAGCTCTATATCCGTGGCGAATCTCAGGAGCCGAACTTGGACACCTCGAAGATCCAGATATTCACGACCGGTGGGACGATTGACAAGAGCTATTTCGACGGGCTCAGCCAATATCAGTTTGACCGGTCGAAGATCGGCGAGTTGATCAGGCACGCATCCGTGTCCCTGCCGTTCGAGATCACCGAGTTGATGGCCAAGGACAGCCTGGAACTGACCGACGACGACCGGGAACGGATCGCGGAGGCGGTCAGCGGCACAGATGTCACGCGCATCATCATTACCCACGGCACGGACAGCATGGCGGTGACCGCCGACCGGCTGGCGGCGCTCGGCCTCGAAAAGACGATTGCGCTCACCGGCGCTTTTCTGCCGGCCAGATATGCCGACAGCGACGCCGCATTCAATCTCGGCATGGCGTTCGCGACCGTGCAGACCGCGCCCAAGGGCGTCTATATCGTCATGAACGGCACCGTCTTCCCAGCGGGCGGCGTGATCAAGGACCGCGCGCAAGGGACTTTCAGGACGTCGGAAGGGTGAGTGACGCAAGAAGGTGTTCCGGCGGCTTTCTTTACCACCTGGCTTCGATATGAACGAGCCACAAGCTACGCAGATTATTCGTGGAGGTTGCTGTCCGTGCTGCCTCCCCAAATCCAATAGATTTGGGGAGGGGGACCATGAGCGAAGCGAATGGTGGTGGGGCCTTTTTCCAGGAGCTCAGATGTAGGCTTTGCTATATCCTGCCCTAAACGCCCCCACCACCGCATCTAGCGCTTCGCGCGTCGTGCGGTCCCCCTCCCCAAATCTATTGGATTTGGGGAGGCAGTATATAACTGTTCGCTCCTGACACCGCTACAGCCCGTCCGCACCGCATGCCGCTTCATAGGCCGCCTGAAGCGCTTCGAACACCGACTGTTCCGGCTTCGGGGCGCCCAGGTAGATGTGGCGCAGCTCATCCATGAAAGCCTCCCACAGCGGCGGCCCGCCCTGCTCCAGCAATTCGGCGCGCACCGACAATTCGCGGCTCGGCCGCAGGTGCCGGCTGCCCCAGGCGCCCATATGCGCCAGCAGCGGCACAAGCTGAATGGCCGCCTCCGTCAGGCTGTAGATGACCTTCTGCCGGTGCGCCGGATCGGGCTGGCGGCTCAGCAACCCCGAAGCCGTCAGGCGTCTCAGCCGGTCGGCCAGGATGTTGGAGGCAATCCCCTCCTCGCTGTGCGCCAGCAGGTCGCCATAGCTGCGCCGGTTGCCGAACATGATGTCGCGGATGACGATCAGGCTCCACCGGTCGCCTAGGTGCTCCAGCGTCAGATTGATGGGACAGCCGGACCGATCCGTCGTTGCCATGGCCTCGAACTCCGTTACGCAAACCACTTGCAGTATGCACACGGTTCAGTTAAGGTTCAACTACTTGCAAATTGCATAGAGTTTGAGATTGCCTGTGACCGTCGATCATGAAACCATCCGGCTTGAACAAAGCCTTTGCGCACCACCCGACCGCGCCTTTGCGGCCTATCTCGATACGGGCGAACGCGAGATATGGTCCGCGCCGAGCGACACAGCCGCCGTCCGCATCGCGCACGCCGACGTGCGCACAGGCGGTAAGGAATCCACCCGCTGCGGCGGCAAGGACGACCTGCGCTACCGCACCGAGGTCTGCTATAATCTGGTCGTTCCCGACCGGCTGATCAGCTTTTCCGAAACCTTGCTGGAGGGCGACACCGTATTGACCGCGGCGCAGGTCACCTTCGAATTTCGCGCGGCGGACGGCGGGACGCACCTCATCCTGACCGATCAAGTGACGTCGTTCGTTGGCGCTGAGGCGATCGACGGCCACCGCCAGGGATTTTCGGCGAGCCTGAACAACTTCGCGGCCTTCCTCACCAACCGAACCTGAAAGGACCTGACATGGGTAAACTCATTCTCGGCATGAACGTGTCAATCGACGGCTATGTCGACGATCACGGCGGCAACCTGGTCATGCAGGCGCCCAGCCCGGAGCACTTCCGCTACTGGATCGAGGCGATCCGCGGCCATGGCGGCGCGATCTATGGTCGGCGCATGTACGAAGTCATGCGCTACTGGGACACGGACCAGGACGGCTGGGACGACGCGCTGCACGAATTCGCCGTACTTTGGCGCGCGCTGCCGAAATGGGTGGTGTCGAGCACGCTAAAAGAGGTCGGGCCCAACGCCACCCTGATTACCGGCGACATCGAAGCCCAGGTCCGCGATCTCAAAAACCGCATCGACGGTACGCTCAGCGTGTCGGGTCCGCAGCTGGCCGGCCTGATGACGGAACTGGGGCTGATCGACGAATACCACCTGCATGTCCGGCCGTTCGTGCTCGGCGACGGCAAGCCGTTCTTCCACGGTGCCCGGCCGCCCCTGCGCCTGTTGTCGAGCCACCAGATCGATCCCAATACGCTGCACCTGGCCTACGCGCCTGCCTGAGAGATTGCGTTGGCGGGCAAGCTGGGCCATGGTGCGGAAAAACTGCCATCCCGGAGGCGACGATGAAACCCCTGATTCTGCTCAGCCTGGCGCTTTTGGCCGCCGCCCCTGCCCTCGCCGCCGAGCCCAAGTGGGAGCCCATCTTCGACGGCAAGACGCTGGACGGCTGGACGCCCAAGATTTCCGGCTACGCGG
>CAMLPZ010000351.1 GCA_946482045.1 uncultured Asticcacaulis sp.
GCTCGGCTCTCGTCCTCTCCCCTCAGAGAGGGGAGAGGTGGGAGGAAGGCGTTACAGGCACGGATCATCTGTGTGCGCGAAGCGCATCTGTGCAATCTGTGGACAGCCTTGCGAACGAAGACACGCGCAAAGGCGGAGGCAGGGATGAAAAAATTCCGCGCCTTCCGTGTCGCTGAGCGGCAGCGAAGCTTTCAGTGTTTTCCGTGGTTATAGCGGTAGGCGGCCCCTCACCCGATCGCCAGCGCTTACGCTCGGGTCTCGTCCATGGCTGGCGAAAGCTATACTTTCGCTGGCGCCAAACCCCGTAAACGGGGAGAGGGAATCAAATCCCGATCGAGATGTCGCGGTTATAGTCCTGGCGCAGGCCAAGCTCGCGCGCGTCCTGCAGGCTCAGTATCTTGAGAATGCGCGGCGCGTCCGACGAGGTGCGCATCGCCCGGCCGTCGATGTCGTACTGCCAGTCGCCGACATTGAAGATCGCCGCATTCTTGCGATCCTTGTGCACCTGGAAGGGTTGGTCCTGGCCGTCGACCTGGACCCAGGCCGTCTCATACAAACGCATACTGATAGTCTCTCTTCTTAGGGAAAGACTCTTTAGAGGCGAGCGGGCGGCCACGTCAAAGCACGTTTTCGTCAGTCCACGCTTTTCCGTGGAGGATATTACCCGGCGGCCTTCAATTCCTTGAGCACGCTGTTGGCGCGGGCCTTTTCCGCCTCTGTCAGCTTGGGTTCGAGCACACTGGCCGCCTTGTCGGCTTTTTCCAGGCCCATCTCCTCGGCCAGGCGGAACCAGATGAGCGCCACGGCGCGGTCGGCGTCGCCGCCCTCGCCTTTCAACAGCATGACGGCGAGGTTGTACATGCCATCGGGATTGCCCTGCTGCGCCGCAGTCTGGAACCATTTGCGCGCAACGGCGTGGTCCTGGCCGACGATTTCGCCCGTATAAAAGAAGGTGCCGATGGCGACCTGGGCATCGGCCTGCCCGGCCAGGGCGGCTTCCTTATAATAGACGATGGCCTTTTGCGGATCGGCGGCGACGACTTCGCCGAGATCGTAGAGCCGGCCGACTTCGTAAAGCGCGTCGGGATGGCCCCGCCTGGCGGCGTGCGCCCACCAGTCGGCGGCGGTCTTGCGATCGGCGGGGATGCCGTCGGCGCCGTCATAGAGGATGACGCCCATGGCGTATTGCGACGGCGCGTAGCCGGCCGTTCCCGCGCGGGTATAGTATTTGACCGCGTTCTTCATATCGGCCTCGCCGCCGATGCCGCTTTCAAACATGCGCCCGGCGATGTGCGCCGCAGGCACAAAGCCGAAGCTGTCGGCCTTGATGTACCACTTGCGCGCGGCCTTCTCGTTCTTGTCCACGCCCCACCCGGTCAGGTAGATCCGCCCCAGCAGCATGGCGGCGTCCGAACGCGGCGACATATAGGTGGGATCGTCTTCGTCCCATCTCTGGACGTCCCTGGATGGATCAAACGGCGCTTCGGCCACCTTGGTCAGCCACATGACGGCCTTCTGGCTGTCGGGCTTGGTGCCCAGCCCCACCAGGTACATCTTGCCCTCCATCAGGGCGGCAGTATCGTAGCCCATCTTGACGTAGGACTTCTGGAAGAGGACCAGCGCCTCTTCGTATTTCTTTTCGTCAAAGGCAGCGAAGGCATCACGCAGCGATTTGTCACGGCGGGCGATGGTGGCGCGGCCAGCGGCAAAGTTGCGGTCGGAAGGGTTGCAGGCTGGTCCTTGTTGCCCTGGCGCCAGTTCGCCGTACATGCCTGGCAGGGACGATCGCTGGCCAGAGCGCGCATTGCCACCGGGCGAATTGGCGCTGAAATTCTTGTCGTCCTCCTCGCGGCGCACTCTGAAATCGTCGAGATAGCCCTGGACGACCGGATCGTAGGCCGGATCGTAGCCTTCCATGAAAGCGCACGACGACCCGCGCGTCGGGTCGAAGCGGATCACATTGGGGTCGTTGCCGTTGCGCTTGCGTCCGAAGATGGTCAGTGTGTCCGAGGACGGTGCTTCCGTCTTCGGGGCCTCGGTCGTCGTCTGGCTCCACGCCGGCGCCGCAGCCGTCAACGCCAGCCCCAAACACAGGGCCATGCGGATGCGCCATCCGAGTACAACCATAGTCCCCTCCCCTAAATTTATAAGACCAAGGTTAGATCAGGGGGCTTTCAGCGTCAATCATCATCAATCATGACCGCGCAGGTAGATCCAGTATCTCGCGCACCTTTGCGGCCAGTTGGTCGACCGTGAACGGCTTGCCGATCAGCTCGACGCCCGGATCGACGACGCCGTTGTGTACCACGGCGTTGCGCGTATAGCCCGAGGTATAGAGCACCCTGAGGTCCGGGCGCAGGCCCTGCGCGTCGTCAGCCAGCTTGCGGCCATTGCCGTCCGGCATGACGATGTCGGTGAACAGCAGCGCGATGTCCGGATGCTGTTCGATCATCCGCATGGCGCCGGCATAGCCGTCGGCTTCGAGCACGCGATACCCCAATTCGGTCAGGGCATCGATGCTGAACTGGCGCACGGCCGCCTCGTCGTCGACGACCAGGACGACTTCCTGCGCCTCACCGGTCGGCGGGCCGTAGTCCGCGCCCTCGTCCTCGGTCTTCGCGGCGACGATGACGCGCGGCAGGTAGATCTTGACCGTCGTGCCTTCGCCGGGTTCGGAATAGATCTTCACATGGCCGCCCGACTGCTTGACGAAGCCATAGACCTGGCTCAGGCCCAGCCCGGTCCCCTTGCCGGTTTCCTTGGTGGTGAAGAAGGGATCGAAGGCCTTGGCGATAACCTCGGGCGTCATGCCGGTGCCGGTGTCGGTGACGGCGATCAGCACGTACTGGCCTTCGGGCAGGCCCGGTTGTGCGGCCACGTAGCGGGCGTCGAGGTGGGCGTTCTGGGTCTCAATCGTCAGCCGGCCGCCGTCCGGCATGGCGTCGCGCGCATTGACGCCCAGGTTGAGGATGACGTTTTCCAACTGGTTCGGATCGGCATGGACGCTCCATAAGCCCCCGGCCAGTACGGTCTCCAGCCTTATGCCCGCGCCGATCGAGTGCCTGAGCAGGTCGGACATGCCCGACACCAGCCGGTTGACGTTGATGGCTTCGGGCCTGAGCGGCTGCTGGCGCGAAAAGGCGAGCAGGCGCTGGGTCAGGGCGGCGGCGCGCTTGGCGCCGTCCATGGCCGCATCGAGATAGCGCTTCGACCGCGGGTCTTCGACGCCAACGCGGCGGGTCAGAAGGTCGAGCGAGCCCATGATGACGGCCAGCATGTTGTTAAAATCGTGCGCGACGCCGCCCGTCAGCTGGCCCACCGCCTCCATCTTGTGCGCTTGTCTGAGCGCGTCCTCGGCGGCGGCCAGGGCGATGGTCTGGTCCTTTTCGGCGGTGATGTCGCGGCCATAGGCGTAGATGCGGTCGCCTTCGGTCGTGGTGCGCCACGAAATCCAGCGCGGCGT
>CAMLPZ010000352.1 GCA_946482045.1 uncultured Asticcacaulis sp.
TCGCGCGCCTTGGACTGGTCAACGCCTTCGGTGACGGTGATCAGGCCTTCGCGGGTCATCAGCTCAGCGGCGGTCTTGGAGCCGTCGCTCTCGAAGCGGATGTCGCGATTGGTCAGGATGCCGACCAGTTTCCTTGTTTCCGGCTCGACAACCGGGAAGCCCGAGATCGAACGCCGCGCGATGATGTCGCGGATTTCGTTGAGCTTTGTATCCGGATGTATGGTGATCGGGTTGATGACCATGCCCGATTCAAAGCGCTTAACCGCGCGGATCTCGTCGGCCTGCTGTTCGTTGGTCAGGTTGCGGTGGACGATGCCCATGCCGCCGGCCTGAGCCATGGCGACCGCCAACTTCGCTTCGGTCACCGTGTCCATGGCGGACGAGACCAGCGGGATGTTGAGATTGATGTCGCGGGTAAACTTCGTTTTTGTGTCGACCTGGGTCGGAATGACATCCGACGGACCGGGCTCTAGCAAAACGTCGTCGAAGGTTAGGCCTTCGCGTATGTCCATAAGGAACTCTCCATTTTGCGGGCCGTGCATATGCCAATCCGTCCGGGAGGTAAAGGCCTTCCGGGCAAATTATTGTTACGGATTTCCGTATTTTCGGGGGGCTGCGTTACTCGACCGGCTTGGCGCGCAGGTCCAGCGGTTCGTCGCGCGACAGCTTATGCAGATTGGCCTGGCGCAGGTTCGCCGCCGCGTCGTCATACAGGAACGGCAGGAAGGCATAGCGCTTACCGCGCGTCACGGGCGCCACGGCATGCAGCAGCGAGCACGAAAACACGACGGCCGCGCCCGCCGGCGGTTTATACTGGCGCTGGCCGTATTCCGGGAAGCTCAAAGTGCCGCCGTCGAAGTCGTCATTCAGGTTGATCGACACGGCAAAGCGGCGGTGCGCAGTGCCAGCCGTGGTGTTGTCGCGGTGGGCGCGGAAATGCCCGCCGTCTTCGGCCGTATAACAGCCGACGATGTAGCGCTCCATGCGCGTCACATTGAACTGATGGACCTTCTTGATTTCCGGCACGACGCGGCGGACGACGGCGGCCTGGGTGCGCGCCATCATGTCCTTGTCCTTGTCAGTGAAGGTGTAGTCGCTGCGGCTCTTGAAGCTGGGGTCGCGCACGCCGATGGTGATGCCGTCCTGCTCGCGCATGAAGCCCGAGAAGTCGCCGCCGTGGCTGTCGTAAAGGCTGATCAAATCCTGGCAGAGCTGCGGCTCGAAGACGTTCGGCAGGTAGAGGATCGGCGCCTGGAGCTCGACGCCGGCGAACAGGCCGGGCGGCGGCAGCTTACGGACAAATTCGAAGACGTCGGTGAGAATCCTGCCGTCGCCGACCATGGGATAAAGCGCCATGACGCGCAAGGTCGGGTCGAGCACCAGCCAGAAGCGGCGCAACTGCTGTTGCTGGCTCGCGCCGGGGTCGCGCGGCAAGGCGCCATAAAGCCGCGACACACGGGCATCATAGTCACGGAAAAAGCGGATGCCGACAGTCTGGTCAATCAGGCGCTTTTCATCGGCCGGATCGACGCTGACGCCGAAGAAACAGGCCTTGGCATCATCGAACAGGTCCTGGTTGGCCAACACAGCCTCATAGGCCGCCTGGCCCGCCGCATCCGACGCCGTCTGGATGAAGCCCATGACGATGTAGCGTCCGCCGACCGAATGGAAGGCGTAGCTGGGATTGACCGCGGTCGTCTGATGAAACCACGGCGCGGCGTCGCCAGGGCCAAGATTCACGTACTGCGCCGCGCTGAGTGGCTGGGCCTGCGCTGTCATGTCTATTCTTAAGCCCCCGGCTGTGCGTGCACAGACTACCCTTTAAAGCCCGTCGCAACAATGTAGATTTCAGAAGAATCCGCGCGGCTCGACTTCGGCTTGAAGTGTTTCACGCTGTCGAAGCGCACCTTGAGCGTGCGGAGCAGGACTTCGGTCTCGCCGCCCTGAAAGGCCTTGGCGACATAGGCGCCACCGGTCTTCAGGTTATTCATGGCGAATTCCGACGCCAGTTCCAGCAATCCCATGATCTTCAGGTGGTCTGTCTGCTTGTGGCCGACCGTATTGTGCGCCAGGTCCGAAAGGACGATGTCGGGCTTGCCGTGCATCATCTCCATCAGACGGACGCTGACTTCGGGGTCGGTAAAGTCGGCCTCGAGCAGTTCAGCGCCCGGAATGGGGTCGACCGGCAAGAGATCGACACCGGCCACGAAGGCCGCGCCGCGTTTCAGCGCCACCTGCACCCAACCGCCGGGCGCGCACCCCAGGTCAACGACGCGCACGCCGCGCTTGATCAGGTGAAAGCGGTCGTCGATCTCCATAAGCTTAAAGGCGGCGCGCGACCGCCAGCCCTCGGCCTTCGCCTGAGCGACATATGGATCGTTCAGTTGCCGCTCCAGCCACTTCTGCTGCGAGGTCGTGCGCTTGTAGGCGGTCTTCAAGGCCGTGTGGCCCACGCCGCGGCCCGAGCCTTTGCCTGCAGTCGGCGGCTTTACCATGCGGCGGCGTTCAGGTTCGTCAGGGGTATCGTTCATGCGCCGTCTATAACGGGTTTTATCTGAAACCACATCGAATTTTACTTATGTCTCGGCATAAATCCCGGCAGGCGCACAATAACGGGGCAAGAGATTCAAAGGAGCTGTCCATGCGTATATTCGCCACTGCCGCCATCCTGTCCGCCCTTGTCCTGACGGCAGGGTGCTCACGCGATACAATGAGCGGCGGCGAAGACCGTGGTCCCGGCACCGCATCGCAGGTCGCGCATATGTCGAAGCTGGCCGAAGCCCCCGCCACACCCGGCACCTGCGCCGCCGAAATCGGCGACGCGGAGGCGCTCAAGCTGATCCAGAAGTGCAAGGCGGTGTCCGGCAAGAGCCAGCCCGACTGCAACGACACCTCGACCTGCCAGGCCATACGCCAGGAGATCGCGCTGGGATGCAGCAGCAACAGCGCCCAAAGCGCCAGCGGCGGCCAGCATCCGGAATGTGCCGGCATCACGGAATACTGAGGAATGCGCCCATTCATCCTGACCGCACTGGCGCTTTCGCTCGCCGCCTGCTCTCCGGGACCGTCGTCACCGTCCGCTTCGTCCCCGGAAGCATCGTCGGTCATCCCGCCTTCGTCTGATCCGGGTTTGAAACCGGCCGTATCGGCTACCGCATCCATGACGGACGCCGCCTCGCCCAGTCCGCTGCAATGCCGCGCCGAGATTGGCGACACGGCTGCGCAAAGGCTGGCCGATCGCTGCCGCATGGTCAGCCCTGCGACCCATCCGCCCTGCAATGCCGCCAATTCCTGCCAGATGATCCAGGACGAAATCGACCGGTCGTGCGCCCTCTGGGACAAGGACACATCGAAGCCGAAGGAATGCACGACCTAAGTCTTTATATTTGAAATGCCGTCCGCCCTAGCCTATGTGGGGCGCATATTTGCCAGAATACAGGAGCCCCTTATGGCCGAAGATC
>CAMLPZ010000353.1 GCA_946482045.1 uncultured Asticcacaulis sp.
TAGATGGCGATGCACACCGCATAGAACAGGGTGGGCTGTTCCATCAGGTTGTTGTAATTATCAGCCGGCCACTGGACGCTGGCGGGCAGGCGGCGGACGGCCTCTCCGGTTTCCAGGCGTTCTTCAGTCGTGGCGTAGTGAATAAGCGCGGGCAGGCGGCGGACATACAGCCACACCAGCATCACCATGGACCAGACAATCAGTGCGAGTACAGGTTCGATCATAAGACCTTATCCTGCCTCAAAAAGTTTAAAATAGAGTCTCACCGCGGCCGATTTTGTGCGGCACGGATCGTATCGCACGCAACTTTACGCCTGACACGGATTGACCACAGCTTTTATTAAGCGAATAAGGCGATAATAACTTAGAACAGACAAGGTCCGGCAGGCCACATTCCGGGCCTTCCGAAGTGAAACAGGTCAGGACATGGACGACATCTCGCATATTGCCGGCGCCGAGCGTGAGGCACTGATTTCCGCGTTTGCCGCGGTGCTGCGCAAGGACGGCAAGGACCTGGCCGGTTTTGAAAAGACCTATCTGAACCAGATCCTTGAAGACCTGGAACTTGAAGAACTGCCGGACCTGTCGACGGCCGATCTCAACCGGGCGATCGCCGGCTTCTGGGCCTATGGCGCACAACGCAGCAGCGTCAGCCAGACGCTCCGGCGCATCCGTCCCTTTATCGATGCCAAGGGCGAACCGACAGCTTACGATGTTGTCGAAATCGTCCAACCCGATCAGCCCTTCATCGTCGAAACCGTCATGGGCGAACTGATAGAGCAGGGCGTGTCGGTCCGTTCGATGTTCCATCCGGTCGTTCATGTCTGGCGCGATGCGCAGGGGTTGCGACAGGACACGGACGGCGCCGGCAAGACCGTGGCGGAATCGATGATGCTGGTCTTCATCGAACGCTTGAGCCCGGAAAAGCATGCTGCCGTATTGACCGGGCTGGATGAGAGTCTGAATGACCTGAAGCTGGCGGTGCTCGACTTCCCGCGCATGCAGCGCCTGCTGGCTGAAGAGATTGCCGATCTGGAAAGCTTGCGCGGCAATGCTGCCGTCAAGATCGACCCGGCCCTGCTGGAAGAAGACGTCGCTTTCCTCAAATGGCTGGATGAGAATCGCTTCGTCTTTATCGGCGCGCGGGGCTATCAGTATCCGCGCAGTAACGACGGCGCCTATGCCCGCCAGGAACCGCTGAATCAGCTTCAGGAGGGTTTCGGAATTTTGCGCGACGCCAAGCGCGGCGTCCTGCGCCGCTCCAGCGAACCGGCCGTGCTGACCCAGCAGGTCCTCGACCAGTTGGTAACTTCCGAACCGGTGACGGTCGCCAAGGCCAATATCAAGTCGCGCGTCCACCGCCGTGTCTATATGGACTATATTGGCGTCAAGCGTTACGGCACTGACGGCAAGCCTTCGGGTGAGGTCCGCTTTGTTGGCCTGTTCACCGCCGAAGCCTATGATCGGCCGGTTCTGGAAGTTCCGCTGATCCGCCGCAAGGCCGAACGCGTGCTCGATCAGGCTAAGACGATCGGTCTCAATGGCGGCCACAACGAAAAGCGCCTGAAGAACATCATCGAGACCTATCCGCGCGATGAATTGTTCCAGATGTCGGAGGCCGACCTGCTGCGCATCGCGCGCGGCATCCTGCACCTGTCCGACCGGCCGCGCGTGCGGCTGTTCACCCGCAACGACACCTTCGACCGCTTTGTCTCCGTCCTGCTTTATGTGCCGCGTGAGCTTTATCAGTCGCAGATGCAGAAACAGGCCGGTGAGATCCTGGCGCGCGCTTATTGCGGCCGCGTTTCGGCGTCCTATCCCTACATTTCGGAATCGCTGCTGTCGTGCGTCCACTATATCATAGGGGTGACGCCGGGCGACCACTTCGACCCGGACATCAACGATGTCGAAGCCGATATCGAAAACATCGTCCGGTCGTGGCCACAGAAACTCGACGCCCTGGTCCACGACGAAGGCTTTATGGCGACCCTGCCGGCGATGGACGCTGACACCGACTGGATGCGTTGGGCCCACGCCATTCCGGTCGCCTACCGCGACCGTTATGAGATTTCAGAGGCGGTGCGCGATATCGGCCATCTCAGCCGGCTCAGCGACGCTCATCCGGTTGACGTCCGTGCCTATCAGCGCATGGAAGATTCCGAAGACGTCTTCTGCTTCAAGCTTTACACGCGCGGCGACCGCGCCATTCCACTGTCGGACATCCTGCCGGTGCTCGACAATATGGGCTGCAAGACGCTCGAGGAATACGGATACAATGTCCGCTCGATGGAGGTGGGCAGCCTGTGGGTCCACGAATTCATCATCGAGCTGCCGGAAAGCCACGCCGGTTTTGACGCTTTCCGCGACGATTTCGAACGGACCCTGCTGGCCCTGTCTCGTGGCCGAACGGAAAACGACGGCTTCAACGCCCTGGCTCTCAGCGGCCATTCGTGGCGCGAAGTGGCGCTGGTTCGCGCGCTCTGCCGTTATCGCACCCAGTCTGGCCTTGACCCCGCCGCCGATGTCCAGCAACAGGCCCTGCGCGACAATCCGGCCGTGACCTCGGCGCTGATCGAGCTGTTCACGCTGAAGTTTGCACCGGATGGCGACGCCGCCGGCCGCGAAGCGAAGGTCAGCGACGCGGTGGTGCAGATCGAACAGCTGCTGCAAAAGGTCGTCAGCCTCGATCACGACCGCGTCCTGCGCCGTCTCTCGGCCCTGGTTCGGGCCATCCAGCGCACCAACTACTTCCAGGACAAGGCCTACATCTCGTTCAAGATCGCCAGCCGCGACCTGGCCGACCTGCCCGAACCCAAGCCCTATCGCGAAATCTTCGTGTGGTCGCCGCGCGTCGAAGGTGTCCATTGCCGTTTTGGCCCAGTGGCACGCGGGGGCCTGCGCTGGTCCGACCGCAAGGACGACTTCCGCACCGAAGTGCTGGGCCTGGTCAAGGCGCAGCAGGTCAAGAATGCCGTCATCGTCCCGGTAGGCTCCAAGGGTGGCTTCTTCCCGAAGCGACTGCCCAAGGGCGGCAGCCCTGAAGCCATCCGCGAAGAGGCGATCAAGGCCTATAAGATCTTCCTCAGCGGTCTCCTCGACCTGACCGACAATATCGATTCTTCGGGCCAAACGGTTCCTCCCAAGGACGTCGTGTGCTGGGACGCGGCCGATCCCTACCTGGTCGTCGCTGCCGACAAGGGCACGGCGACCTTCTCCGACATAGCCAACGGCGTATCGGCCGATTACGGCTTCTGGCTGGGCGACGCCTTCGCGTCCGGCGGATCGGTCGGCTACGACCACAAGGCCATGGGCATTACGGCGCGCGGCGCCTGGGAAGCCGTCAAGCGCCATTTCCGTGAGCTGGGCAAGGACATCCAGTCGGAGGTGTTCACCTGCGCCGGCGTCGGCGACATGTCGGGTGACGTCTTCGGTAATGGCTTGCTGC
>CAMLPZ010000354.1 GCA_946482045.1 uncultured Asticcacaulis sp.
ATCATCCTGGCGGTCTTTGTCGTCGGCTTCGCGATGATGATCTTTCCGTACCAGGTCTTCGCCCAGGAGCTGAACGTCAATCTCGGCAATGGCGGCAGCCTGTCGGCGCGCGTGGTGCAACTGATCGGACTGATGACGGTGCTGTCGCTGGCGCCGTCGATCGTCATTATGTCGACCTCGTTCATCCGCATCGTGGTCGTGCTGTCGCTCTTGCGGACCGCGCTCGGTCTGCAACAGAGCCCCCCCAACGCCGTCATCATCTCGCTGGCCCTGTTCCTGTCGGCCATCGTCATGGCGCCGACCTATGAGCGGGCTTATAACGAAGGCATCCGGCCTTTGATGGACCAAGAAATGGAACTGCCGCAGGCCTTCGAGGCCTCCAGCATCCCGCTGAAAGGCTTCATGCTGGGCCAGGTCGACCAGAAGGACCTGGGCTTGTTCGTCCGCCTGTCCAAGATCGAGATGCCGAAGGACCAGATGGACCTGCCGGTGCGCGTCGTCACGCCGGCCTTCATGATTTCGGAACTTAAAAAAGCCTTCCAGATCGGCTTCTATCTCTTCGTTCCCTTCCTGGTGATCGACCTTGTCGTCGCCAGCGTCCTGATGAGCATGGGGATGATGATGTTGCCGCCCGTTGTGGTATCATTGCCGTTCAAGCTGATCTTTTTTGTGCTGGTCGACGGCTGGCACCTTGTCGCGGGGTCCCTGGTCGAAAGTTTCCGGCCACCGATTGGAGGGGGGTAACGGCATGGATGCGTTTCTGAAGCCCCTGTTCGACAAGAACGAGCAAGGCGTCATCTTCTACCCCATGGGCAATAAGGCGCGGCCCCATCCCGTCAACGCGTCGCAGGTCGAACAGCTCCGCACCGCCACGGCCGTAACCATGGTCATCGTAGGTCTTATGGCCGTCGGCGGCTTCTCGTACGCGGTTGGCGTGACCCTGCTGATCCTGATAACGCCCGGCGGGATCGAAGGCTTCACCTTTGATCCCCGGCTGCTTTATCTCGGCGATGTCGTGCAACTGATCTTTATCGCCATCGTCATCCTGATCTACCGCGCCGTGGTCAAAAGCATACTGCGACAGGGTTAGGAAGGCTCTCGTCCCGCCCTATCCCTGCACGAACGTTCCGTGGAAGCCCAGTGGCGTGGCGTGCTGCCCTTGCCAGCTCGCGACCGGTCCGTCATCGACATGGCGTGCGTCGAAGACGTGCAGCTGTGTCCGGCGCGTTTTCAGGTCAAACGCCGTGCCGACAAGCCAGCCATCGAGTTCCTGCGTACCGCCAGGCCGGGCGACAAAGAGGGCTTCTTCGACAATAATGTCGGCGCCAAAATCGTGGACTTGCCTTTGACCGGTTTTCCAGTCGGTAACCGCGATGGCACAAGCACCGGGCCGTCCCGCCGTCTCCTTATGAACATGAACGACTTTATCGCGGCGCAAGCCCTGACTGCGGCGATCGGTCTGAGGAAACTCCCCGGATGCGCCGGTCTTGCGCACCTGCGCCTTGCCGTTGGCATCCAGGCTGACTAGGGCCAGCTCGGACGTCATATAGTCGGCATTGTTATACTGGCCGCGAACGATATCGCGTGCGCCCCGGATGGCGAAGGCAGGACTGTCGCTGAGGCAGACATCGAAATGCAGGTTCCCGTTCGCGTCCTCCCAGGCATCGCCGGTATGGAAATAGAAGGCCGCGGGCAGTTCATAGACGCGGCGCTTGCTGAAATCCGCCTTATCAACCACCAGGATTTGCAGGCCTTGTTCGGGCGTCCAGACCATGCTGTCGGCAAATGCGCCGGCCATGCCTTTTTGCACCCACGGCTGCATCGGGAAGATCAGGTGACGCTCGGTC
Source organism: uncultured Asticcacaulis sp. (assembly GCA_946482045.1). The sequence continues at coordinate 1,848 of CAMLPZ010000354.1, forward strand.
ACCGCCCAGTCGTGGGCATAGCCCGCCTGCGGCAGGTCGATCAGTTCGCCGCGCTCCATGCCGCCGCGTGGATCGAGCATCCATACCCATGCCTTGGCACCCGTGAAAGCGGCGCTCCAGACACGGCCTGACGGCTCGACCTTGGGGTGCGCCAGGAAAGCCATGCCTTTCAGGTCGTCGCGAAAGGTCTTTGGTCCCTTCGTTTCCAGGGTATCGGGATCGAGCCGATAGGGCGAGCCCGCCTCCCACAAGGCCCACAGTTCGTCGCCGACGTGCAGGACCGACGTATTGGCGGGATTGACGTCGTCAGCACTGGTGACTGGCGCATCGGGCGCGCCCTTCGTGCCGAAACCCGGCATGACGATGCGTTGCGCCTTCTGCTCGACGCGGCGTTTGACCGTGTCGACGAACCGGCCGCTGTGGCGCACGCCATCGGGCCTAAGCGCGTAGCGCTGGACCATGCCGTCGCCGTCGAACCAGTGGCCAGTGACATCGTCACCATAGCGGAACCAGGACGGGCCGTTGCGATAAAGCTTGCCCGTCAGGCCTTGCGGCATACGGCCATGCAGGCGGGTCATGGCGCTTTCGCTAAAGCCCTCGGCCGGCGCGTTGGTAAAGGCGATGGGCCAGTCGGCGGCTGCGGCGGCCCAGGATTTCGACGCGGCGGCCAGGGCGCCAAAGCCTGCAACGGCGCCCAGGAAGTTACGGCGGGACATGTCGGTCATGATCGCGCCTTAGAACTTGATGTTCTGGGTCGTGGCAGGCGCGGTCACGGCGAAATGCGCCGCATCCCACCCGGCCGGGCCCATATTGCCAACGGCATTGTTGGAAAAGGCGAAGGGCTCGGTCGGCATGCCGAAGGGGTTGGTGTTCATCTTGCCGTCGTTATTGACGTCGTGGAACATCTTGATGGCGTACTCACCTTCGGGCAGGCCGGCGAAGGTGATGGTCGCCTGCGCAGCCGTCACATCGACGCGGCCGTAACGGGCATTGCTGTCGGCGTCGTAATCGGCGGCATTGCTATAAAGCGCCGCAAGAACAGCGCCCTTCGGCTGAAGACCGTCTAATGCCACTGTGAGCGTGGCCGTGCCAGCATGGGCGTTAGCGGCAGCAAAGGTCAGGGCGGCGGCGATGGCGATGGAACGGAACATGTTTGATCTCCCTCAGGTGATTGGCGGCGTTTGCCGGCTGCGATGAGGAAGAAATGTCAGCTCCATCTGCGTGCGTCAGGTCGATTACGCCAATGCACCCGAATTTTGCGCGAACGGCAGGCCCCTGCAACTGGCGCTTCGCGAATGGCAGATGCAAGAAAGGCCGCGGCAGTCGCCTGCCACGGCCTTTCTGAGCATAGCGCGTTTTCTTAGAACACGTCTGCCTTTCCAGTATTTTTCGCCGCCAGGGTCCGGTAGGCGGAGACCGAAGCGCCATACATCAAGGCATAGACCACCCCGGACACAAGCCCGCCGACCAGGGTCTGGATGATGAATGACACGGTGAAAAGCGACGTGAGCGAACTCATGTCGGGCTGGGTCATCTTCTGGAGCGCCGAGGCTAGGTCTCCGCCACTGCCCAGGCTGGCGCCCATGGTGATACCGAAC
>CAMLPZ010000355.1 GCA_946482045.1 uncultured Asticcacaulis sp.
ATGCCGGCGACGATCTTTTCCAGCACGGCCGGATTGATGGCGGAGACCATTTCAGTCGAGGTGTAGCCCGGGGCCACGCAGTTGACCGTGATGCCCTTGGCGGCCGATTCCATGGCCAGCGCCTTGGTGAAGCCGATCATGCCGGCCTTGGCGGCGGAATAGTTGGTCTGCCCGGCCTGACCCTTCTGGCCGTTGATCGAGGAGATGTTGATGATGCGGCCGTAGTTGCGCTCGCGCATGCCTTCGATCACCTGGCGCGTCATGTTGAAGACGCTGTCCATATTGGTGTGGATGACTTCCTGCCACTGCTCTTTCGACATCTTGTGGAAGAAGCCGTCGCGGGTGATGCCGGCATTGTTGACCAGGACTTCGATGGGGCCCAGCGCCGCTTCGACTTCCTTGACGGCGCGGGCGCAGTCCTCGAACTTGTCGACGCTGCCCTTGACGATCATGACGCCCAGCTCGTCGGCCACTTTACGCGCATTTTCTTCGTTGCCGGCGTAACCGGCGGCGACCGTCAAGCCCGCGTCGCGCAGACGCTTTACGATGGCCTTGCCGATACCCCGCGTTCCGCCAGTGACCAGTGCTACTCGACCCATGTTATCTTCCCTCTTTTTAGCCTCTCCGACCTAAGCGCGAGGCGAACTTATCAATTCGATTAGACAGCTTCCACGGCGAGGGCGACACCCATTCCGCCGCCAATGCAAAGCGTTGCGAGGCCCTTCTTCGCGCCCGAACGCTGCATTTCGTGCAGCAGCGTCGTCAGGACACGCGCGCCGGATGCGCCGATCGGGTGACCGATGGCGATGGCGCCACCGTTGACGTTAACCTTATTCGTGTCCCAGCCGAGCTCGCGGTTGACGCTGATGGCCTGGGCGGCGAAGGCTTCGTTGGCTTCGATCAGATCAAGGTCGCCTACGCTCCAGCCGGCTTTGTTGAGGGCGTTCTGCGTGGCGCGGATGGGGCCCGTGCCCATGATCGCCGGATCGACGCCTGCGATCCCCGAAGCGACGATGCGCGCCAACGGCTTCAGGCCGCGGCGGTCGGCCTCGGCACGCGACATCAGTACGACGGCGGCCGCGCCATCATTGAGACCTGAAGCGTTGCCAGCGGTGACAGTGCCTTCCTTGATGAAGGCAGGCTTAAGGCTCGCCAAGGCTTCGTAGGTCGCGCCGTGGCGTATATATTCGTCCTTGTCGACGACGACATCACCCTTGCGGCCCTTAATGGTAACGGCGGCGATTTCGCCGTCGAACTTGCCGGACTTTTGCGCGGCCTCGGCCTTGTTCTGCGACGCGACGGCGAACTCGTCTTGCTCCTGGCGGCTGATATTCCACTTGGCGGCGATGTTTTCGGCCGTCTGGCCCATGTGATAGTTGTTAAAGGCGTCCCACAGCCCGTCACGGATCATGGTGTCGACCAGGCTCATATCGCCCATCTTCTGGCCGGTACGGATATAGGTGGCGTGCATGGCCATGGACATGCTTTCCTGGCCGCCGGCAACGACGATCGCCGATTCTCCGAGCGCGACTTGCTGGGCGCCAAGTGCTACGGCACGCAGGCCCGAGCCGCAGATCTGGTTGATCGACCAGGCGGGGCTGTCCGAAGGAATGCCTGCCTTGATCGAGGCTTGGCGCGCCGGTCCCTGCCCCTGCCCTGCCTGAAGCACCTGGCCGAGAATCACTTCGTTGACGTCGGCGGGCTGCAGACCCGCCCGTTCGACCGCCGCCTTGATGGCGATGGCGCCCAGCTCATGGCCCGGAAGGGTGCCAAGCGACCCAAGGAAAGACCCCACGGGCGTGCGGGCGGCGGAAACAATAACGACTTCATTGAGGGACATAAGCTCTCCTTGGGGTGCGCTTGTGGGGAGAATTAACGCTGATTTCACAGGCAGTTACTGCAACTGACGGGCGAAATCAAGACCGGGCCGCCCCCAGTTCCTGAACACTGATTACACATTGTGTGCGGTTGCGTGATAACGGGATTCTTAGACTCACCGCATGCAGAGAGCCCCCGTCGTGAATTGCTGCGCAAAAAGCCGTGCAGCATCCCTTATGGGCCAAGGGTCTGGGCGTCAATTCACAAACCTTTGAATTCCAAAAGCTATTTTGCACCGCAACTAACCTCTTTACGCAGGAGCAAAAAAGGGGTTAACCTCCGGCAACATAAGGCCCGGCAACGATTTGCGGCCATAAAAACAGGAGCATGACAGTGAGCGAAACGAAAACGCGCAGCAAACGCGGCGAAGGCGACCGGGTCATCATCAAGAAATACGCGAACCGGCGCCTGTACAACACCGCGACCAGTTCGTACGTTACGCTCGACAACCTGTCGGACATGGTCCGCCAGAACGTCGACTTCGTCGTCTTCGACGCCAAGACCGGCGATGACATCACGCGTTCCGTCCTGGCCCAGATCATCTTCGAAGAGGAAAGCCGCGGCCAGAACCTGTTGCCGATCCAGTTCCTGCGCCAGTTGATCAGCTTCTACGGCGACTCGATGCAGAACCTGCTGCCGACCTATCTCGAGATGTCACTGGACGGTTTCGCCAAGCAGCAGGAGCGCTTCCGCTCGCAATTCCAGCAGGCCTTCGGCGGCGCGCCGGGCATCGGCTATTTCGACGAGCAGGTATCGCAGAACCTGGCCATGTTCGATCGCGCTATGCGCATGTTCTCGCCCTTCTCGTTCGCCAATGCCGGCGGTATGGCCGGGGCGCCCGAAAGCGAGGCAGCCACGCCGCAGCCCGCCCCCGCTACGCCGCGTGAGACCGACACGGTGCGCGAACTGCGCGAACAGATGGAAGCCATGAAGGCACAGATCGACGCGCTGGCGAAAAAGAGCTAACATACCGATCTTTTAGTATTCTCGGTATAGTCTCCAAGTATGAGCGATTTCGACTCCTTACTTCCCGTCCCCGCTGGTCCGGTCATAGACCAGACTGGCGAGCGGGTGCGCACGCGTAAAGCCCGCCCCGCTGGCACCGCCTCGGACCCCACCTTCGAAGCCCAGATCCTAAGCGGCGGGGAGAAGCGGGGACTGCGCGGCGGACCGGAAACGCTGGAGCGGGCAAAATCGACCTACCTCAAGTCGGAATATTCCGGCTCCAACGACCGCCGCCCGCGCCCCGGTCGGGTGACGAAGACGGAAATCTAGGCTACGGCATTAACTCCACTTGCGCCATTTTATTTTAAAAATCAGATGGTTATAAATTAGCCGTCAGCCGCCCTTAACCACGGCATGGCTCTTGCACCGCTTCGCGCACCTGTTGCTCGGAGTGCTGTCGTGTCGAAAGCCAATTACAACCGTTTTACCGCGTCGCGTTTCGCCATGCGCGCCTTCGACACCCTGGTCGTCACCCTGATCTTCGCCGTCTTCGGCTAGAGCGGGATGACGTTTAATTGAATCGGGATGGATTCCCTAACATTGCGAAC
>CAMLPZ010000356.1 GCA_946482045.1 uncultured Asticcacaulis sp.
CATTATTTCGCCATTTCCGCCGCCATCGCGGGTATATTTATGAGTTTACGACCTAGAGAGCATCGCCCCTTACGCCGATCCGGGACAACCGATCCCGCTGGAAAAAATCATCGTGGAGCGGCGCTGGAATGACTATTTCGGCGGGGTCATGGCCTATCGGCAAGGCCAGAACAATGGCGTTGCCAGCCGCCTGTCGCCCGACTATTCCGACGCCGATGCGCCGCGTGTCTATGAAGGCAATGGCTGGTCGCAGGAGTTTCTGTTCAGCGCGGTCCTTGGTCTTGACCTGAGCACCATTACACGGCTCGACTGCCCGCTTATCCTGCTTGAGGGGCGTCATGACCGCACTGTCAATTCCTACGTCGCGCACGAGTGGTTCGAGCGTGTAAGGGCGCCGCGCAAGGCCTTTGTCTGGTTCGAGGACTCAGGCCACGAGGTCATGACAGAGGAGCCCGGCAAGGTGCTTGTGTCCCTGCTGCGCCACGCCCGGCCGATCGCGGAAAAGGCGGGGGACGTGGCACCCGGCGATTGAGCACTGATACGGGTGCTGAACATTCGGACAACAAGAAAGGCCGCGGTTGAAGCCGCGGCCTTTCAAGTGACCGGTCAAGTCTGCAAGACTCTAATCTTGTCGCATTTCCGACGGCGAACGGGCTGCCACTTCGCCGGGAAATGCTTTGGCTTAGAACTTGTAGCGCAGGCCGAACTGGTAGCGCGAATCAAGCTCCTGCGCGAAGTAGATGTTGGTCTTGTCGCGGCCAAAGTTGCGGATGTGGGCCTTGTTCAGGTTGAGACCTTCGAAGGTCGCCTGGAGGTTATCCGTGATCTGATAGTTGATCGAGGCGTCGATGGTGCCGAAGGCTTCGGTATACATCGGGTCGGCCTGGGCGCCGCCATTGCTGGCGATGATGAACTCGTCACGCCAGTTGTAGGAGACGCGGCCCGACCACTTGCCCTTATCGTAGATCAGGGTCGCATTATAGGTATTCGACAGGCCCAGCAGCGGGAATTGCAGCGTCCCCGGCGGCGCCGAGTTGTCGAAGCCGATATCGCCATTGACCGTCGTCAGGCTGCCCGAGACGCCGAAGCCGCTGTCGCCGAAGAAGTGCTGTATGGCGAATTCAAAGCCGTGCAGGTTGGCCGTCTTGTTGTTGACCGGGATATTGGTGTCGAACACGAACAGCGGGTCGTTGGCGTCGGCCACCAGGTCGTAGGCCTTGAGCACCTGGTCGACATAGGTCTGGTTCAGGTTGCCGGAGCCGTCCAGGTTGGCGACGTAGTCGTTGCGCGCCTGGGTCTGGGCGACCGTGGGCGTGCTGCCGCTCTTCAGGTAGTGGTCGTAGAGCGCCGTCATGGTGAACAGGTTGACGTCGGTCGTCGACTGGTTGATTCCGGCCAGCAGGTCCTTGGCGATGCCCGAACGCGAGCCGGCAGCGCCCGACGACGGGTCGCGCAGCGCGAACGGGTTGGCCTGGATGCGGCCGGTGCCGACGAAGTTGCTGACGTCCTTGTTGTAGTAGCCAAGCGACATGTAGCTGTCGCGACCGTAGTACCATTCGACCGAGAAATCGATGTTCGACGATTCCAGCGGCAGCAGGGCCGGGTTGCCACGCGCGGCCGTCGGGTTGGTGCCGTTGGCCGTCGGGCGCGGCGGCGTGCCCGGCGCGGTCGTCGCATAGAGGTTTGAATAGGCGGGCCGCGCTATGGTCTTGGAGAACGACGCCCGGGCGATCACATCGTCCATGGCTTCCCAGGAGATATCTATGTTCGGCAGCCAGTTGTCGTAGTCGGACTGGTACTCCTGGCTGACAATGGTCGCCGAGCTGTCGAGCGTGAAGTCGTTGTCGGCTGTCCAGCGGATAGCGACCGGCTGGCTTTGCAGAGCTGAGGCGGTGACCTCGGTCTTCTCGTAGCGCAGGCCCGCGACGACGGTGGCGCGGCGGCCCAGGAAGTCGCCCTTCATGGTGAACTGGCCATAGGCGGCGGTAATCTGTTCTTCGACGGCGTTCGACGTCAGGGCCGCGTTGGGGAGGGTCGCATTGTACAGCGACGACTTGGCCATGGCGGTATAGATGTCGAGCGCATTGCCGCGGAAGGCCGTGTTGGCCTGTCCGATTTCGAAGTCCTTGAACAGGCCGCCCAGGTCGTAGGTTTCGACAAGGCCCGGCGCGAACTGGGCGATATCGCCAGGATTGCCGATGCCCCAGTCGCCTAAAGCCTGGTAGGTGCTGCCCGTGGTCGTTTCCATGCGCGACTTGATGAGGTTGACGCCGGCGTCGAAACGGCTTTCGCCGTCGAAATCATAGGTGAAATCGATCTTGGCTTCGTCGATTGTGTGTGTCTGGCTGTTGGTCGCCATGCGCGCGACCTGGCTGCCGAGGTCGCCGACATCCAGCTTGCCGTTGTTGTTGCCGCGATAGCCGGCGATGACGCGGTCAGCGGCCGAGAAGCCGGCCAGGTAGGCGCCGTTGGCGTCGACGATGACGGTGCCGGCGGAGTTGACCAACTGGCCGGAGCTGTTGGTGCTATAGATCGGATTGCCGTCCCAGACAGTGTATTTTTGCACCGGCACGCCGCTGCGGAAATCGACCGAATGGTCCTTCACGACCGGTGCGCCGATCGACATCATGACCGCCGACGTGCCGTTGGGATTGTCCGGCGTCGCCTTGCCTTCGGAGCTGTGGACGTCAAAGGTCAGCGACATCTTGTCGTTGATGTCCCATTTGGCGTTCAGGCCGATGGATTGCAGGGTGTTCTTCTGGCCCAGCAGTTGCTGTTCGAAGCCGACATCCTTGGTGCCGTTCAGGTTTTCCTGCAGGAACAGGGCATTGTAGATGCCCGACTCGCCCTGTTCGAAGACGATCTGGTCGAAGGGGCGGTTGAACCAGTTGGTCTGTTCGGCGCGCTGTTCCGAGCCCTTGTTTTCGACATAGAGGACGTCGGCGGTGAACAGCCAGTTTTCGGCCGGACGGAACTGCGCCGTCGCGCCGATATTGGTGCGCTGGTTGTGCGTCTGCGAAAAAGCGTAACGGCTGTCGTTCGGATAGGCGACCAGGGCGCCTGCCGGCGGGGCATTGGTGATCTGGGTCAGCAGCGTCGTCTTATCGGCGGCGTAACGGAGACGGCCGCTGTTGGGATCGAAGAACTGGGCGCGGGGGTCGAGGTTCCATGAGTTCTGCGACACCTGGCGCGTAGCGTTGTCGCGTTCCAGGTACTGGGCGAACAGGGCGACGCCGAAGCTCCGGTCATCATTGGCCCAGCTGTAGGCGCCGGTGACTTCCGGGGTCCAGTCCTTGCCGTCGACCAGGTTCTCGGCATGCAGCGCCTTGATGCCCAGCACGCCCGTGCCGCCGGCCTTGTTGATCGGACGCAGGGTCTTGATGTTCAGCGTGGCGCCGATGCCGCCCGAAGCGACGTGGGCCT
>CAMLPZ010000357.1 GCA_946482045.1 uncultured Asticcacaulis sp.
GGCTACACCGTCTCGCGCAAGCAGGAAGAGATCGTCTCGACTTCTGCGCTCGGCCTGCAGATGGCCGGCGCTTCGGACTTCAAGGACCTTCAACTCGTCAAGGTCAAAAAGAAGGATCACAACAAGACCTATCGCCTGACGGCGACCAAGTCCGCCACGGCCAAAGACCATTACCGGTCGCAGGTCCTGACCTTCCGGGAAGCCTCCGGCGAGCGTCGCGAATTGTCGATCGAAGTGCGCGCCTACGATAACGGCGTGGCGTGGCGGTACCGTACGCCCGCAGGACAGGCGGTTACCCTGGTAGACGAGAAGACCAGTTTCCGCCTGACGGGCGATCCGACCTGCCTTGTCTCGGAATACAAAACGTCACACGAGGATTACTGGAATCCGATCCAGGTGTCGCAACTCGATCCGTCGAAACTGTACGACTACCCGGTCCTTTGCGCGTCCCCGAGCGGCCGCACCCACTATGCGGTCGTCCAGTCGGATACGTCCGGTTATGCAAACTCAGCGTTGAAGCCGGCCCCGGATGGCCTCCAGGTCGATCTGTTCCGCCGTCCTGACCGCAAGGACGTTTCGGTCATCTCCGAAAACGGCCTGCAAAGCGGCTGGCGCGTGATCATGACGGCCGACCGGGCAGGGGACCTGATCGAATCGCAGTTGATCGGTAACCTGGCGCCCCAGGCCAAGGGGGACTTCACCTGGGTGAAGCCCGGCAAGGCGGCGTGGGACTGGTGGTCGGGACCGACCGCCGGCGATAAGCCGTCTATGGAGCGCTTCAAGCGCTTTATCGACTTCGCGGCGGAGTCCGGCTTCCCGTACTTCCTGATTGATGCCGGCTGGCCACTGAACGCGACGCCCTGTTGCGACGCGGACCCGAAGACCGACATTACCCGTCCGGACCCGTCGATCGATATGCCGGCGCTTGTCGATTACGCCGGCAAAAAAGGCGTTGGGCTTCTGCTCTGGGCGCACTGGAAGCACGTTGAGCCCCGGATGGATGAGGTCCTGGATACCTACCAGCGTTGGGGGATCAAGGGCATCAAGGTCGACTTCATGGAGCGCGACGACCAGGAAATGGTCCGGTTCTATGAGCGGCTGGCGGCCGCCACGGCAAAACGCCACCTGCTGCTGGACATGCATGGTGCCTTTCCACCAATGGGGCTTAGCCGGACCTACCCGAACTACATCACGCAGGAAGGCGTGATGGGGGCCGAGTACAACAAGTTCGACTGGCCGTTGATCACGCCGTCTCACAACGTCAAGCTGGCCTATACGCGGATGCTGCTGGGGCCGATGGACTATACACCGGGCGGTTTCCGCAACAATTATCCGGAAGCCTATGTCCAGAGCGAAATCATGCCGTCAACGCGGTATACCCGTGGACAGGCCCTGGCGCAGTTCGTGGTGTACGAAAGCCCGCTGCAGATGGTCTCGGACGATCCCGTCGCTTACAAAGACGCCTCCGGCTTCGACTTCGTCAAGGAGGTGCCCACGGCCTGGGACGAAACCAAGTTCGTCGACGGCACGCCCGACAGCTACGTGATTGTCGCGCGGCGCAGCGGTGACCAGTGGTATGTCGGCGCCATGAATAACGAGCAGGCGCGGACGGTTGACATACCCCTGAACTTCCTGGCGCCCGGCCAGTATGACGCTGTGCTGTGGCAGGATGGCGCGACCGCTAATGAGGTTGAACGTACGACCCTCACAACCTCGGACAGCGACAAGCTCAAGGTCGTTATGGCGCGCGGCGGGGGGGCTGCGATCGTCCTGACCAAGCGCGGCGCAGCGCGCTGACAGGGGGGATTGCCATGACAAGACGCATCTTCAAGCGGGCGCTGCCGATGATTTGCGCGGCGCTCATCTCTGTCCCAGGACTGGCGCAGGCTGCTGAACAGGATGGTTTCAGCTGGAAATCCAGTCCTCGGCTGATCAGCCCTGCCCAGGACGGCGCCATAAAGCAATACGGCGTCAAGGATCCGTCGATCGTCTACCACGACGGCCGGTATCATGTGTTTATGACGACCGCCGCCGATAACGGATGGGGGCTTGCCTATTCCAGTTTCCGCGACTGGGACGAAGCCCCGAAGGCGCCGATCATTCCGCTCGACAAGTCTCCGATGGGGCCGGGCTACCGCGCGGCGCCCCAGGTCTTTTATTTCGCGCCTCAGAAGCTCTGGTACCTGGTCTACCAGGGGGGCGACCCGCTGTATTCGACCAGCACGGATATCTCGGATCCATTGTCATGGAGCGCGCCGAAGCCGTTTTTCAATGTGGTTCCGGAAGTGGTCAAGAACACCGAAGGTCATGCGGCTTGGCTCGACTTCTGGGTCATCTGCGACGACCAGACCTGCTATCTGTTCTTCACGAATGACAACGGTTCATTCTTCAGGGCCGAGACGCCCCTGAAGCAGTTCCCCGAAGGATTTCATAACACGACCGTCGCCATAAAAGGGTCGCGCGACGATGTGTTCGAGGCCAGCAATACCTACAAGATCACAGGAACGAACACCTTCCTTACCCTGATAGAGGCTATCAGTCCCAAAGGGCGGTACTTCCGTGCCTGGACAAGCGACAAGCTGGACGGCGAGTGGAAACCGTTGGGCGACAATATGAATGTGTTCGCCAGCTCCGATAATGTCAGGTTCGAGGCAAAGCCCTGGGCGGAAGGCGTATCGCATGGCGAAATGCTGCGTGACGGTGTCGACCAGACCCTGACCATCGATCCCTGCAAGCCGCTTCGGTTCCTGTACCAGGGCCTCGATCCGGAAGGTAAGGTCGATGACTATCTCAAGCTGCCATACAGCCTGGGTGTCATCACCGCTACCGGTGCAAATCCCATTCGCGGAATGTGCCGGAAGTAGGGGCCGGGCTTTCCGCTGCAATGCCAAAACGCCGCGCCCTGATGAGATCGGAGCGCGGCGCTTTTGTATTTGGGGCCTAGTTTTCCGCCGGGTTGTTAGCCGCCAGGAAGGCTGTCACGGCTTGCAGTATTTTCAGCCGTTCCGCTTCCGTGCCGGGTGCGGACTCTTCACGCTCCAGTTCCACGTATTCGACGGATTTCCGCGCTGCCTTCAGGTCTTCATGCAAGGTGCGGCTTTGAGCGATAGGTACGGGACCGCGATCTTCGTGGTGGATAAGCATAACAGGTGTCGTCATCGCCGAGGCCGCAACGGGCGGTGTGCCGGCATCAATCAAGCGTTCGAGGTTTCGCACGCTCATAGGGTTTTCAAGAAAGGTCCTGGGCCAGGTCGGCGAGGG
>CAMLPZ010000358.1 GCA_946482045.1 uncultured Asticcacaulis sp.
TCCTCAACCGACAAAACCCGCCGGGGCGGCAGGGTCAGGGTGCGGATCATTTCGTTCAGATTGGCAACGACCAGCTCGGACATCTGGACCTTGTCGAGCATTTCGGCTTCGTCCTCGTCGGGCAGGTCCGGCAAGAGGCTTTTGCGTTGACCGCCTCTGTCTGAGGACGTCGAGGCCGCCGGCGAGCGGAAGCTGATGACATCGCGTTCGAACGGATCGCGCCTGTCCGGCTTGCCTTCAGGAGTCTTTTGGCCACGCGCCACATTCGGCGTCTTGGGCGAGGCCGACCAGGCGGGATTGTAATCGGCGTCGTCTTCCAGCTTCGGCTGGCGCCGGACCGGTTCACGCACAGGCTCAACTGGCACTTCGCGCAAGACCGGCCTTGCCGGAGCAATCGGAGCGGCCTGTCTCGGCGCACTTTCCAGCCGCTTGGCGGTCTGCTCGGCACGGCTTTGCAGGGCCGACAACGAGCCCATATTGTTATCGATCTCGCGCGCCGCGCGTTCGGCGCGAGCGACCTGGGTTTCGAGCTTTTGCATCACGTCGCGCGCTGCCACGATGCGGCCGTGCAGCAGTTCCTGGCTGTCATCGGCTTCGGAACGCAACTCTTTCAGCGACTGGTAGGCGCGGATGGCCGCGCTATCGAGCTCCGCGACGGCGCGGGCGAACTCTTCCTGACCGGCACGCAAGGTCTTCAGGCGCGTGTTCAGGCGCATGCCAAACGCCAGCGCCGCCAGCAGCAGCGCGACGAGGACACCGTCCATGATCAGGCCTGTAAGGTTCATCGTCCCCTTTGACTTCCGGCGCTACTTTTTACGCATTTGGGCCAGCCGGCGTTTGGTTGTCGACGCCAGGGGCTGTTCGACGCGCACGGCGATCGAATGGCCCTTTCGTCCCATGCGGCCTGTTGTCAGCGGAATCGCGCCACAACGCAACTGCACGGGAGAATCAGCGTTTGCATTCAGCACGATCGTCTCTCCGACCTTGAAATTCAAGACCTTGGACAAAGGCATCTGCTGTTCGTCGAGCACGGCGCGCACTTCCATCTGCGTTGTCCACAGTTCGGTCGCCAGGTGGCTTTCCCAGATATTATCGCGGCCGAACTTTTCGCCCATGAACTGCTGCAGCAGCATCTTGCGGATCGGTTCCAGCGTCGCATAGGGCAGCAACAGCTCGACGCGGCCGCCGCGGTCTTCCATATCGATGCGCAGCTTGACGAGAATCGCCGCATTGGCCGGGCGGGCGATGGCGGCGAAGCGCGGATTGGTTTCCAGACGGTCGAGGTTGAAATTGACCGGCGTCAGAGGCTCGAACGCCGCCTTGGCGTCATTGAGCACGACCTCGACCATCCGCTGGACCAGCACGCGTTCGATCGTCGTATAGGGTCGGCCTTCGATACGCAGCGCCGCCGTGCCGCGACGGCCGCCCAGCAGAACGTCAACAATCGAATAGATCAGGTTGGAATCGACCGTCAGCAAGCCGTAATTATCAAGCTCTTCAGCGCGGAACACGGCGAGAATGGCCGGCAGCGGGATCGAGTTCAGGTAATCGCCGAAACGGATCGACGAGATGTTGTCAAGCGAGACTTCGACGTTGTCCGAGGTAAAGTTCCGCAAGGACGTCGTCATCAGGCGCACGAGGCGGTCGAAGACGATTTCCAGCATCGGCAGGCGTTCATAGGACACCATGGCCGAGTTGATGATCGCCCGGATGCCCGAACGTTCGTTATAGTCGTCTTCGGACAGGTCGAAGCCCAGCAGGCTGTCGATTTCGTCCTGGTTGAGGATGCGCTCTGCCCCATGGGGCATGTTGAAGCGCTCGCCCATGGTCCCGCCGCCGACCATGGCCTCCCATTCGGCGGCCAGGTCGCCGCCGTCCTGTCCTCCCCCACCCGATGCGGCCTCAGCTTCAGCGGCAAGTTCCGCTTCCCACTGAGCCATCATGGCTTCCTGATCGACTTCTCCACTCATTGTACGCGCACCTTAGGTGATCAGTTTTTCTTCGATCAGGACCGCATTGATCTTGTGCGGCGAGAGGATCAGGTTGATGCGGCGCAGGATTTCCAGACGCAGCTGATAGTCGCCGGCCGACGACGACAGGTCTTCGGGGCGCAATTCGCCCATGAAGCCCTGCAGGATGTCGTTGATGCGCGGCATGCTTTCCTGCAGCAGATGGACGGTCTCTTCGTCACCCACTTCGAAGGTCAGCTTCATCTTGAGATACGAGGCCCGGCCATCCGGGCTTTCGATATTGGCTACGACATCCGGCAAAGTGAAATAGGTGACACCATCGGGTCCCTCGGCAATGACCGGCTGGGTCTTGGGATCGACCTTATCGCCCCCGCCGCCGTGGCCGCCGCCTTTTTCCTTTTTGTCCTTGCCGTGGGCGTCCTTCTTTGCGTCCTTTCCGTGGGCGTCCTTCTTGTCCGCCTCCGCGCCGTGTGCGCTGGCTTCCGCCGCGGGCTTCGGCTTCAGGAACAGAAAGTAAGCCGCAGCGCCACCACCGCCCAGCAGCAGGACAGCCCCGCCGGCAATGGCGATGAGCATGATGGGCAGGCCTTTTTTCTTGGGCGCGTCACCTTCGCCGCCCTCACCGCCGCCATCTACCGGAGGCGCTTCCGCCTCCTTCTTCTTGTCCTTGGTCTTGGCCAAAACCGATCACCCGACGACTGCTGCGCGATGTCCAGACCCTAAGCCTAGGCGCAAATATTGAACAAACCTTAATGCGGGGCATGGGAGCCGGCCGCCTTCCAGAGCCATATTCCGCAAACATGGTTAACGATTACTTGTTAAGGCGGCATTTTTTGCCGTGTCCCGCGATTTCAAGCCTGAAGTAGATTTAAATTTTCCACTTATTATTCAGCAGGATATGATTTTCACGAGGACTGGCACGGCGATTGCACCAGTATGGTTAACGACCACCCTTTTACCCTTTCGTCAGGCCGCCCCCATGGACAATGCCAGCTACATCGCCTTGTCACGCCAGATCACCCTTCGCCGGGAACTGGACGTATCGGCCAACAACCTGGCCAATATGAACACGACCGGGTTTAAGTTCGAACAGCTGCTGATCACCAACGAATATGGTGAGCCCGCGAAGAACGACCCGATCAAGACCCCGGCCAATTTTGCCTACGACAATGGGCTAGGCCGCGACTTCCGCCAGGGGACGCTTACCCAGACTGGCGCCGCCTTTGACTTGGCGATCGCTGGCGACGGCGCGTTTTTCACCGTCCAGACGCCGCGCGGCACGGC
>CAMLPZ010000359.1 GCA_946482045.1 uncultured Asticcacaulis sp.
CTTCATGCATCTCATCGTCGGCCTTGGCAATCCTGGCCCGCAATACGCGAAGAACCGGCACAATATCGGTTTCATGATGATCGACGAACTGATCCGAGGGCCGTCCTTCGGTCCGGAGAAGAAGCAGTTCGACGGCATCACCTCCGAAGGCATCCTCGAAACGGCCAAAGGGCCGCTCAAGGTCCTGGCGCTCAAGCCGCAGACCTTCATGAACGTCTCGGGCCTAAGCGTCGCCAAGGCGCTGCAGTTTTATAAGCTGAAGCCCGAACAGATCACCGTCTTCCACGACGAACTCGATCTCGCCCCCGGCCGTTTCCGCATGAAGATGGGCGGTGGTCACGCCGGCCACAACGGACTGCGCTCGATCATGCAGCACCTGGGCCCGAACTTCATGCGCGCGCGCATGGGTATCGGCCATCCCGGCGCCAAGGAGATGGTCCACGGCTGGGTGCTCTCGGACTTCGCCAAGGCCGACCAAACCTGGCTGACCGCGCTCAACGACGCCTGCGTACGCGCCTTGCCCATGCTATACTCCGGCGCGCCCGACGCCGCCGACCGTTACCAGGCCGAAGTCATGCGGCTGGCGCCGGCGCCGAAGCTCGACACCCGGCAACTGGCGGCCAAGGGACCGGACGCGGTCTGACGTCGTCTTGCGCGGTTTGCGCCCATCGCGCAAATACCTTTACGGTAAACCAACGAAGGCGCATGTCCTGCCTGATTGGAATTCCTCGCCACCTCCCGCAAATTCCCGGCAATTGCTGGGGCTTGGGGTGGTAATGGAGGTGACATCCGGTGGCCAGGGACGCAACTTTCAACCAAAAGGCAGATACAGCGACGACGCAAACGCCTGTCCGCCGTTTCGTGCTTGCGACACACGGTTCGCTGGGTGATCTGCATCCCTTCATCGCGCTGGGTCAGGCACTTGTCGCGCGTGGCTGCGGCGTCGTCCTGGCCTCGCATCCGGACTATCGCGCCAAGGTTGAGGCGGCCGGCCTCCACTTCGTCGACTACGGTGCGTGCCGCGAAGACTATGTCCAGGATCTGCGTCTGAAGCCTGAGGAAATCATTCGCCGACTGTCCGGCGACCACAGCTTCATGATCAAGCGGCTGATCGCGCCCTATCTCGAAAAATCGATTCAGGACATTCAGGCGGTGGTCGCCCAGGCGGACGAGGTGATAGGCTCGTCCTTCGCCTACGGCGCCGATATCGCCGCGCGCCTGGCCGGCAAGCCGTTCACCAGCGTAGCGCTGCAACCGACCGTGATGATGTCAGCCTGGGACCCACCCCAGGTCAAGAAGGCGCCCTTCATCCTTCATCCGAAGACGGCGGCGGCCCGGGTGTGGAACCGCGCCATGATGTCGATTGGCGAAACCTTCATGGCCGCCAGCCAGAACCGCGTCCGCGAGATCTATCACCGGCACGGCCTGGAGCCACATATCGGATTGGGCGGCATCGTCTCGGAATACCGGACCTTGGCGCTTTATTCGCCGGAATTCGCTACGCCGCAGCCCGACTTTCCGCCCAATACCCATATTGTCGGCTTTCCATTCTTCGACAGCGAAAGCGGCCAGGACACCGCGCTCGCTCCAGAACTGGAGGGCTTTCTGACTTCCGGGCCGCCGCCGGTCGTCTTCAGCCTGGGGACCGCTGTCGTCTACGGCGGTGAACGTTTCTTCCGCCGCGCCATCGCCACGGCAAAACGCTTGAAGATGCGCTGCGTCGTGCTGGCCGGTCCGGAAAGCCCCCTGCTGAACGATTACTTCGGTGAACAGGTTTTTGTCGCGGCCTATGCGCCCCACTCGCTCCTGTTCCCGAGCGCTAGCATCGTCGTCCACCACGGCGGCGTGGGTTCAACCGCCCAGGCCCTGGCCAGCGGCCGGCCGCAACTGGTGACGCCGGTGTTCGGCGACCAGTTCGACAATGCCCGTCGCCTGGCCGAGATGGGCCTGGCAAAGGTCTTGCCTTATACGAACTGGCGCGTTTCCAGTGCGGTCTCGCGCCTGAGGTCGCTATTGCGGGATACCCGCTTTGCCGAACGGGCCGCACGCTGCCGGCCGCTCATCGCCAATGAAGATGGCGCCAAGGCCGCCGCGGAATTACTCACCCGATAAAAACGTTTCCTTTGGGCGGAGCCGGTGTTAGGGAAGCCCCCAACTGTTTCCCCTCTCAGGACCGCTCTTCCATGGCCCTTAAAGTCGCTATCGTCGGCCTGCCCAATGTCGGCAAGTCCACCCTGTTCAACGCCCTGACACAAACGGCCGCCGCCCAGGCCGCCAACTACCCGTTCTGCACCATCGAGCCGAACACCGGCGACGTCGCCGTGCCGGAGCCCCGTCTGGAGGTCCTGGCCAAGATCGTCGGCTCCAAGGAAATCATCCCGGCGCGGATCAACTTCGTCGATATCGCCGGCCTGGTGCGCGGCGCCTCCAAGGGTGAAGGCCTGGGCAACCAGTTCCTGGCCAATATTCGTGACTGCGACGCCATTACCTATGTCGCGCGCTGCTTCGTCGATACCGACATCACCCACGTCGAAGGCCGCATCGATCCGATCTCGGATCTTGAGATCATCGAGACCGAGCTAATGCTGGCCGACCTCGAGTCCCTGGAAAAGCGCCTGCCGCAGCTGGAAAAGCGCGCCAAGTCAGGTGGCGACAAGGAAGCCGCCATCACGGTCGGCCTGATCAACGCGGCGCTTGAGGAACTGCGCAACGGCAAGCCGGCGCGTATCGCCTATGAAAAGGGCAAGATCTCCAAGGAAGACACCAAGGCGTGGGAGATGCTGCAACTGCTGACCTCCAAGCCGGCCCTTTATGTCTGTAACGTCGAAGAAGGTGCCGCCGACAAGGGCAATGAGTTGTCGGACAAGGTCGCGGCCCGCGCCAAGGCCGACCATGCCAACTCCGTCGTCATCTCGGCACAGATCGAATCGGAAATCGCCCTGCTCGATCCGGAGGAGCGCAAGGAGTTCCTCGAGACGCTCGGCCTCGAAGAGCCCGGTCTCAACCGCCTGATCCGCGAGGCCTACAAGCTGCTGGGCCTGGCCTCCTACTTCACCGTCGGCCCCAAGGAAGCGCGCGCCTGGACGATCCACGTCGGCGACACAGCGCCCCAGGCCGCAGGCGTCATCCACACGGATTTCGAGAAGGGCTTTATCCGCGCCGAAACCATGGCCTATGAAGACTTCGTCAAGTACAACGGCGAAGCCGGCTGCAAGGAAGCGGGCAAGTTCCGCCAGGAAGGCAAGGA
>CAMLPZ010000360.1 GCA_946482045.1 uncultured Asticcacaulis sp.
AAATTATCACTGATTTGGGAATCCCGATTCAGCCAAATCCCATAACGATCTAAAGAGACCTGCGAAGCGAAGAGGGAGTTCGGGGTCTTCTATATCACACTCGTCATGATGTCGGGGCGCCCGAAGCGTGTGCAGATTTGTGACTTTGGCAAGATGGATGAGACATTCGAGGACTTCATCAATGCCTACCCCAATGTCGAGATCGAAGCAGAGATCGCCGAAGAGAAGGCAAGAAGTACTGCTGTCGATCAGAACCTCGTCTTCGGCAGCAACGAGGACCAGCGAATCGACAATTACAATTATTATGTAAAATGGGTAAATCGCCTGAAATGGCCTGCCATAGCCATCGCCGCCTGGGGCGCGTTTTATCCGGAACCCTACAATGCTGGCCTCTACGCCGTAATGGCGGTTCCCGTGGTCTGTCTTTTTGCTGTCGTTCTTTCGCAGGGACGCCTAAACCTGACCGAGGACAACACATCGGGCCGCGTGCCTTTACATGGATTGGCCTTCTTTTCGATATGCGCACTGGTTCTAAGCGCCACGGCAATGGCCCGCAGTCTGATCGACTGGATTATTCCCGCGGCGGTCGCCATTGCCGCCGCCTTTGCCCTCACGGGCCTGATTGCCGTCGCCGAACGCAGGCTGAACTGGAGCATCGTCTGGGCGACGTTGTTGATGTGCGGGCTTTACGCCTGGGGTACGGTCATTGTGCTGAATGATATTCTTGATGACGCAAAACCACGCATCGAACGCGTCAAGGTGCTCGGCAAGGACACAACTGGCAGTGATCCGGACTATGAGATGCGCCTCGCAGCCTGGGGAACTTTCGACGAGAAGCGCTACGAGGTCTCCCGCAAGCTCTATGACAAGGTACAGGCCGGCCAGGAGGTCTGCGTCCGCATCTATCCCGGCTGGCTTGGCTGGGAAAACTATTATGTGCGCAGTTGTGACGCCGGCAAACCGGCATAACCTATTGCTAAGACGCCCGCGCCCATCATATGAGTGCGCCATGAGTTCGCTGCCGAAATCCGCCTCCGACACCCACGCCGACATCCTGGCCACCGGCGCGCGCGTGCTGCGCACCGAAGGCGAAGCGCTGCTTGCCTTCGCACAAGGACTGCCCGACAGCTTCGCCGACGCGGTCGAAACCATCCTGGCCGCGAAAGGCCGGGTCATCCTGTCCGGGATGGGCAAGTCCGGCCATATCGCGCGCAAGATTGCGGCGACCCTGGCGTCGACCGGCACACCGGCCTATTTCGTCCACCCGGCCGAAGCCAGTCAC
This sequence comes from uncultured Asticcacaulis sp., assembly GCA_946482045.1. Next base: position 1,283 of record CAMLPZ010000360.1, read on the forward strand.
GGCGATCTCGGCATGGTAACACCCGACGACGTCTGCATCGTCCTTAGCAATTCCGGAGAGACGTCGGAACTTAGCGACATCATCGCCCATACCCGCCGCTTCAAGATCCCGCTGATCGGCGTGGCATCACGCCCGGGCTCGACCCTGCTCAAGGCCGCCGATATCGCGCTGACCCTGCCGAACGCGCCGGAAGCCTGTTCGATCGGCATGGCTCCGACGACCTCGACCACCATGACCCTGGCGCTGGGCGATGCCCTGGCCGTCGCCGTCATGGAAAAGCGCGGCTTCCAGCCCCTCGATTTCAAGGTCTTCCATCCCGGCGGCAAGCTGGGGGCGCAATTGTTGCTGGTCAGCGCCTTGATGCACAAGGAGGACAGCCTGCCTTTGACGCCTGAGCCGACGCCGATGAGCGATACGCTCTTGGTCATGACCGCCAAGAGCTTCGGCGTCGTCGGCATTATTGATACGGCGGGCGCGCTTACCGGCATCATCACCGATGGCGACCTGCGCCGCAACATGACCGGCCTGATGGAAAAGACGGCCGCCGACGTCATGCACAAGGAGCCTTTGACCATAGCGCCCGACGCCCTGGCCGCCGAAGCGCTGGGCATCATGAATGCTCGCAAGATCACCTGCCTGTTCGTGGTCGAAGGCAATGCGCCCGTCGGCCTGATCCATATCCACGACTGCCTGCGCGCCGGAGTGCAATAGCTTGAAGACGATTATCATCATCCCCGCGCGTTACGCTTCCAGCCGTTATCCGGGTAAACCCTTGGTTGTTCTGACCGGCAAGGACGGCGTGCCAAAGTCACTCATCCAGCGCTCTTGGGAAGCGGCCATGGCTGTCAGGGACGTCGCTTCGGTTTATGTCGCCACCGATGACGACCGTATCCGCGAAGCCGCCGAGGCCTTCGGCGCCAAGGTGGTCATGACGGCGGAATCGTGCGCCAACGGCACCGAGCGCCTGGCTGACGCGCTGAACAATCTCGATGAGACCGCCGACCTTTACGTCAACCTCCAGGGCGACGCGCCCCTGACGCCGGCCTGGTTCGTCGAAGACCTGATCCGCGAGATGAAGGCCAATCCCGAAGTGCAGATGGCCACGCCCGTCCTGCGCTGCGATCACCAGACCCACGCCAACTTCGTCGAGGACCGCTTGAATGGCCGGGTCGGCGGCACGACGGCCGTCTTTGACCGCCACATGAACGCCCTCTATTTTTCCAAGGAAGTCATCCCATATACGGGCCGAACTTTCAGTCCCGGAGATATCGTTCCCGTCTTCCACCATGTCGGTGTCTACGCCTATCGCCCCGAAGCGCTCAAGGCCTATGGGTCATGGCCGGTCGGGCCACTCGAGACGCTGGAAGGGCTCGAGCAACTGCGTTTCCTGGAAAACGGCATGCCTATCCGCTGCGTCGAAGTCGACGGCCAGGGCCGCGTCTTCTGGGAGCTGAACAACCCCGTCGACGTCGCCAGAATTGAAAGTGTAATCTGATGTCCATTTCCCCCCAGCACGTCAAAACCCGCATCGTCGAAATCGGCAATATCAAGGTCGGCGGCGATGAGCCCTTCGCACTGATCGCCGGCCCGTGCCAGATCGAAAGCCTTGAGCACGCGCTGATGATGGCCGAGAAGATCGCCGAAGCCTGCGCACCGACAGGTACGAAGTTCATCTACAAATCGAGCTATGACAAAGCGAACCGCTCCTCGATCGGTACGGCGCGCGGCATCGGCATGGACGAAGGCCTCGATATCCTGGCGGCGGTGCGCGACAGGTTCGGCTGTCCGGTCCTGACCGACGTTCACGATGCTCATCAATGCGAACCGGTCGGCAAGGTGGTCGATGTTGTGCAGATCCCGGCCTTCCTGTGCCGCCAGACCGATTTGTTGCTGGCCGCCGGCGCCACGGGCAAGGCGATCAATGTCAAGAAGGGCCAGTTCCTGGCGCC
>CAMLPZ010000361.1 GCA_946482045.1 uncultured Asticcacaulis sp.
ATCGTCTTCACGCCTTTCAGCAGAATACTGTCGGTCAGCACGCCATCGTCACCATAACGTATCAAAAGACCTTCCGCCGTGTTCTGGATACGGATGTCCGCCCGAGTCAGGTCGGCCGCTGAAAAGTCGATGATATCGTCCTTACCGAAGTCGGCAATCTGGTCCATGCCATCGCCGGGTGCGAAGACAAAGCGGTCGCCACCGTCTCCGCCGCTCAGGGCATCGTTGCCGCGCCCGCCTATGAGCACATCGCGGCCATCGTCGCCCATAAGCTTGTCCGCGCCGTTTTCACCATAAAGGCTGTCATTGCCGGTGCGGCCATACAGGATGTCGTTGCCTACGCCGCCATAGATATTGTCGTTGCCGGCCATGCCGTAAAGCTTGTCGTTGCCGGCGCTGCCCTCCAGCTTGTCAGCACCTTCGCCACCGGAAATGACATTGTCGCGCGCATTGCCGACGCCCCGGAAATTGCCGTCGCCATCATAAGTCAGGTCTTTCACCCCAGCCGCCAGGATATAGGTCGGCTTGTTGGTCTCGATACCGGCGCCGACAACTTTTTCGAAATAGCGCGAAGGTGGCGGGGGCGGTGGGGGAGGAGGAGGCGGAGGCGGAGGCGGAGGAGGTGGTGGCGCCGCGATGATATCATTGCTGGTCAGCCCCGTGGCATTCTTGACCGTAATGGCGTCACCGCTGGAGAAGGTGATGATCGTATCCTTGCCCGAAACCTTCATGTTCAGGTCCTTGAAGGCGACCTTCATCTTGCTGACGTCGATCCGGTCGTCATTGCCGACGGTGCGGCCGAAATCAGTGATGACGTCCTTGCCGAAGCCCGCGCCTTCGAAGGCGAAGATGTCGTTGCCACTGCCGCCGCTTAAGCTGTCATTGCCGGCACCGCCCCACAGGACGTCTTTGCCATTCTTGCCAATAATCACATCGTCCCTCGCGGTGCCGCTCAGCACGTCGTCACGATCGCTGCCGGTGACGTTGGAACTGGGCGTGGTCGGCTTGGTGCCCAGGGCCTTTACCGCACCGATCAGCTTGGCCGTGGCCGACTTGGCGATGTCGCCGAGGTCCAGCTGGTCTGAAACGACATTGTCGATCGTCAGGACAACACGATTGTCCTTGAGGTCGAAGAGATAGGACTTACCGGTCTTGTCGGTGAATTTGGAATCCGTGATCGTGACCTTGGCGTTGGCTCCGAGCCAGACATTGGACGGGTTGATCGAGTCGCCGCCATGATAGCGGGGATCGATACCGGTGACGTTTTCCATGACCGTATCGTCGGCCCACAGGCGGAAATTGCGCGTATTGCCTTCGGCGACCGCATTGATCAGCGTCGTTTTCGCCGACTTCAGGTCATACCCTGCGTCGGTATTGTTGTAGGCGCGCGTATTGATGAAGGCGACATCATAAACGTCTTCCTCGGTGGCGAACCCGTCGCCGTTCCAGTAATCGTTGACCGTGTCCCTGATATTGCCCATCGTCGTGTCCTTGATGACGACGGAATGGACCGTGCCTTCAAGCTGGATGCCGGTGGCAAAGTTGGAGCCGTCGATCTGCCGGCTGTCGCCCTTGACACCCTCGATCAGGACATTGTTGGTGTCGTCGCGCAGCGAGATCACGGCCTTGGCAAAGCCCTTGACGTCGACGTCCTGGATAATGAGGCCCGAAACCGTCGCGTCGTCATAATCGTCGGTCACCAGGTTGTAGACGAAGCGATCAATATTCTCGGCCGTCATGTGCGCCAGCGTGATGTCCTCGGCCGGTCCGGCCAGGCGGAAGGCCGTCTTCACGTCCTCGAACGCCATATTCTCAAACCGGAGGTGATTGGCGCCTTCCAGAAGCCGGAAGACTTCCTCGCCCGCCGCGGCGCGTGGCGAGTACTTGTCGGCGCGGGTACTGACAAAGGTCGCGTCCATGTCGGCGCCGGACGAGGACACGCCTTTGATGACGATATCAGCTGCGCCGCTGCCGCCGTGCGACAGGTTGATCGACTTGGTGATCTTGTAGTCGCCTTTGTCGGCCAGGATCAGGATGCGGTCGCCGGCTTTGGCCTTGCTGACCAAAAGGTCCAGCTGGTCCAAGGTGGCGGCATTGTGGATGCCTGTCCCGGTTTTGAATCCGCTGCCAGTCGGTGAAATGTAGTAATCGGCCATGGTTTTGCCCCCGGACGAGACTCGTGTGAATCGGTAGCGGTGTAACCCCAACAGGGTCGCGCCGCTGGAAAATGTAAAGCTGGTAGAATTCGCGGGCCGGAAGACTCAAGTTGCCCGGACTGCACTCAACGCAAGAAAAAAGGCAAAATTTAGTCTTATTTCGCTTCTGCGAGATTTGAGTCGTTTATCAAATCCGTACAATCGCGTCATCCGAGTATGTGGAATTAACGATGTTTCTACTCAATTATGCCGATTGGGATACATTTTCGCGTCTGAGGAGAAAAACAGGTTCGCATGTGCAGCGTGTTTCAACCTTCGCAAGGTTTCCACATTGCAAATTTTCGCCCGGTTCTGGCACCAATGCGGCTTTACCCGGCGAGGCCCAGTTATGTCTGATAACAAATCGACGCTCAAGGCCGCTAATGCGGCGATTACCATTGGCGATATCGAAGGATTTCTCAGCTATTGCGCCGAAGACATCGTGTGGACGACGGTTGGGGAGAGTACGCTGGAAGGCAAGGCGGCCGTGCGGCGATGGATGCAGGACGCCTATGTTAAAGCGCCAGCTTTTACGGTCACCGATATGATTGCCGAAGGGGACCTTGTCATCGCGACGGGCGAAATCGCCGGCAGGAGCGACAATGGCCTGCCGACCAACAATCTCTATTGTGACGTCTGGCGCTTTCGCGACGGCAAGATGGTGGAACTCAAAGCCTTCGTAATCGAAGTCTAGAGCGATATGGCGAAAAGTGTAAGCGGTTTTCCCCTTAATTATCGCGAAAAAACAGAATCTTATATCCGCATGACGTTTCCATCTAGAATCATACCGATCTGGATGTCGTCCCCGATCTAATTGATTTTGGAGAGCGGAGCGAGTGGTGGCGGGGGCCTTGCCCTGGCTTACCTACCGCCCCATTCGGGGATCATAAAGCCACTTGCGCAGTTTGATGGCGGTAATTTCCGCTGCGTCCGGATGCTGAGGATTGATCAGCACATTTTGCTCCTCAGGCGAAATCAGCGAGGGCACCTTCAGGCAGGCGGAACGGGCTTGCGACGCCC
>CAMLPZ010000362.1 GCA_946482045.1 uncultured Asticcacaulis sp.
AAGCCCATGAAGACGCGCTGATCGCCTGTAAAGCCGTCGAGTACCGGCGAGGCTTGTCCTTTCAGCGACAGGCGGTAAGCATCGAGTCCCAGCAGGTTGCCGGCCAGGTCGCCGATGTTTTCGCCCATGGTCAGCCCGCCCTGGACGTGGACGCCTGGCAGGACTTCGAAGGCATCGTACTGTGCCCCGAGCTTGGCGGCCTGGACCTTGAATTTTTCACCGTCTTCGGCGGTCCACCAATCGGTCAGTACGCCGTTGCCGTCATAGTTGCGGCCCTGGTCGTCGAAGCCGTGGCCGATTTCGTGGCCGATGACGCCGCCGATTCCGCCGTAGTTGACGGCCGGGTCGGCCTCCGGGTCGAAGAAAGGCGGCTGCAGGATGGCGGCCGGGAAGACAATCTCGTTCTCGGTCGGCGAGTAATAGGCGTTGACGGTCTGGGGCGTCATGCCCCATTCCAACGGATCGGTGGGCTTGTCGATCTTGGCGACCTGGTATGCCCAATTGAAGAGACTGGAACGTTCGGCATTGCCATAGAGATCATTGGCCTTGACCGTCAGGCCCGAATAGTCGCGCCACTTTTCCGGATAGCCGATCTTGACGCCGAACTTGCTGAGCTTTTCCTGCGCCTTGAGCTTGGTGGCGTCGGACATCCAGGTCAGGTTGTCGATGCGGATCTTCAGCGCGGCGCGCAGGTCGGCGACCAGGGTTTCCATCTTGGCCTTGGATTCGGGCGGGAAATAGGTCGCGACATAGGTGCGTCCCAATGCTTCGCCGAGACTGCCTTCGACGGCTGAGATGGCGCGCTTCCAGCGTGGGCGCTGGGCCTGGGCGCCGCTGAGGTCCCGTGAGCGGAATTCCCACGCGCGATCGACAAAGGCCTTCGACAGGTAAGGTGCCGCCTGGTCGGCGGTTCGGAAGGTTTCCCAGGCCTTCAGCGTTTCGAGCGGCGTGTCGGCAAAGATCTTGGCGATCTTGGGGAATGCCGTGTTTTCATTGACGACGATCTTGCTGGCGTGACCGGTCTTAGCGCCGTCCAGGAAGCCATTCCAGTCAAAGCCTGGCGCATAGGCCGCCAGTTCCGCCTTGGTCATCGGATTATAGGTCCTGGTCGAATCGCGACGCTCGATGCGCGTCCAGTGGACTTCAGCGATCCGTGTTTCCAGCGCCAGGATGTCCTTGGCCGACTGTTCCGGATTGGCGTAGCCGACGAGACGCAGCATGTCGGCGATGTAGGTCTCGTACTTGGCCTTTTTGTCGGCAAAGCTGTCCTTCAGATAGTAGTCGCGATCCGGCAGACCCAGGCCGCCCTGGGCCATAAGGAGGACCTGAAGCTTCGGGTTCTTTTCGTCGGAGGCCACATAGGGGTTGAAGAAAGCCGCGCCGAAGGTGCCGCTGGTCTCACCCATATACTTCGCCATCTCGGCCTTGGTCTTGATGGCCTTGATGGCGGCGAGACGGGGTTTCAGGGGCGCGGCGCCGAGCTTTTCAGCGGCGGCCTCGTCCATGAAGGCATTGTAGGTGGCGGCGATCTTGGCGTCGTCGCCGGTCAGGTCATTGCGCGCGGCCAAGCCGGTGACGATGGCGTTGGAGCGGGCTTCGGACAGGTCGCGCAGGGCGATGAAGCTGCCGATCGAGGTCTTGTCGGCCGGGATGACCATGTTCTTGACGGCTGTACCGTTGACATAGTTGAAGAAGTCGTCGCCCGGCTTGACCGAGGTGTCCATGCCGGACGTGTCTATACCCCAGGTACCGAAGCGCTTCGCAACGGTGGAGGCCTCGCCGCCCTGGCCGTCTGCGCCGGTAAAGAAGCCGTCGAGGCTGTGAAGGCTCAGCATCCGGCAGTGCGCATCGATGCACCGGTCGGGCGTTTCAGCGGCGGCGCCGAGCGCAAGACCGCTTATCAGGGTGGTGGTGAGAAGGAGGTTGGACAGACGCATGAAGCTACCCACTGAAACGCGGCGTTTGGCCGTCGTTGAAAAAGATACGATCGGTACACTAACCAATAATCCCTACACGCCACATGAATTATTTGTCATGTTTGCCGCCCGGCCCATCTATCGGGAAAAGTGATATTTTTTTTGCCATTTTTCGCATTTTGGGGGTTTCCAAACTGTCCGCTGGCGGGTTTTAATGGAGTTACGGTCGCGCCGTTCCCAAAATCGTTGAAATGTTCATGCCCTCCGCCGTGCTGACGGAAACGGGGCGTGACGGCATTTGCCGGGACAGCGGTGCAATAGAAAAAGGGAAGAACCGTATGCTACACGCCCAACAAGCCCCCCCCGCCATCAGCGAAATGGCTGCCGACACCGCCCATAAGGTGGCCAACGCATCTCAAGGTTATGAAGTTGTTATTATCGTCTTCCTGCTGGCCTCGGCGGTAATCGTTCCAATTTTTCAGAAATATAAAGTTTCTGGCGTTCTCGGCTTTCTTCTGGTCGGTGTCTTGCTTGGGCCGGACGGCGTGGGCCGGCTGGCCGATGTATCACCAGTCTTCGACAGTTTCGCGCTCATGCGCTCGCACAGTGTCCATGCGCTGGCCGAGCTCGGCGTGGTCTTCCTTTTGTTTTCCATTGGTCTGGAACTGACGTTTGAGCGCCTGAAATCGATGCGGCGCATGATCTTCGGTTTCGGCGCGGCGCAGATGGCGCTGTGTTCCGTCGTGCTGGCCGCATTGTTTTTCGTGCTGGGCCGCAGCGTATCCGGGGCGGCGACGCTCGGCATGGCCCTGGCCATGTCCTCGACCGCGGTCGTCATTCCCGTCCTGTCCGACCGCAAGCAGTTGCGTACGGCGTCTGGCCGCAGTGTTTTCGCTGTCCTGCTGGCCCAGGACGTGGCCGTCGCCCCCATCCTGATCACCGTCGCTATTCTCGCCGGCACCAGCGCAGGGACCGGCGTCGGCTGGCAGGGACTGCTGGCGCTTATCCCCGCCCTGATCGGCATGGGCGTTATCATTATCGGCGGCCGTTTCCTGCTGCGCCCCCTGTTCAACCTAGTTGCCGCCGCCAAGAGCCGCGAACTGTTCATGGCCGCCTGCCTGCTGGTCGTCCTGCTGTCCGGTCAGGTAGCTGTCATCGCCGGCCTGAGCATGGGATTGGGCGCCTTCGTCGCCGGTGTGCTGCTGGCCGAAACGGAATACCGCCGTGAGGTCGAGGTGCTGATCGACCCGTTCAAGGGCCTCCTGCTGGGCCTGTTCTTCGTAACCGTCGGGGC
>CAMLPZ010000363.1 GCA_946482045.1 uncultured Asticcacaulis sp.
ATGTAGTTCTTGCCCAGATTGTTCATCAGGATGGCGACGAAGAACGGGTCGCACATCATGTAGAGCGAGCCGCCGAACTGCGTGCCGAAGATGTTCTTGTTCCACCAGCGCAGCTTCATCTCGACCGTGACGGTGGTGAAGTCGCTGGCGACGCCGATGACGCGGATGCCCGCGCCGATCAACGGCGGGTAGAGATTGATCAGTTTGAAGCGGTCAGCCTTGGCCATATGAGCAATGCGCGAAAAGTGTCAGCGGTTTTCGCGAAGCATTGCGACAAACCAAAATGACTTAATATACTGATCAGTACAAAATTCAAGCCGTAACCTGACCTTGGTGTCGTACGTATCTATGTTAAGGTGCGGCACGGAGAGGCAAATGGCCAGAGGCGAACCCAGTATCCATCCTTTGTGGCTCAGGCTGGTCCACTGGACCAATGCCGCGGCCGTGGTTGTCCTGATCATGAGCGGCTGGCGCATCTATAACGCCACCGGCTTCATGGGCTTCAAGTTTCACAAGGACATTACGCTCGGCGGCTGGCTGGGCGGGGCGATCCAATGGCACTTCGCCGCCATGTGGGTGCTGTTCGCCAACGTCATCATCTATGCGGTCATGAGCGTTGTCACCAAGCGCTGGAGCCGCAAGTATTTTCCACTGACGCCGAAAAGCCTGTGGGACGACGTGCGGCATTTCGTGCGCGGCAAGCTGAGCCACGGCGATCTCAGCATCTACAATTCCATCCAGAAGGCGGCCTATCTGTTCGCCATCATCGACCTGATCGTATTGGTCGTGTCGGGGCTTTCGCTGTGGAAGCCGGTGCAGTTGTCCTGGCTGGCGGTGTTGGTCGGCGGCTATGAAGGGGCGCGGCGGGTGCACTTTTTCGCCATGGCCGGCATCTGCGCCTTTATCGTCGTGCATGTGGTGATGGCGCTGCTCGTGCCGAAAACCGTCAAGGCCATGGTCTGGGGGCGATGATGGAAGAGCAGATCAAAAACGACGAAGATGCGATCCTCAAGGAAGCCAATGGCCTGTTGAAGGACCCAGGCAAGCGCCGGCTGCTTGGAAATGTGCTAACGCTGGGTGGGCTGTCGCTGGCGACCGGCGTGACGCTGAACCATTATGGTTCAGTCAAAAAGATGCTTGAAGCCGTGTCGCGCTTCAATGACGGGGCGCAGGCGCTGATCTTCAACCCAGCGGCGATGGCGCAGGAATATACCGAGGCTGATGTTACAAAGCCTTTCCCGTTCAACGCCTTCTACGCCAAAAGCAAGGCGCCGGTGGTTGATCCCGCGACCTTCCGGCTGGAGCTGTCGGGCAAGATCAAGGACCGGCGGCCGTGGACGCTCGATAAGCTCTATGGTCTGCCGCAGACCTCACAAATTACCCGCCATATCTGCGTCGAGGGCTGGAGCGCCATCGGCAAGTGGGGCGGGGTGACCTTCTCGGAATTCCTCAAGCGGGTAGGGGCGGATACCACCTGCAAATATGTCGGGTTCAAATGCGCCGACGGCTATTATACGTCGATCGACATGCCGACCGCGCTGCACGCCCAGACGCTTCTGACCTTTACTCTCGGGGATGAGATTCTGCCGCGCGAATACGGCTTTCCGATGAAGCTGCGCATGCCGACCAAACTTGGTTACAAGAACCCCAAGCACATTGTCGAAATTTGGGTGAGCAACATCTATCCCGGCGGCTACTGGGAGGACATGGGCTATAACTGGTTCGGCGGGAGTTAGCCTTAGTCCCCTCTCTCCGTTTACGGGGAGAGGGCTCGGGTGAGGGGCTCTTTGCCAAGATGATGGAGCGTGTAATTTGCCTCTCACCCGGCGTTGCGGGCCACCCAATGCTGGCGGAAGCGGTACTTTCGCTGGCGCTATACCCCGCACGCGGGGAGAAGGTAAAAGCTAAGCCATCAGGTCCACAAATCCTGCGCTCAGGACACGCGCGGCATCGTCCGGCGCGATGCTGAGCAGCAAGCCGCGCTGGCCGGCATTGATATAGACGACGTCGAACAGTTGTGCGGTTTCATCGATTGCCGTCGGCACCGTCTTCTTCTGACCGAACGGTGAAATGCCGCCGACCTTGAACCCGGTCAGCCGTTCCGCATCCGGCACCTTCATCATGTTCGCCGACTTGCCGCCGAAATGGGTGGCCAGTTTCTTCATGCTGACCTCCTGGGGCGAGGGGACAACGACGCACACCGGCTTGCCGTCGAGTTCGGCCATCAGTGTCTTGAAGGTCTGGTCCGGATCGATCCCTAATGCCTCGGCGGCCTGAAGCCCGACCCGCGGCGCATCAGGGTCGTAAGGGTAGGGGTGCAGGTCGAAGGCGATGCCGGCCTGGGTCAAGAAAAGGGTCGCGGGTGTGGTCTTGGACATAACTCGCTTTTTAAGGTTATAAGGCGACCAAGTTCAACTCGTGAGTCGCCATGGCCACCATAACTCTCATCGGACCCGGCGCCATTGGCCTGACCGTCGGCATGGCCCTGCTCAGCGCCGGCCACGATGTGACCTTCGTGGCGCGCGAACCGTTCGATATGCTGAGCGTGACTATGAGTGATGGCGAGGTCCGCCAACGTCCGGTGCGGGTCGTGACGGCCGACAGATCGCCGCCGGCCGACTGGGTGTTGCTGTGCGTCAAGGCGCATCAGGTGGCCTCGGCCACGGAAGCGCTTAACCGCGCCATCCAGCCGGGTACGCGCATCGCCGTGTTGCAAAACGGCGTCGAGCACGTCGAGAATACTGCGCCGCATGCGCCGGTCACGACGCTGATCCTGCCGGTCATGGTCGATATCCCGGCGTCGAAACTCGGCGCCGGCCGGGCGGCGTGGCGTCGCAGCGCACATTTGGTGGTCGAGGATTCGATCGACGGCCAGGCCTTTCAGGCGCTGTTCGGCGGCACCTTCGTCGATGTCTCGCTGACCGAGGACATGACGACGCGCCTGTGGCGCAAACTGCTGGTAAACGCCGGGGGAGGGGCCATTCTCTGCCTGAGCGGCAAGCCGATGAAGGTGTTCCACGAGCCGGGCATTATCGAGCTGGCGCGTGGCATCCTGCACGAATGCCTTGAAGTCGGCAGGGCCGAGGGCGCGAAACTTACAGAAGAGATGGTCGAGGACCAGATCAACGCCTGGCTGGGGGCCGGGCCTGATGAGACCAACTCGATGTACGATGACTTCATGGCCGGGCGGATGAC
>CAMLPZ010000364.1 GCA_946482045.1 uncultured Asticcacaulis sp.
ACGGCGTGGGGCGTGGCCGCCTGCGTCAAGCTATGGAAGATCGAGGAGAACGAACGCTATCTGTCCCAGGCGGACGTCTTCCTGGCCAGCTTCCTGCACAACTGCGTGCTGTGGGATTCTACGATCGATCACGCCCGGCATTACAACAACTTCTTCGGTGTGACCTGCCTGCACGATGCGCCCTATATGGCGGCCTATGAATGTTTCGAATCCTTTTCGGCCTTCGATGAAGTCCTGCGCCTTGCGGCAGAGGACCTGCCGCCGAAAATGAAGCTTTTGCTCGCCGAATTCCGCCGCTTTGCCTTTGACCGCAGTTGGGCCTACTACCCGGACGCCTTGCCGAAAGATGCCATCGCCAAGGAGAATATCCGCAACGGGCATATCGACGCCAGGCTGTCGTTCCCGATGGAGGATCTGTATGTCGACGGCCAGCGGGCGGGGCAGGTCGGGCAGGAAATCTACGGCTGCGGTGGCGCATTCATACTGGCGGCACGCGGATTTTACGAACGCGGCATCCCGTTCCGGATATTCGCCGACTATCCGTACAAGGTGATCCTGAACGCCGATACCCTGCACCTGGCCTTGAAGGGGCCGGAAGGCTATCCGGCGCATATTCGCCTGATGCCGAAACAAGGCAAGGCGCTGCCCGACATCGCGGCCGAAAGCGTCGGCGTCAAGCCGTCGCGCTACCGGACGCGCAAGGTGGACGATGACGCACGTGAGTTCGAAGCACCCGCCGACAGTGTGATCGCCCTTACCTGGTCGTAGGCCGTTACCCCGACGCGAGACAAACCACCTGATCGGCCAGGGTGGACAGGAATGCCGTGCGGTCGGGGTGCGAATCCGTGACGCGCGGCGGCAGGTCGTCCATGAAGGTGAAGTGGTCGGCGTCTTCGACCAGGCGGACCTCGGCGCCAATGGTGTCCTTGAGGAACAAGGCCTGGTCAGGTGGAGTGATGTCGTCGCGCATCCCCACCCAGACAGTGGCGGCGACGTCGACATTATCCAGCGCGCCGGGGCTTTGAAAGAACTGCGTCGGTGGCGCGAACAGGGCGAGGTGCCGGAAGCGGGTCTTCGCCGTGGCCGATACGCCCTGCCGGGAAAAGGTCCAGGCCGTCGCGCCCGCCAGCACCAGCAGCAGGCTCCCGCCGATGGAATGCCCGACGCCGACAATCGGGACGCCCACGGGCGCGAAGGCGGCGATCGCGCGTTCCAGGCGGCCAATGCGCACTGTTAGGTCATCCGCCTTGGCCATGGGCGAGGTAATCATGTCGAAGTGCGGCGCGATGACCGCAAGGCCTTCGTCCGCCAGCCGGGCCAGCAACGTGCTGTGACGGTGGGGACTGCCGCCGCGCCCCGCCGCGAAGACGACGGTGCGGGTGGGGTGAGCGGGCTGGCGGACATCGACGCTGAAGGCCTCATCGTCTTCGCCAAGGGTGCGGGTTTCGAATGTCATGGCTGCCTCCCTGGCCCGGCAAGATGGCCTATTGGCTGTTTTTTGCAATAACGCTGTAACCGATCTGTACACCCTTGCGTATGACAATGAAGCACATCACAGGCGGACAAAAATGCCGATCAGCGGTGACTATCCTCAACCCGTGACAGTCAATGGCTTTACCTGCCGGAACTGTACGGACGTCGACTATGCCAGGAAGCATATCGACCCGGCGCATCCGAAATCCGGCCCCTATGGCATCAACGCCGAAAGCGACCCAACGCGCGGCCAGGCGGTGGTCCTCGGTGGCAGCTTGCGGGGTCTTGAGGCAGGACCATCGCCCGCCGCTGCGCCTGCCAGGGCGCTCGATATCCGCGTTTAGACATGGGGCCGGCATCCGTTCGTGACGGTTGCAAGTTTTGCAGAAAATTACATCGGGCCATTTTACGCGCAAAAATTTCGATATTTCCAGGAGAGACTTGTCATCTGCGTGCACCTGTGTACGCAGGCGGCCCAAGGGTGGCTTTAAAGAACTGACTCGCCGTCCGCATTCGATTACCTCTAGCCTGCGGAGCGCGCCCATGCCCCATACCGTCATCACCAGCGAAGCGCTGATCGGGATGGCGCAACCGGCTGCCGATGTGCTGCGACTGGCTGAACACTGGGCGGACAGGTTTGATGTCCGGGTTACCGCCAACGGCACGATCATCACCATCTCCGATTCGACCATCGTTACGCTCAGGACGGTAGCGGAGGGTATCGCCATCCGTATAGACACGTCCGACGCCACCTGCATCGCACCGATCCAGGCCACGGTGTTCGACGTGCTGGTTGAGATCGCCCATGGCCAGATGCCGGTGACGCCCGTCTGGTCAGGCCGGATGGCCTAGTGGTCAGCGCTATCAATTTTTCTTGAGAAAATTCCAAATATAATCAATTCCACTTATAATCGCGGCGGGCGTAAGTAATGTTTGCCGCGATATTTCGCCGAAACCGCTTTACACCTTTCGGCCTATCGCTCCGGGAAACAGCCACAGGAGCAAACCCAATGGATAACCCAGGTGACACCGCATCAGCCGGCAAGTGTCCGGTCGCGCACGGCCAAGGCCCGCAAGCTAAGGGCACGCACGGCCGTAGAAACCGCGACTGGTGGCCAGAACAGCTCGACATTTCGGTCCTGCACGCCAACTCCAAACAGTCCGATCCGCTGGGTGAGGGCTTCGACTACGCAAAAGAATTCCAGAGCCTCGATCTCAACGCGGTTATCCAGGATCTGCACGCCCTGATGACCGACAGCCAGGACTGGTGGCCTGCCGACTTCGGCCATTATGGCGGCCTGTTCATCCGCCTGGCCTGGCACAGCGCAGGCACCTACCGCACCACGGACGGACGCGGCGGGGCAGGGGGCGGCCAGCAACGCTTCGCCCCGCTCAATTCATGGCCCGACAACGCCAATCTCGACAAGGCGCGCCGCCTGCTGTGGCCGATCAAGCAGAAGTACGGCAACAAGCTGTCCTGGGCGGACCTCTACGTTCTGGTCGGCAATGTCGCGCTCGAATCGATGGGCTTCAAGACGTTCGGCTTCGCCGGCGGCCGCGCCGACACCTGGGAGCCCGAGGAACTCTACTGGGGACCGGAAGGCACCTGGCTCGGCGACGAGCGCTATAGCGGCGAGCGCCAGTTGGACGAAAGCCTGGGCGCCGTCCAGATGGGCCTGATCTACGTCAATCCGGAAGG
>CAMLPZ010000365.1 GCA_946482045.1 uncultured Asticcacaulis sp.
GTTGGATTGGTGTTCGGCATCTCGAACACGGCGACCACTCCGCCAAGCACGGCGGCCTGGCTGCCGGTCTCAAGGTCTTCCTTCCACTCCAGCCCCGGCTCACGGAAGTGCACCTGGGTGTCGATCACGCCGGGCATGGCCAGAAGCCCCGTGGCGTCAAATATCTCGGCGGCGCCGTCCTGGGACAGGTCGCCAAACGCCGTGAACTTGCCGCCGGAGATGCCGATGTCCCCGCGGCCGCGGCCGGCGTGGTTGATAATGTCGGCGTTGCGGATGATGAGGTCGAAAGTACGGGGCATGGCGCCCTCCAAGGCAAGCGCTTTCCAAAAGTGTCATGCGGTTTTTTGGACTAAAAGCGCGACAAAGATAAAGAAGCTATTCGACGACGGCCTCGGTCCGCGCGTTTCGCGCGCGCCCATTTGATTCCATCACCCGGACGATGCCGTCATAAACCGTGTCGATCGATAAATCGAGCATGTGACAGATGTCCAGCCTCAACTTTGGGTCAGCCGCCTGTATGGCTGCGAAACTGCGCGGTCCACGGATGATATGGACATTCTCGCCGATTGGCGCCGCCGCGTCGTCGGACGGCCCCATCAAAGCGAAGGTCTCTATGCCTGAAGCGGCCGCCAGGTGCAGCCAGATTTCGTCGTTACCAATGAAGACCGAGCCGTGCCTGAGCGCGGCATAGGCGCTCAGCAGGTCAAGTTTTCCCGTCAGTTCCAGCACCCGGGCGCGCGGCGTCGCCATTCTTAGCGCCACCGCGGTTTCATAGTCGTCCTGCGAGCCGAGAATAAGCAAACTATGGCCGGCAAAGGGACCATCATTGCGCATCAGCCGCGTCGCCAGCACCGCGAAGCGTTCGGTCGGCCAGCGCCGCCCCAGCCAGCTGGCTCCAGGCGCCATGACGATCAGCGGCGCGATGCCGCGTCCGTTGTCGAGAAAGGTCCGCACCCCGGCCTGGCGCGCCGGCGACACACGTAGGGAGGGCGCGACCTCCGCCTCGTCAAGACGAAGCGCGCGGCACAACTGCGACAAAGGTCCGGCCGGGTCGTTGGCGTTCAGGGTAAACCGCGTCTTGGCGGGGATCAGCCGGGAAACCATGGTTGGGCCGATATCGACGCACAAGCCCCAGGACCGGCGGCTGAGATCCGTCAGGATGCCCAGCGTCTTCAGTTGAAAAATCGCCCCGTCGATCGCTTGCAACTCGTCGATCAGCTCATCATCTTGGAACAGTTCGGCCGATAGCCTTGTCGTGACGAGGGTAATGCGGGCGTTCGGAATTTCCTGGCGCAAGCGGCGCGCGACCCCGCTCAGCGCCAGCACTTTGGCGGGCTCTGCAATCGCCAGCAGGAGGATCGGAAATGCCGTCTTCATTCACCCTACTCATTAAGGTATCGGCGTTAAATCGCAAGCATGGGCTACAGAAGCCCTATCAGCTATAAAGCACCACATATATGACAGCCATCGCCGAACTGCCACACCGCGCCCTGGTGCGCTTGACCGGTCCCGACTGGGCCAGCTTCCTGAAGGGCCTGTGCACGGCGCATATCGACCGCATTACCGCCGCCGCTTCGTCCGGAGAGGATCGCCTTTACTATGGCGCATTCCTGCGTCCGCAAGGCAAGATGTACGCCGACTGCATCATCAAGGCCGTGGGCCCGGACGAGGTGTGGCTGGACGTGCCCCTGTCGGCGCGCGATGAACTACTGGCCAAACTGAATATGTACAGGCTGCGTGCCAAGGTGACGATCGAGCCTCTGGAGCGCGCCGTATTCGTTGCCTTCGGCGGCGACCTTCCGGATGGCTTTTCGCCCGACGCCCGGGCAGAGATTATCGCCGCCAGCTTCGGATTCGCATACGGCGAGCATCACGCCACGGCCGATGCCGCCGCCTGGGAGGAATTCCGCATGGCACGATCCTTAAGCGATCCGGGTTACGATTTCGGCAAGGACGAACTCTACGCCATCGACGCCAATCTCGATGTGCTGGATGCGATCGATTTTCATAAGGGCTGTTACGTTGGGCAGGAACTGACATCGCGTATGAAACGACGTGGACAGATCAAGAATCGCATCCTCGGCTATGTCTCTTCCCTGCCCCACCCGCCCGGCGCCGAGGTGTTGAACGGCGAGCTGCGCGCCGGCGAAACCTTGGGGCAGGCCGGCGCCTTCGGTCTCGGACTTATGCGCCTTGACCGCGTCGACGGGAATCTGCGGACATCGTCGGGTGGCTTAAAACTGAATATCGCGCCATGGCTGGCGGACGGGGCAGCTCACGCGGCATGACGCGTCGCACACATGTTTAACCCGTTTTTTTCAATTGAAACAAATGGTTAACAAATGAAATAACACTGGCCCTGCGGATTTCTCCTCGATGTGATGCATCCTTGTGCCTGATTGGGACAATCGGTGATGGCGTCGTAGCGCGAGGTTGCCGAACTTTGAAAAACGGCATAACCTCGCCAAAGGCTTCGGGGGGACGTCTGGCGATACCTTCCGACTGCAACCGGGAGAGAACTATGGCCAGTAATAATACGCCGCTGATGTTTCAGCCGCTTGTCAAATACGTACAATTTAACGGCCGTGCGCGCCGGAGCGAATACTGGCTGTTCGTCCTGTTCCAGTTCGTCGTCAGCATCGCCTTAGGCCTGATCGGCGCGATTGCCGGTCTCAAGGCGCCGATGGAAGCCGCAACCAACCTGTTTTCATTGGCTATGCTGCTGCCGACAATCGCCGTCAGCGTGCGCCGCTTTCACGATATCAACCGGACGGGCTGGTGGGTGATTTTTCCGCTGGTGGTGTTGATCGTTACTCTGATCATTTACTTTGTCTTCAACGGCACGGCCTTTATCGCGGCCATGAAGGACGTCGACCTGCAGGCGGTCCAGGCGGAGGACGAGGCTGCCATGATGGACATGTTTGCAGCCCTGGCTCCCATGTTCCTCTGGGTCTGGCTTCCGACGTGGCTGGCCAGCGTCGTGACCTTCGTGTTTCACGTTATGGACGGCACCAAAGGCGCCAACCGTTTCGGACCTGACCCTAAAGGCGTCTCGACCGACGCCGCTGTTTTCTGAAATTGCCGACCGTCGAAAGGGGGATGCCATGAGCAATGTGCCATTGATGTTTCAACCGCTGGTGAAATACGCCGACTTCAACGGCCG
>CAMLPZ010000366.1 GCA_946482045.1 uncultured Asticcacaulis sp.
CCGAACATGTCGGCGAGCCGTTCGGCGAACCCGACCTTGCCCTTGGGGTTGCGGCGGACAACGGTAATGAACAGGTCGTTGACGAACAGCTGGCGCGACGACAGCTTGTCCTGCCACTTCGACTGGATCAGGCCACATACCGGGTCGTCATAGCTGGCGTTCAGGCCGACACTGACCTTGCGGCGGATGATGTGGTGATAAAGGACGAAGCGCGAAGACCCAATGGCCCGTAGAGCGGCTGCCCGGATGAACTGGCGGTGATTGACCTCTTCGGTATCCGCCGTCTCGAAGGCGAACCCTTCGAGATACAGCGACTGCATCAGGCTGCCGTCGCGGAGCACGATCGTGCGGTCGTCAAGGAAATGGTCGTAAGGCAACTGGTCGCCGACGCGCTTTTCCTTTTTGGCCCAGCCCGCGAAACCGCCCAATCCCTTGCTTTCGTCAGCCATAATCTAAAAATACTTAAGGATGATAGGAATTACAGCGCCAGTAGCGCCAGTTGCGAATGCGGGGGCAGCGCTGCACCTTGGTCATCCACAGGTCGAAGACCCGGGGTTCGCGCAGGCAGGCCAGATATCCGATGGCATGGATGACAAGCGACACCGCGAACGCCCAGAAGGAACGCGTGATGAGGAAGACTTCGGTCGTCACCACCGCATTGATGATGAAGTAGCTGTAGGTCACGCCGGCGAACATCTGCGGCTGGGTCAGCGCCTTGAACACCGGAGATTTGACCAGGTCCGTCATGGCGTTAGCGCGCCATGGCCTGGATGCCGCCAACGATCGTCGCCGCACCGAACAGGATGAAGACGCCCACGATGACGGTCGCGCCGTAGCGCCAGTTCATGCGGCCGGTCAGCATCATGAAACCGACCGCGGCGACCGCGATGACGGCGACCGTAGTGGCAACGCGGCCCAGCAGGGTCTGCTGTATCCAGTCGACGGCGCCGGTGATCGGCGACGATCCGGCCGGACCGCCCACGGCCTGGGCCGCGGCATTGTTGGCCCAGGTCATCATTGACGCCGCCATGGCCATGACCGCCACCGACAGGGGGCTCAAGGGGCGGGGGCTCTGGGACACAGAATTTTTCATTCCTACCTCACATCCGCGTCGCGGCCGGTCAATCACCGGTAGAGAATCAGCGACAATGTTATGCGCAAGTCTTGCGCAATGCGTCAGGCATGACAAGCTGCCGGATGATCCGGGGACTGAACACGCCGCGCGGACTTATAGGCAAAAATTATGTTGGCAAAAAGGGCTTTGCGTGACTTCAGCGAAAGTTTCACGGGATTGTCACAATTCCGCCCGAAGACTTTATCCCGGCTTTTAATCTTCTGAAAAGATTACTGTGACGCCGCGCTTGCGAAAATAGGACTGCATGGTCTTGCGGCCGGCGCGGTTATTCTGGGCCAGGCGCGTCGGCTGGACCACCGCCTCCTTGAGGCCTTCGGCTGCCAGGGCCTCTTTCAACGCCTTGATGTGCGTGTCGATCTCGGCATTGTCGTTGGCCAGCGACGTGTAGATGTTTTCGAGGGCTTCGGCGACGGTCAAGGGACACTCCAATCAAAAGATGTCCGCCTGTTATCAGGTTTGTCCGCCGCATGGCAAGAGTGAGGACAAGAGGCGCGCCCCTCCCCTACGCTTACGGAAACCAATGCCTTAAAAAAACACCGATTCACAGCTTTTTGAGAGTTCAGGTGTAATGATTCGGCTGTAGTTTCGGGGCACGTGCAAGGATGCCTCTCAGGGGAGCGAACCGGCGGATGGGTTTCATCGGCAATATCAGGCGTGACGCCACCTTCATCACCCGCCTTCTGCGGATTCTCCGCCGCATCCGCAGCGTCAATCCCGATTCGCCGAATCTCGTCTGCGATGACTTCGAACACGCCGCCGATCAATGGCCGACGCAGACGGCCATTATCTTCGAAGGCAAGAGCCTGACCTATCAGCAGCTCGACGTCATGGCCAACCGCTACGCCCACTGGGGCCGCCAACGCGGCCTGAAACCCGGCGACACCGTCGCGCTGTTCATGCCCAACCGGCTGGAATACCTGGCGATCTGGATCGGAATGAACAAGATCGGGGTCGTCACCGCCCTGATCAACAACTCGCTGACGGGCAAGGGCCTGGCGCATTGCCTCAATATCTCGATGGCCTCTTTGACCCTGGTCGATCTGACGACCATGCCGTGCTTCCTGGAGGTCGAAAGCCAGATAGAGCGCTTCCAGGCACTGTGGGTTCTGGATCTGCCGCGGGAACAGGAGACCGAGGACTGCCGCAGCCTCGACGCCGCCATCAAGGGCGTATCAACCGTCCGTCCCGACCGCACGCCGCGCGCCGACCTGAAGTCCTCGTCGACCGCCCTCTATATCTATACATCAGGGACCACCGGCCTGCCCAAGGCGGCCAAGATTTCCAACGCCCGCGCCCAACTCTACATGAAGGCCTTCGCCGGTCTGACCAAGATGAGGCCTGGCGACCGTGTCTATTGCGTCCTGCCGCTCTATCACGCCACGGGCGGCCTGTGCGCCACGGGCGCGGCCCTGATGAACGGCGGCGCCATTGTCCTCAAGCGCAAGTTCTCGGCCAGCCAGTTCTGGAGCGATGTCCGCCTGCAAGGCGTGACCCACATCGTCTATATCGGCGAACTGTGCCGCTACCTGGTCAACTCGCCGCCCGCCCCCAACCCGGACGACGAACGCAAGCACAAGGTCCGTATGGCGTTCGGCAATGGCATGCGGCCCGAGGTCTGGGACCAGTTCAAGAGCCGGTTCAAGATTCCCGACGTGCTCGAATTCTACGGCTCGACCGAAGGCAACGTGTCTTTATTCAATCTCGACGGCCATTCCGGTGCCATCGCGCGCGTGCCGCGCATCCTGCGCAACAAATTCAATGTCCGTCTGGTCCAGTTCGACATCGAAAGTGAAATGCCGGTCCGCGGCCAGAACGGCCTGTGCATCGAGTGCAAGCCTGGCGAAATCGGCGAGGCTATCGGCCACATCGCCCACGACGCCCGCCATGCCTATTCCGGCTATGCCGACAAGGCCGCTTCGCAGAAAAAGGTCCTGACCGACGTCTTCAAGAAGGGCGACCAGTGGTTCCGCACCGGCGACC
>CAMLPZ010000367.1 GCA_946482045.1 uncultured Asticcacaulis sp.
TCGGCTGAATATCGCGGCAAACAAAAGAGCGATATGCCGAAAAGTGCGCAGCGGTTTTCGGCTGAATATCGCGATAAGCAAAAATAGAGCGTGATGTCGTTCAACATCTGCGCATCAGGTTCTAAAGTCTTATCGGCTTAACCGACTATTGACCGACGTGCCTTATACTGGTCTGACCTCAGATATAGGAATCGGACCCGGACATGCCGGCGAAAAAACGCACGCTTCGTTGGATTGCGCAGCTCCGCAGGCAGGCAGGAGACAGGAGGGGCTCGGCGGCGGTTGAGTTCGCCCTGATCGCCTTTCCACTTATTTTCATGATACTCTGTTGCTTTGAACTGGCCCTGATCGTCCTTCTGTCGGTCACGCTCGACAATGCGACCGACCTCGCATCGCGCCAGATACGTACCGGTATACTGACGCAGGCAAACTCGACCGCGGCTAGTTTTACTCAGAAAATTTGCGCCAATATGACGTGGTTGGCCGGATCGTGTGAAGGCAGCCTCAAGGTCGATGTCCAGACCTACGACAGCTTCGCGATGGTGCCCACAACCGACCTGATCAAGAACGGCGAATTTGAAACAGCCAATTTCGCCTATGTTATCGGTTCGGGCAGCAAGATTCAGATGGTGCGCGCCTATTACGAGTGGCCAATGTTCACGCCGTTCCTGCAAGCCGGCATGACGACGCTCAGTAACAAGAATGCAGTGATCACCGCCAAGGTGATTTTCAGAAACGAGCCGTTCTAATGGGTATTCTCAACCGTCTCGCCAACTGTGTTCGTCTGCGCGGCTTTTTGAAAGATCGCCGGGGTGTGTCCGCTGTTGAATTTGCACTGATCGCGCCAATACTTATTATGACCTATCTTGCCCTGGCTGAACTGACCCTGGGTATGATGGCCAGCCGCCGCACGTCCCACTTGGCGGCGACTATCGGGGATCTTGCCGCACAGTCGGAAACCCTCACCGATGCCAATGTCACCGACCTATGGGAGATTGGCACCAGCATGCTCCAGCCTTTTTCCACGGGCACCAAGCTCAAGGTGCGTCTCACTTGCGTCACCATGGGCGCCGACAAGATCGCCAGGGTAAACTGGAGCGACGGCCACAATATCGCTGAGTATGCTGACAATAGCACCATAGCTTCGATTACGACCGATCAGATATCGGCGGGCGAAAGTCTGGTCCTGACAGAAGTCGAATACGAATACACCTCGCCAATCGGTAAGTTTCTGCCGGGTGACAGCACCTTCAAGGACACGTTTTACCATCATCCGCGCAACGGCACCGCCATTGTGCGCAAGGTATCGTGATAAGAGCGATACGCCAAAACAACGTCCGGCGCAGCCAAAAGTGTGTAGCGTTGTGAAAGTAAGAGACGCTAACCTTCCAGCACCTGCCGGATAAGCGACAGCTTGGTTTCCGTCTCGATACGTTCGGCCTTGGGATCACTGTCCGCGACTATGCCGCCGCCGGCCGCGGCCCGGACGTGCCAGCGTTGTGCTTCATCGCGTTCGAAGGCCAGGGTGCGTATCAACACGCTGGAATCCATGGCCCCGCCGGCATCGACCGTGAACAGCGCGCCGCAATAGGGTCCGCGCGCCGCTTCCATTTCGTGGATGACCTTCATGGCCTGGACCTTGGGCGCGCCTGAGATCGAGCCCGCCGGCAGGGTCGCCGCCAGGACATCGGCTGCGGTCCTTCCCGCCGCCAGCTTGGCGGTGACGGTCGAGACCAGATGGTGGACATTGGCATAGGTCTCAAGCGCGTTCAGTGCCGGCACGGCGACGCTGCCCGTTTCAGCTACCTTCGACAGGTCGTGACGCATCAGGTCGACGATCATCAGGTTCTCGGCGCGGTCCTTGGCGCTGGCCTCAAGCTCGGCGGCAAACGCCCGGTCTTCGGCTCCGGTCGCGCCACGCGGACGCGTCCCCTTGATTGGCCGCGTTTCAAGTGCGCCTTCGGCATCGAGGCGAATGAAGCGCTCGGGGCTGTTCGACACGATGGCGCGGTTGCCCAGGTTCAAAAAGGCGCCGAAAGGCGCCGCGCCTCGTCCGTGCAGGGCGGCGGCCACATCGCCCGGCGAGACGCCGGCGCGCAACCGTCCGGTCCAGCCGCGCGCCAGATTGGCCTGGAACAGGTCGCCGGCGTGAATCTGTCGGACAAGCGCCGCGACCTTGTCTTCGTGCACGCCGTCAGGTGTTTCGAGCCGAAGGGGTGAGTCGGTCAGCGGCGCTACCGGCGCAGGTCTTGAGGCGGTTTCGTGATAAAGCGTGATCAGGCGATCGCGGACAGTGTCGGCTTCCGTCTGGCTGCGTCCTCGGCCGATCGCCAGCCCCTGACCCGTCACGTGATCGATGCTGATGACGCCGGGATGGAGCCGCAATACCAGTTCCGGCCAGGCGCCGCGACCTTCGATACGGAACGGCCGCCGCGCCATGCGCTCAAGCCGAGGCCCCAGTTCGAAAGCCGCCAGGCCGAGCAGCCCGCCCGTGAACGGCGGCAGGCCAGGCTTAGGATTTTCCGGCTGCACAAAGGCCGTAGCCGCGCGCAACATCTCCGCCGCGTCGGCGGTATCATCGTAGGCAAGAACCGCTTCGGCAACCGGTTCCGCCATCAGGTAGCTGTAGCGCCCCTGTGCGCCACCGTTGGAAACCAAAGCCGCCGACCCGGTGTGTTCATACCATGATGCCGGGCGCGGATCGCTCACGTCCACACCGATGGAACACGTACTGATAAACGGTATGTGAGCCGAAAAGGGCAACATTCACAGCAACTTGATTCGATTGCAAACGCTTGCGGGCGCAAAGTGGGGTCAGGAATTAGGCACGGTTTTCACTATCTGCCGAGCGTGAAAATGGTGCCGCGAAACCTATGGATGGAGGTCCATTGATCCTATCGGAGCGGCTTGCCAAGAGGCAAACCGCTCCTTTTTTTATCTGCCACGCCTATATTACCGGAAAGGCGGCTCCTCAAAGGCCCTGAGTTTGCGGGAATGCAGGCGGGTGCCGAAGTCGCGCAGGATTCCGA
>CAMLPZ010000368.1 GCA_946482045.1 uncultured Asticcacaulis sp.
GTATTGAGCAGCCACTGGAAATCGACCGACAGGATGTCGCCGATGACGCCGCTCATCAGCAGTTCCTTGATCTGGGTGCGGAACGGCGAATAGCGGTAGTTGAACGTGACGCGGATATGGCGGCCAGAGCGCTTGACGGCGTCGAGAATAGCCTGCGCCTTGGCGGCGTCGGTGGTCATCGGCTTTTCGGTGATGACATCCAGTCCTGCGTCGAGCGCTTTCAGGATATAGTCGACGTGAGATGCGTCGGGCGTGGTGATGATGACGGCGTCTGGTTTGGTCTCCCTGACCATTTTGTCGAAGTCGGACGCGGCGTAGGCCTTCGGCACCGGCGCGCCGGCCTTGGTCGCGCGGGTGGCGACATAGGCCATGCGGCCGGGATTGGTATCGCACATGGCGACGATGCGGTTATGATCCTTGTGCGGTCCCCAGATGGCATCCTGGAACATGCGCGACCGGCTGCCGCAGCCGATGATCGCATAGGCTTTGCGGGTATCGGCGGCGCGCGCTTTGGGCGCAGTGGCGACGGCAATGCCGGCGGTAGCGCCTGCGATGATGGATCGGCGGCCGAGATGAGGTCCGGTCATGTCGCTACCCTGTTTATGTGTCTTATCGATGGGGGAATGAATACCACACTTCGCGTGGGGGCAATATCGCGCCTGGCGATAATTGCCGTTGCTTGGCCCTGGTGCCCAACAGCCTCCGGGTGCGGAAGCGCGTGGTGTCAAAGGCTTGCGCGACGTGCCTTAAGCATTTGCATACCAATATCGTTAACACTCGTTCTGCGCCTTATGCGCCAACGACATATTCACGATCGCAGGGGGCGCCATGCTGAAGCTTTCACACATATCCGTCGCGCGGAAACTTCAGTTGATCCTGGCCATGGCGCTCATCGCCTTTGTCGCCGTGTCGGCCGTATCCTTGATGGACTATCGCGGTGTCATGCTGAGCGACCGGATGGACAAGACGCGCAATGTCGTCGAGGTCGCCGGCAGCGTCATCCGCGCCCAGCACGAACGCTTCAAGCGCGGTGAGATCGGTGAGGACGAAGCTAAGGCCGCCGCCGCCGCCCAGGTTAAGGCGCTGCGCTATGAAGGCGAGAACTATTTCTGGATCATCGACGACAAGGCGAACATGATCATGCATCCGTTCAAGCCTGAGCTGGACGGCACGGATGCATCCGACATCAAGGATCCGAACGGGATACGGCTCTTCTCGGAGATGACCCAGGCCGTGATTGGCGGCCGTGACGGCTTCGTAAGCTATTCGTGGCCCAAGCCCGGCATGGACAAGACCAAGCCGACGGCGAAGATCTCTTACGTATCGCGAATCCCGGAATGGGGCTGGATCGTCGGCTCGGGGATCTATATCGACGACGTCAATACCGCCTTCCTGGCGCAGTTGACGAAGTTTGGCGCCATTGGCGTCTTCACCCTGCTGGCGCTGGGCGGTGTCAGCTGGTTCATCGCGCGTGACATTCGTCTGCCACTGGCCCAACTGACGCGCGGTCTGTCGGCCCTGACCGATGGCAAGGACCTGCCGTCACTGGGCGATGAGCGCCATGACGAAATCGGTGACATGACGCGCTCGCTGCTGCACCTCAATGACCGCCTGCTTGCCGCCCGCCGCTTCGAGGAGGCGCAGACTGCGGATGCCCTGGCCAAGGTCGAGCAAAAAAGCCGGCTAGAGGCTGAAATCAACGCTTTCCGCGATACGGTGGGCGACATCATGGGCCGTTTGGGCGGCGCCACTGATGACCTGAAACACGCGTCTGACGACATGACTCACATTGTCGCTTCAGTGCACGACAAGGCGCAGACCGTGTCCGCCGCTACCGGTGAAACGTCGGGCAGCGTCCAGACGGTGGCCGCCGCCGCCGAGGAAATGTCAGCTTCAATCCGTGAAATCGCCGGCCAGACGGGCTCGTGCTCCATCGCCATCCGCGATGTTGTGGCCGAGATGGAACGGGCTTCGACGACCTCGCTTAAGCTGGAGGAGGCGACTAAGCGTATCGTCGAAATCGTTGATCTGATCCAAAACATCACCGGCCAGATCAACCTGCTGGCGTTAAACGCAACGATTGAATCGGCGCGTGCAGGCGATGCCGGCAAGGGCTTTGCCGTCGTCGCCAACGAAGTCAAGCAACTGGCGACCGCGACTGGCCGCGCCACCAGCGAGATAACGATTAATATCGACAATATCCGCGAGGTATCCGCGGACGTCATCCAGGTGCTGGATACGATCAGCAAGGGCGTTGATACGGTCGATGCCATCGCCGTCAGCATTTCTTCGGCCGTCGAAGAGCAGAGCGTCGTCACCGCCGAGATCGCCGCCAATATGAATGCCGCTTATCGCAATACTGACCGCGTTAGCAACGACATCGGGGACATGAACCGGGCATCGGACGACGCCACGGTGTCGGCGCAGAAGACGGCGTCATCAGTGTACGTCCTCTCCGACCAGACCGAGGCACTGAAACGCGAAATCCAGACCTTCCTGGAGCGGGTGTCCGCCTGAGGGCCGCGGCGACCATTGACGGCCACGCGGCGGTTGCCGGCGACACGCTGAGGCTCTCGGGTTGCGTCATGAAAATACTTTGCAGGACGCAGGTCTGGACACGCCTGCCGCCGCGGGGTTAGGTACGGGCCGTGTTTGGTGGCGCTTTTACGTGGTGGGAGTAGCGAGTATGCAGGAAGATGGGCGCCTCAGGATTTTGCTCATCGAGGATAGCCCCAGCGATGCCCTGCTGCTCCGCCGGGCCCTGAGCAAGCAGAATGACCGCATCGACATCGTCCACGTCGAAACGGGCGAAGCGGCGGTGGCGAAACTCGAAAATCCTGACCAGGGACATTACGACCTGATCTTTCTGGACCTGAACCTGCCAACCATCAGCGGCATGGACGTCCTGAAAAATCTCAAGGCCGAGGTTACACTGCGCGCGATGCCTGTCGTCGTCCTCTCGAGTTCGCAGGACAAGGCCGACATCAATGCGGCTTATCGGAACTTCGCCAGTGTTTAT
>CAMLPZ010000369.1 GCA_946482045.1 uncultured Asticcacaulis sp.
CGCATATGCAAGGCGCGGATGTCCTTGACCGTCTGGTTGGTCAGGGAGGTGATCTGTTTGATCATCGTTGCCACCTTGCGAAGAAGGACAGGCCGATTTCCCGGGGCTGAATGGCGGACGGCTTGATGCCCTTGGGCGGGCGCGAATCCTCGATAAGCGTCAGTTCGCCGTGATCAACCGTACCGCCGCGCGCAGGGCCAACGGCTTCGGCCAGCAGGTGGGCAAGCGCCGGACCCGACACGCGGGCCGCATAGGCATTGAGCAGCAGGAAGGCGGCGTCATCCGACAGCAGTTGCGCGCAGAGATGGATCATCTCCGGCAGGTCTTCGAATAGCCGCCAGACCTCGCCGGTTGGGCCGCGTCCGTATTTTGGCGGATCGAGGATAATGGCTTCGTATTTCGACCCGCGCTTGACCTCGCGTTGGACGTACTTTCTTGCGTCCTCACAGATCCAGCGAATAGGGGCATCGGCCATTTCCGACAGGACGGCATTGTCACGCGCCCAGCCGATAGCCTTTTTGGAGGCGTCGACGTGGGTGACTTTGGCGCCGGCGGCCGCGGCGGCGAGGCTGGCGACACCAGTATAGCCGAACAGGTTGAGCACCCGCGCGCCGGGGCGCGCCTTCAACGCGGCGGATTGCCACTCCCAGTTGGCAGCCTGTTCCGGGAAGAAGGCGAGGTGGCGGAAGCTGGTAAAACGGCCGTAGAAGCGCACATCGCGCCACGACAGGGCCCACTGTTCCGCCGGCCTGCGGTTGAAAGCCCAACGGCCTTCGTCTTCGTCGCCGGCCGGGTCGAAGGTGGCGTCGACGCGGTTCCACAGCTCGGGGTATTTGGGCACCCACCAGCATTGTGGCTCAGGACGCACGACCAGATAATCGCCATAGCGTTCAAGCTTCTTGCCGTCGCCGGAATCGATAAGCGCGTAGTCGGCCCAGGCGCGGGTGCGCAAGGTGGTGGCGGTGTCGGTTATAATCATGGCTTGGGAATAGTCGCCTGTCGCCGCGTCGTAAAGCGCTTTGTAGAGTTCAGGCATGCGACTTGCTTGTCGCAAAAGCACTTTGTGAGCGATAGCGATTCACCTATTGGCTTTACACAAATGGAAGCTTTGTCCTGTCTCCTCTGGGGATAGGGAAATCAGAAGGCATTAATAGGTGGCGGCAGGGGGATGGCGATACAGTCTGGCGTGTGGAGTGTTTGCGATGGCGCTGTCATCGCAAGCGTTCGCTGTGCCGCGCGTCGTGTCGCTCGATATGTGCGCCGATCAGTACGTCCTGGGGCTGGTACCGCGCAGCAGCGTCGCGGGCCTGTCGATGCGCGCGCGATTGCCCGAGTCGTTTTACCGCGACCGCGCTAAAGGTCTTCGCCGCGTCCCGGCCAAGAGCGAGGCCGTCCTGGCCCTGGCGCCCGATATCGTGGTGCGCACCTGGGGCGGCGACCGCAAACTGCTCGACCGTCTTGCCAAAAGCGGCATAAAGGTCATAACGATAAATGACTTGCAGAATTTGGATCAGGCAGAAGGCGAGCTTTTACGCGTCGGCGCGGAACTGGGGCTGTCCCAGGCGGCGCAGGCCGAAGCCCAGCGTTTCCGTGCGGCCATGAATGCAGTTCGTCCGATAGGCCTTGGCCGGAGCGTGCTCTACTATACGCCGGGAGGTTATACGGCCGGACCCGACACCTTTACGGGCGACCTGTTGACGCGGCTGTCGTTCCGCATGGAAAGCCAGACCAAGGGCTTCTACTTCCTTTCACCGGAGGTCCTGCTCAGCATGAAACCTGAGGTCTTTGCGCTCGGCTTCTACGAAGACGCCTATGCCATGCGCCGCGTGCCCGGCCGCCATCCCTTGGTCCGCAAGGCCATAGAGACGACGCCGCACTTCACTGTGCCGGCGACGGCCGTCGCCTGCAGCGCCTGGCACGCGGCTTACGATCTGCAAGCCCTGTCGCAGACGACCATAAGGTAAGCCATGCATCTGTCGGCACGCACGCTCAATCTGTCCCTGTCGGTCGCGGCCGTGGCGCTGATCGCGCTCCTACTGCTGTTCGGCGACGTGCCCATGCCGTTCAGGCTATGGATCGATGCCGTGACGCGGCCCGACTCGCTGCCGGGGCAGATCGTCTGGGAGATCCGCCTGCCGCGCAACATCACCGCCTTCCTGGTCGGCGCCATGCTCGGGATGAGCGGCGCCCTGATGCAGGGCCTGCTGCGCAACCCCCTGGCCGAGCCGGGTATTCTTGGCGTGTCCTCCGGCGCAGGGCTCGGGGCGGCATTGGCGATTGTACTTGGGCTGGGCCTGACGCCATTTGCCGTAGAGGGTTTTGCGCTTTTCGGCGCGGTCACTATCGCAGTGCTGTTGTTGCTGTTCACCGCCCGCTTTCCGCAGCGCCAGTCGTTGATCCTGTTGGGTGTCGGCCTGACGGCCTTGTGCGGCGCGCTGATGGCATTGGTCTTCAATCTGTCGCCGTCGCCGGTAACGACGGCCGAGATACTGGGCTGGACCATGGGCTCGGTCGAGAACCGTACCTGGGAAGACGCGGGGCTGTGCATTATCGGACTCGGGCTGGCCAGCCTCCTGAGCTGGAAGCTGGGAAAGGGCCTGCGCTTCCTGACGCTTGGCGACGAAACCGCGCGGTCCATGGGCATCAATATGGCGCAGTTGAGCCAGGTGATTATCCTTGCCGCCGGTATCCTGTCGGGGCTGGCGGTGGCGGTTTCGGGCGTCATCGGCTTTGTTGGCTTAGCGGCGCCGCATTTTGTTCGCTCCATGGGCGTGAAGGACCCGTTCAGGCTGATCTGGCCATCGGCCCTTACCGGCGGTGTCATGGTGCTGGTCGCCGACGGACTGGTGCGGCTGGTGCCGGCCTCGGGTGATATCCGCTTAGGCGTGCTGACATCGCTGATCGGGGCCCCACTGTTTGCCGTCATCGCCTGGAAAAGCGCGCGAAGCTGGATGCAGGATTAGGTCGTAAACTCATAAATATATCCGCCATGGTGCCAGGGCATTTGTGCGGATA
>CAMLPZ010000370.1 GCA_946482045.1 uncultured Asticcacaulis sp.
TCAAGACAACAAAACGAAACTTTTAATTTCGGTTCGTTCGTTTTTGTTTGCGTAATCTCTATAGCTGTGCATGATTGGTGCAAAGCTACAGACCGGCTGCTGCCACGGCCGGGAAGGGGAGTTCCATGATTGCACGACCGCTCACGAACCGCCGGCAATTGTTAAGCCTGTTCGCCGGCACGGCCATCGCCTCGGGCCTCGTTGGCGCCGGCCGCGCCTTCAGTGCCGAGGTGGGCCTTGCCACCGCGGCCGACGCCACGCTGGCGGTGGAATATGACAGCCGCCTTTACAGCCGACTGGTACGCAAGGCCGACGGCTTGGCCCTGACCGATTTCGGGCCGTCGGACACGGTGACGCTCAAGGACGGCCGGACGATCGACGCCTTTGCCCTGGCCGGACAGTCGAAGGTCAAGCTCAGCAACCGTCACGGCAAGGGTACGCAGTTCATCGTGCGCGGCCGCTCGGCCGAAGGTCTGGAGAAGACCGTCACCCTGTCCTTCTATGAAAACTACCCGGGATTTGCCCTGGTCAAGACCGCCTACCGCAATTCCGGTCAGACGGCGCTCGACATCGCGTCGTGGCGCGGCAACGGCCATACCCTCAAAGCTTCCGGCGCAGGATTCTGGTCGTGGTCCGGCTCGACCCACCCCGATCGCCGCGACTGGGTCCAGCCGGTCAAGGACGGTTTCGACCAGCCGAACTTCATGGGGATGAATGCTTCCGACTATGGCTCGGGCACACCGGTCGTCGACGTCTGGCGTCCGGACGCCGGGATAGCCACCGGCCACATCGAACTGACGCCGAAGCTGATTTCCCTGCCGCTGCTGGCAACACCCGTTGGTGCTTCGATCGCCATTGCGGAAGAGCGCGCCATTGCACTTAAAGCCGGCGAAAGCTTTGAGACGCTCGACACCTTCGTCACCATTCACGTGCGCGACTATTACGCCACGCTCGATGCCTATCGCCGCGTCATGGCGGAGCGCGGCCTAGCGGCCCCTAAGGCGCCCGAAGGATCTTACGAAGCCATCTGGTGCGCCTGGGGGTATGACCGCAACTTCAACGTCGCCGAGGTGGAGGGAACCTACGCCAAGGTGAAGGAATTGGGCTTCAAGTGGGCCGTGCTCGACGACGGCTGGCAAACCAATGAAGGCGACTGGAACCTCGATCCGCGCAAGTTCCGTACCGAGGCCGAGATGATCGCTTTCGTCAAGGCGATCCGCGCCGCTGGCCTGAAACCGAAATTGTGGCTGGCTCCGCTGGCGGTTGATCCGGGCTCCGACCTGCTGCACGATCACACCGACATGCTGCTGCTCGATGCCAATGGCGCCGTGCAGAACGTGACCTGGTGGAACGCTTTCTACCTGTGCCCGGCCTATCAGCCGACACGCGACTATACGCAAAAGCTGGTCCACAAGATCATCCATGAGTGGGGCTATGAGGGCCTCAAGCTCGATGGCCAGCACATGAATGGCGTAGCGCCGTGCTACAATCCCGCCCACAACCACGCCCGCCCGGAAGAGTCGGTCGAAAAGCTCCAGGACTTTTGGAAGATGGTCTATGACACGGCGCGCGCCGCCAATCCGCAGGCCGTCGTTGAATTCTGCCCGTGCGGCACATCTTACGCTTTCCACAACCTGCCCTATACCAACCAGGTGCCAGCGTCGGATCCGCTGTCGTCGTGGCAGGTCCGGCACAAGGGAAAGTCGCTGAAGGCGCTTATGGGCCGCGACGCCGCCTATGCTGGGGACCACGTCGAACTGAGCGACGGCGGCAATGATTTTGCCTCCACCGTCGGCATCGGCGCGGTCATTTCGACCAAGTTCACCTGGCCAAACGAGGGCAGGGGCAAGGACGCCAACTTCCGCCTGACACCGGAACGTGAAGCGGTGTGGCGCAAGTGGGCTGATATCTACAACGCCAAGATGCTGCCCAAGGGCCAGTATCTCGGCGAGCTTTACGACATCGGATTTGACAAGCCTGAAGCCCACGCCGTCGAAAAAGACGGTAAGCTTTACTACGCCTTTTACACGCCCAAGGATGGGCCGGCGTGGGACGGGCAGGTGGAGCTGCGCGGGCTGAGGGCCGGCAATTACAAGCTGACCGACTATTTTAATGGCGCCGATCTCGGGACTGTAACCGCCAAAGCCAACCGTATCCCGGCGAAGTTCGAATGCTTCTTGCTGATCGAAGCGGCACCTGTCGAGAGGGCCTGATCTTATGAGTGATGCCGCACCGGCCGCCACCCCGAAATCTGACAAACGCTGGCTGATCTTCGCCCTCGGCACCGTCGTGCTATGGGGCGTCTGGGGCGCCTTTACTGGTCTCTCCGCCCAGCGCGGCTTTCCGGAAACGCTCGTCTACTGTGTGTGGGCGCTGACCATGATCCTGCCGGCGGTATTCGTGCTGGCCAGGGCGGGATGGAAGCTCGATCGCGACTGGAAGTCGATTGTCTACGGCCTGGCCATCGGCCTACTGGGCGCCGGCGGGCAGATGGTGCTGTTTTATACGGTGACGACCGGGCCGGCCTATCTCATCTTTCCGGTGATTTCGCTGTCGCCGCTGGTGACCATCCTGATGTCGTTCGTTTTCCTGCGCGAACGCACCACTTGGCTGGGTGTCGTCGGCGTCGTCCTGGCGCTGATCGCCCTGCCGATGTTCGACTTTTCGCTCGAGGCCGGTTTCTCGTCGCTGACCGCTGGCGGCAGCTGGTTCCCGCTGGCCCTGATCATCATGGCGTGCTGGGGCATCCAGGCCTATTTCATGAAACTGGCCAATAACAGCATGAGTGCCGAAAGCATCTTTTTCTATATGATGGTCGGCGGTCTGCTCCTGGTGCCGGCGGCATGGATGATGACCGATTTTTCCAAGCCGGTGAACTGGGGGCTGGACGGGCCGTGGCTGGCGGCCGGCATCCAGATTTTGAATGCTGTCGGTGCGCTCAGTCTCGTCTATGCCTTTCGCTACGGCAAGGCAATCGTGGTGGCGCCAATGACCAATGCCGGTGGGCCGCTG
>CAMLPZ010000371.1 GCA_946482045.1 uncultured Asticcacaulis sp.
CTGTGTCACGACCTGGGGCGTCGCGGCCTTGGCAATCTCAGGGGCAGCAATCGCGGCGCTGGCGCGGACGGCCTCGCGCGCCACATCGGCCACCGGAATATCGGGCAGTTCCTTTGCAACTTGGGCCAGGTCGAACACCACGCCGGACGGACGGGCATCGAGCGGCGCGCCTTCCGGACGCGGCACGTCGAGCGGGTCGACAACGGCGATCTCAAGCTTGTTGTCGCGCTTGCGGTCGAACAGGCCATCGTCATTGACGGTGAGATCCTTTGCCGTCTTGACCGCCAGCGAAATATCCTTGGGGGACAGCTTGCGCGGATCGGCAGGCGTGTCCTTGTGTTCACGGGCGTCGACTTCGATGGCCTGGATGTGCGCCCACATCTTGTTCTGCGCACGGTCGTCGCAACCGGTCAGGCCGGCGACGACCATGAGTGCGGCGCACAAAATTATCACTTTACGAGCGGGTACAAGGTCAGCCATACACTGAAGTTTTCCAGATCGCCTTTAAATCGGCGTTAGAGAAAATGGTTAAGACGTCGGATTTCGCGATGCCGGACACTCATCCTCCCAAAACATCACCTCAAAAAACACCCCCGACCCTGGCCACAGCCCGCACGCTTGCCGAACTGCGCCAGGAGATGGCGCGTCTGAAACGGTCAGGTGGAAAGGTCGGGTTCGTGCCCACCATGGGGGCGCTGCATGAGGGCCATCTTGCGCTGGTGCGTCATGCCCGTTCACTCTGTGATGTGGTGACGGTGTCGATCTTCGTCAACCCCCTGCAGTTTGCCCCCACCGAAGACCTCGACCGCTATCCGCGCCAGGAAGCCACGGACCTGGCCCTGCTGGACAGCGTTGGCTGCGACCTCGTCTATCTGCCGACGCCAGATGCCCTTTATCCGAAGGGCTTCGTTAGCCGCATCGAAATGGCCGGTCCGGCGCTGGGCCTCGAGACCGACTTCCGGCCACAATTCTTTTCCGGTGTGGCGACCGTGGTATCCAAGTTGTTCAACCAGGTCCGGCCCGATGTCGCTGTTTTCGGCGAGAAGGACTATCAGCAACTGGCCGTCATCCGCGCGATGGTCCGTGACTTCGACATGGACATCGACATTGTTGGCCACCCGACGCTGCGTGAGGACGACGGCCTGGCCATGTCGTCGCGCAACGCCTATCTCAGTCCCGAGGAACGCACCGCCGCGCCGAAGCTGCATGAAGCTCTGCAACGTATCAAAGCCAGTGGTGACAAGGTGGCCGCGATTAAAGCCGCCAAGGCGGATCTGGCGGCCGCCGGCTTTGGCAAGATCGACTATATCGCCCTGCGCGATGCGGTGACGCTGGGCGAAATCACGCCGGATACGACTTCACAGCGGCTGCTCGCCGCCCTGTGGCTCGGCAAGACGCGCCTGATCGACAATATCGCGGTTTAGTTTTCGTTTGCCGCGCATCTTATCCAAAAACCGCTTTATGCCTTTTTGGGATGCGCGGGCTCACCAAACTCCCGCCTCCCTGAGCGCCTTGGCCAGTTCCGGCGGCATGTCCTGTTCGTGTTCGGCGATATCGCGCGGGGCTTCTGACGCCTTGAGGTAACGCCAGCCCTGAAACGGCCGCCGTGGCTGAGACTCAGTCGGGATGTGTTTGGTGTTCAACCCGATAATCCAGTGCGGGTTTTCCTTGTCGTCCGCCGGTTCGAAAGACACGATCTCGCGCCGGCACAGGATCGAACCCTTGATCACCCAGTACAGCGATCCGCCGTTCAGCAGCTCCTCATGCCGCGTCGGCCGGTTGCGCGTGTGAATATAGGACACGGCGCCGCGCGCCCGCTCCCATCTCAGCAGGTCCTCCACGCTATCGGCGCCGACACACAGTTTGACGATATGGATTTCACTCACGGTTAATTGCCTTAAACCTTTAGAAGCCAATTCGGGCGCACCTATATAGGATGAGACCCTGTGTTCGACAGATAGAAAGACATATCGTTTCGCTATTTGCCGAGCCCCTAAGCTGCTGTTTGTGAATCGCATGAATGAGATCAAGACCGAATCGTCGCTGCAGGAGGCACTGGAAGGCCTGTTCGGCACATCCCTGGGTGAAGGCGCCAGCCTGATTTCCCTACCCGGAGGCTCGCGGCTATTCAGCGCTGGCGACGAATCCGACCATCTGTACCTGCTGCGCTCCGGCCGCCTGGGCGTTTTCCGCCACGACGAGGATGTCGACGAACAGAGCCTGATCGGCATTATCCGTCCCGGCGAACCGGTGGGTGAAATGTCGCTGATCGCCGGCACCTATCATACTTCAAGCGTTATAGCCTTGCGCGACTCGGACCTTCTGGCCATGCCGCGCGAGGATTTCCTGAAGGCCATCGATTCGCGCCCCGAACTGCTGCTGGCCCTGTCGCGCAAGATCATCGACCGCGTCCGGCGCACCGTCCCCAATGTGACGCCCAACGTCTTTGCCTTCTTCGGCCTATGCGAAGCCAGCATCCTTCCGATGGTCGAACGCGTCGCCACCCAAGTCCGCGCGCTGGGCTACAAGGTCGCCGTACTGGACAAAAGCTTTCACGGCACCACGCCCGAGGCTTTTTCGCGTATCGAGGCCGAGAACGACTTCGTCCTCCAGGTCGCGGAGAAGCATGAAAGTCACTGGCGCCTCTTGAGCGTGCGCCAGGTCGACCATGTCTTCCTGGTGGCCGACGCCGAAACCAAGCCGGACCTGTGGCAAACCGAGGGCGAGAAGTCGATGCTGCACCGCGCGCCCGACCTGCTACTCTTGTATCCCGAAGGCGCAGCGAAAGCACAGGTTCCAGGCCGGACGAATGCCTGGCTGCACGCCATCAAGCCCAATCGCTGGTTCCACATCCATCCCCACGATGTCGCCGATGTCGCCCGGCTGGCGCGCATCATCACCGGCCACAGCGTCGGCCTGGTATTTTCCGGCGGCGGCGCGCGGGCTTTTGCCCAGATCGGCGCCATCCAGGCCCTGCGCGAAGCCCATATCCCCGT
>CAMLPZ010000372.1 GCA_946482045.1 uncultured Asticcacaulis sp.
CCGATGGCGTCGAGTCCTTCAAGGGCATTCCGTTCGCAGCGCCTCCTCTCGGTGACCTGCGCTGGCGCGCCCCGCAACCGGCAGCCAAATGGTCTGGGGTGAAAGTGGCCGACACCTACGGGCATGACTGCATGCAGACCCCGTTCGGCGGCGATGCCGCGCCCTTGGGTACCACGCCGGCGGAAGACTGCCTGGTGGTCAATGTCTGGCGTCCGGAGGGCGTGGCCAAGGACGCCAAGTTGCCGGTCATCTTCTGGATCTATGGCGGCGGCTTCGTCAACGGCGGGTCTTCGCCGTCGGTCTATGACGGCTCGTCCTTCGCCAAAAAGGGCGTCATCATGGTCAGCGCGAACTATCGCCTGGGCCGTTTCGGCTTCTTCGGCTTCCCGGAGCTGACCAAGCAAAACAAAGACAACGGCCTGCTGGGCAACTATGGCTACATGGACCAGATCGCGGCGCTGAAATGGGTCCAGGCCAATATCGCGGCCTTCGGTGGCGATCCGGCCAATGTGACGATCTTCGGTGAATCCGCCGGCGGTGGCTCGGTCCACATGCTTATGACCAGCACGCAGGCGAAGGGCCTGTTCGCCAAGGCGATCGTGCAGTCGGGCGGTGGCCGTGGCAATCTAATGGGCAATCGGGAACTGAGGACAGATAAGCCGAATATGCCGTCGTCGGAAACGCTCGGCGTCAATCTCGCCAAAAAGCATGGCATTCAGGGTACGGGTGCCGAGGCCCTTGCGGCATTGCGCAAGCTTTCGGCCGAGCAGATTAATGACGGCCTCGGCATGATGACCATGCAAAACGCCGCCAATACCTATGGCGGGCCGATGGTCGATGGCGTCATCGTCACCGAAGCCCCGCAAAGCGCCTACGAAACCGGCCGTCAGGCCAAGGTGCAGTTCATGATCGGCGCCACGTCGGCCGATATCGGCTTCGGGTTCGCGCCGTCCAAGGAAGCAGCGTTTGCGGCCTTCGGTGCCTTTGCCGCCCAGGCCAAGGCCGCTTACGATCCGGATGGTTCCAAATCCCTTCAGGAAATCAACACCCAGATCGCCATGGACAGGATGATGGTGGAGCCGTCACGCTTTGTCGCCGCCACGATCGCCAAGCAGGGTATTCCAGCCTACGAATTCCGTTTCGGTTACGTTGCGGATTCGATGAAGGACGAGTGGAAGACAGGCACGCCTCATGCCACGGAAATTCCCTATGTCATGAACACAGTGAAGGCCAAGTACGGGGACAAGCTGACGGCGAAGGACGCCCGGATCGCAGATCAAACCAACAGCTACTGGGCCAATTTCGCCAAGACCGGCAATCCGAACGGCGAGGGCCTGCCCGAATGGCCGCAATATGATCCCAAGGCCGACGTGCTGATGATCTTTACCCCGGAAGGCGTTCCGGTGGCGCAAGCTGACCCGTGGAAGGCCCGTATGGATGTGACCGCCGCCGCTGCTGATCTGCCGCCCGCGCCGCCGCCCGCCACGAAGACGGCGAGCGGACATTATGCCAGCAAGATCACGCCGCTTGGCGACATGCTCGATGACCCGGCCGCCAAGGCCGTACTCAACAAGTATATTCCGGACGTGATCGACAGTCCGAATATCGGCATGGGCCGCGGACTGACGCTGTCGGCACTCCAGCAGTACATCCCGACGCTGACGGACGAGCTGCTGGCCAAGATCGACGCCGATCTGGCTGCCTTGCCGGCCAAGAAATAACCCTGCCGGCTCCCTGGCGCCTGAGCCAGGGAGCCGTCTGTCTCAGAACGCGATCGGTTGCCCCGGCCGGCGTACAGGCCGTGCATGCTGTCCTAAGCACTCGCGGGGGCGCGTGAACAAGGACCGATCGACATTCTCTGGCCGGCCTCGCGGCGATTCATCCCCGAAGGTCTCGATCGGATCTATTTTTACTTGCAGGAATCCAAATGTCATTTTTGAAGCGTTCACTCGTCGCGACAGCCGCCATCGGCGCTGTCCTTTTCGTCTCCGGTCCGGCCGCCGCCCAGTTCGCGCCGCCCGCCCCGCCGCCGCCGCCGAAAGAAACGCCATGGAAAAACCCCAGCCTGGACGCCGCTACGCGGGCCGACCTACTGTTGAAGGAGATGTTGCCGAGCGAAAAGCTGGCCCTGCTCATGGGCCACTTCGGCACGAATGCCGAGTGGATGAACTTCCGCGGCGATATTCCGGGCCTGGCCTGGAAAATGCCGGCAGAGGCCCGCCCGCAATCGGCCGGGTTTGTCTTTGGCGTGCCGCGCCTCGGCATCCCCAACCAATGGCAGGCGGATGCGGGCATTGGTGTCGCTTCGCAAGCCGGGCCGAACCCGCGCCTGCGCACAGCCCTGCCATCGGGTATGGCCACGGCCGCGACATGGGACCGCAACATAGCCTTCGCCGGCGGTGCGATGATCGGCCGCGAGGCGCGCCTGTCGGGCTTCAATGTGCAGTTGGCCGGCAGCGTCAACCTGGTGCGTGAACCGCGCAACGGCCGCAATTTTGAATATGCCGGTGAAGATCCGCTGCTGGCCGGCGTCATGGCGGGCGAGCAGATACGGGGTATTCAGTCGAACCACATTATTTCCACCGTGAAGCACTTTGCGTTCAACGACCAGGAAACCCACCGTAATTCGGCCTCTGCCAACATTTCCGACAAGAATGGCCGTGAATCCGACTTGCTGGCCTTCCAGTACGCGATCGAGATCGGCAAGCCCGGCGCGGTGATGTGCAGCTACAACCGCGTCAACGGCGTCTACGCCTGCGAAAACGACTATCTCCTGAACGAGGTCCTGAAAACCGACTGGGGTTTCAAAGGCTTCGTCATGTCGGACTGGGGCGCGACCCATTCGACCATCCCCGCCGCCAATGCAGGTCTCGATCAGCAATCGGGCTATCCGTTCGACAAGGCCCCGTACTTCGCCGGCG
>CAMLPZ010000373.1 GCA_946482045.1 uncultured Asticcacaulis sp.
AAGGCGTTCCAGGCAAATAGCGGGTTTTGGCTAAAGTTGAAGAGAAACGGGGACGCCAATAAGCCCGCACTCAGAGCGAGTTCAGCCCAATGGCCGACCTTCGTGAGGGTAGCGAGCCCGAGAACACCGAAGAACGCGATGAACGGCCCCAGCAACATGAAAGCCCAGAACGAAGGTTCATGCGGGGGATCGACGGTTGTGAAGGTGCCCGTCAGCCAGGGAGAGGCGCCCAGCCAAACGCCGACCATCAGTAACAATCCATCTTGCCAGCGCTGCCGCTCTTTCATCATCGCCTCCCGCAGTGTGTCCCTCGGAAGGCGTGCCACACAGGGAAGCGAAATCATTTGATCCTGATCAAATTCAGAGCCATTTCCCGGTGGAATTCAACAGCAAGTGGACGCTGTGCATTTTAGGTCATAATCTAATGATCTCTCTCAGGCGCCACCGCGAACCGAATGTCCGCACGCGGTTCAAATCGAACAGGAACATCCATGTTTCGTTATGTGATCGTTTTGTCTGGCCTCCTGGCACTCCCGGCGGCGGCGACCACTTTGAAGTTCGAACCGAGCCATACCTCCGCAGTGTTTCAATATCCCCATTTTGGCCTGTCTCATCCCTCCGGTAAGATTATGGGGGCTGCGGGTACGCTGACGCTCGATGAGGACGATCTTTCCAAATGCGAGGTGGACGTCACCCTCGACCTGAGAACGCTTACAACGGCTTTGCCTGCGTTCGACGAGCTACTGAAAGGTGAGGATTATTTCGACGTGGCGCGGTTCCCAACCGCGCACTTCAAAAGCACGAAGGTTGAGTTGACCGGCGATCACGCCGCGAACATCACAGGTGATCTAACCATCCACGG
The DNA here is from genome assembly GCA_946482045.1 of uncultured Asticcacaulis sp. The sequence continues at coordinate 863 of CAMLPZ010000373.1, forward strand.
GGTGACCCAAAGTGTCGTATTCGCCGTGGTTTTTAACAAGAAGGCTTTCAATCCCGCTTTGTTTAAAACTGGGTACGGATTTTCGGGGACGGCGCATATCAGCCGGCGAGCCTTTGGCCTCGGAAAGTTCGAACCTGTCATTGGCGATGATATTGAGATTTTTCTTGAGGCAGAAGCCTATCCCTGACGTCACTTCCGCTTTTCGTAAGACCGTAAGCGGCCATTAATCCGCTTGGGGCCAAGGGCGGTCATTGCGCAGCGGCGGCTTGCTCCTTTGCCAGCTGGGCGTTGAATTCCCGCTCGCTTTGGGCGTTGAAGGCCTGAAGCGCTCCGGCGTCGACGAATGCGTTGGCGTCGCCCGCGACCTGGCGGGCGCGCTTGTCCGCCAGGTTGAAAAAGTTGGCGTGGTTGGCAAGGAAGATATCGGCATCGACCTTGCGCATATAGGCAAAGGTTGAGCGATAGTCCGCGATCATGCCCGGATAGGATTCCGGCACAAGCGTCTGTCCGCCCGTCGTGGTGCTGCAATGGAAGAAGGCGCGGTGGAGCGCGCCGTCGTCGCCGCGGACATCCATGCTCCAGCTTGTGCAGCCGGGGCTGTGGCCGGGCGTGAGGTGCGCCGTCAGGGTAACCCCGCCGAGGCTTAAGGGGTCGCCGTGGCCGATGACGCGGTCGACACGCACCGGCGGGATGGCAATGTTCGACGTCGGCCCGAAACGGATACGGCCCGCTTCGAGTATACCGCGATCCGCCGCGCTGGCGACCATGGTCGCGCCGCTGGCCTTTTGTAGCGCGGCCAGGCCGCCGGCGTGGTCGAAATGGGCGTGGCTGTTGAGCAGATATTTCACGTCGCGGATGTCAAAGCCAAGCGCGCGGATATTGGCGATGATCTGCGGCGGCGTCTGGGGGAGGGCGCCATCCAGCAGGAAATGGCCGCGCGGCGTGGTGATCAGCCATGCACTCACGCCGGTCGTGCCGACATAATGGATGTTGCCCATCACCCGGAAGGGTGGAAACGGATCGTTCCAGTGCGCTTCGGCCGCCATTTCGGCCAGCGGCGCCGCCTCGGCCTCGGCAATTGCCCCGTCGTTCGCCAAAGGCTCAGGCGCCGCGCACCCGCACAGAAGAACAGCCGCGCATACGGAAAGCAATCTGGCCATTGACGTATAAACCTCCCAGGGCCACCCGCGTCTAGCCGCGCAAGGTTGGCCAACTACGATGCTGCGCCTGGAAACAGTGTCCGTCAACGCACAAATCGGGCTGTGGCACGTGCGTTTGGGGCCCGGTTCACAGGAAGCGAGACATGGTCATCTAAAGGCTCGGCACTCAAAGGGAGACTTGCGGGACCCAGCGACCTTTATACCAACAGGTCTAGCAGTTGCCCGGTCGCTTCCCTGGCGCTTTTCATCACGGCGATATTGGCGGCCACAGCGACCTCGGCCTGCTTCTGTCCAACCATGGCTTCGGCCAGGCCGGCGACGTCGGTGGTGGCGCTTTGGGCGATCCTGACAGCGGAACGGTCGAACATCTGCATGGCGTTTGTGACACCCGCGGCGGCGGCATTTAAAGCAGTCATGGTACGCAACCTTTACAAGCCGGTTCGGGCTCCGGCTTGTGGATAATCCGGCCTAATGTTTAAGGGGATGCTGAGGGACACGGTTAATGGCCTTGGCGCCTCCCTGCGCGGTGGCGCAGGGAGGCGAGGGGGCTTACAGCAGCTCTGCGATCTGCACCGCGTTCAGCGCCGCGCCCTTCAGCAACTGGTCGGCGGCGACGAACATCGAGACAGAACGGCCCGATGGATCCGACAGGTCGCGGCGGATGCGGCCGGCCAGCACGTCATCCTGGCCCGAGGCATCCTTTGGCATCGGGAAATAGTTGTTTTCCCAGTCGTCGACCAGCTTCACGCCTGGGGCATTGGACAGGCGTTCGCGGACCTCTTCCGGCGAGATCGGTCGTTCGCATTCGAAGGTGATCGAGATCGAATGCGCCCGCAGGACCGGCACGCGGAT
>CAMLPZ010000374.1 GCA_946482045.1 uncultured Asticcacaulis sp.
CTGAAATGGTCTCCGCCATCAATCCGGCCGTGCTGGAAAAGATCGTCGCCGGCATCCCTGTCGGCCGTCTGGGTACGCCTGAGGAAGTCGCCGAAATCTGCGCCTTCCTGGCGTCGGACATGGCGTCGTTTATTACCGGCGCAACCATCGCCGTCAACGGCGGCCAACACATGCTCTAACCTCGCGCTGATGGTCTGCAAACCGCAACCGCCTTGCGCGCCCTTGCTCGTGTACTCAAGTACACGTCGCTGCGGGTGCTCAGCCGATCACGGTTTTCGCCACAACATCGCGGGCTAGAGGGCCTGTGTGTGCAAAAAGTAAGTGGAAAATCACTATCCAATATAGGGGGTGTGGCGGTTTCGCCACGCCCTTTTTATTACCGCTGAATCGCCGTAATTGTTGCGGGCAGGCGCGGATTGCTGTCTTAAATCTGCCCAAGTCGGCCCATAACTATCGGCGTTAATGAAAAGCAAGGTTGCACATTCCCTGACGCGTGTTGTCGGCGCCGTGTTCATCGTCCTTTCCCTTGGCGCAGGCGTGGCCGAGGCGCAGGGCATGAAATCGCTCCGCGACAAGATGTTCGGCAGCCCGTCATCGGACGGCAGAGCAGGCAGTGCACCGAAGGCTACCCATTACATTTCCGAAGAAGGCGCCAGCTTCGTTCTCGACAGCAGCCGGCCAACGCCTCTGCTGCGCTTCGACGGCGACGCCGAGGTCTGGGCGCTGACGCCCACGCCCGGCACCAAGGGCGACATCATCTACAAGAACGATCTCGGCGAGCCGATGCTGAAAGCCACGCGCTGGGGCGGCATGGTGCTATACTCGGAAGATCGGCCCATGGGCGATCCCGCCGCCGCTTCGGGCAAGGCCGAAGCCTTCCGCCCGGCCATGATGACGCCGGTCCTCTTGTGGCAGAGCCTGGCCAAGGCCAGCCGCCGCGCCTCCCAGGCCGTGGAACGCCTGATCCCCTTCGACGCCCAGGGCGCCACGCCCGAATCGGCCGCGCTTTATGCCGACGCTTTCGACGTTACCTCCAACGCCATCGTCCGCGTTGCCCAGAACAGCCGCAGCGGCCGCAAGCTGGCCAATATTCGCGAAGTCCACTTCGTCGAAGGCCGGCCGCCCAGCGTGCGCGTCGAAAAGGGCATCCTGGTCATGAAGCTCGATCCCAGCCGCGGCACCTGGGGGGGGCGCGTCTCGTCCAAGCGCATCTCCAATGTGCTGACGGCGTCCTATTCGATCGCGGACGACCGGCGTTAGTCGCAATGCGCCAAAAAGTGTGCGACGGTTTTTGGCTAAGCATTGCGACAAAGCAAACTAACGGAAGTTGTCTTTCGCGGCCCTGAGCTCGGCAAACTTTGCGGCCTGCGCATCAAATCCCTTTTCCTGCAACGGGTAGCGCAAAAACGGATTGGTCGCCTTCTCTTCGGCCAAGGTCGAAGGCACCGTATATTCGCCGCGTTCTCTCTGATTACGGACCTTCTGGGCGCGCACAGCCAGCACCGCGTCGCTGCCCAGGCTTTCGGCGAACTTCAGATTGGCCAGCGTATATTCGTGCGCGCTCCACAGGATCGTATCGTCCGGCAGCTCGCATAGTCGCAACAGGCTGGCCCAGAAGGTCTGTGGCGTGCCTTCGAACATGCGGCCGCAGCCCAGCGGAAAGAGGGCGTCGCTGACGAAGGCATTGCCGCCGGCGCGATCGACATAGGCAATGATGCCGGTGGTATGGCCCGACAGGTCGATGACATCGAGCCTGGTTTCGCCCAGTTGATAGACATCGCCGGGCTTGAGAACATGATCGAGCGGCCAGCGCTTGCGCACCTCTTCGGGACCATGGATCGGGCAGCCGAAGCGCGCCTGAACCTCGGCATTGCCGCCGCCGTGGTCAGGGTGCCAGTGGGTGTTGAGGATGACGTCGATATTGACGCCCATGTCCTCGGCCTTGGTGATGATCCTGCCGGCCTCCGGTGTATCTATACAGGCAACCTTGCCCGAGGCCTCGTCCTGGACCAGAAAACCATAATTGTCGGTCAGGCATGGGAAGATTGTAATTTTTAGGCCCATTTTGCGAATTGTCCTGATAAACTGCCGCCAACTGACTATATCCTATCCGACCCGTCCGGCCTCGTCTCCGGATAATGTCGGCAAAAAGGACAACCGTTGCGCCGTACCGTCGAGGACCTGAACAGCTTCTACGCCACGCCCGAAGGGCAGATGGTGCGCGAACTGGTTGGCCTGCGCCTGCGCGACCAGTGGAACGATGTGCGCGGCCTCGACGTGCTCAGCATTGGGTATGGCACGCCCTATCTCGATCATTTCAACGAAGCGCGCCGCGTCATCCAGGCCATGCCGGCGGCGCAGGGCGCGGAGATCTGGCCTTCGGGCCTCAAGGTGCGCTCGGCCTTGGTCGATGAGGAGGCTCTGCCATTCCCCAGTGCCCTGTTCGACCGCATCCTGATGGTCCACGCCCTGGAAGAGGCGCAGTCGCCGCAGAACCTGCTGCTCGAGGCATCGCGACTGCTCTCGCCCAACGGCAAGCTGATCCTGGTCGTGGCGGCGCGTGGCGGCCTTTGGGCGCATGTGGAAAAGACACCCTTTGGTTACGGCCTGCCTTATAGCCGCGGCCAGCTCGAAAACGCCGTGCGTCAGGCCGAGCTCGAGCCCATGGCGTGGGCCAATGCGCTCTATGTGCCGCCGGTGCGCTCGCTGCTGCGCTGGGCCAAGACGATTGAAAAGATCGTACCGCACATCTGGCCTCTGACCGGCGGACTGATCCTGATGGAGGCGGGCCGGCGGCCCTTCGTGGCGACAACCGTCAAGGCGCCTAAGCCGCTAATACCGGAATTGCGCGATGTTCTGGCACCGGTAG
>CAMLPZ010000375.1 GCA_946482045.1 uncultured Asticcacaulis sp.
CCGGCATTGAACAGGGCGGCGACCTTGGGCATCGAGGGGGCCAGGCCATAGGAAATATTGTCGGTCAGGGTTTGCGGCACGACCGGCGTCAGCGCCATCAGCTCGTCGCGGCCATAGGCGATGCCACCGCGCGTCCGTCCTGGGCCGCCACCGCGAACATCGCTATAAAGATCGTAATTGGCGGTGTCGCGCGGCACGACTGTGTTGTGGCAGTCGTTGCCGCCATAGAGGAAGACGCAGACCAGGGCTTTATAGTCGGTGGCATCGAAGGCGGCGGCTTCACCGACGGCAGCGAGGTTGAGCGCCATCGGGGCTGCGGCCCCCATGGCGGCCATAGCGCTAGCGCGTTTCATGAAGGCGCGGCGGGTGAGGTCGGGGATAGTGTTCCGGTGCATGCGCTTTCCCCTACTTCTGGATCAGATATTCAGGACAGGCCATGATCAGCAGCACGGCATTGTAGATGCGGTCGAGCTTGGCCGAATCCGGCGAAGCGGCGGTCAGGGGTTGCGCGTCCAGCGCGCCCTGAATGAGGGAGATGGTCGTTTCCGACACCTGGTTGGCGCTGAAATAGAGGTTCAGCCAGTCGAGCAGTTCGCGCGAATTGTGCGCGATGCTCAGCACAGCGGCATAGCTGGGCAGGACGTCGCGATAACCGTCCTTGATGACCGAGGCCAGGAAGTTGATATAGCCGGCCGTCGTCGTCTCATTGTGGATCTGGAATTCCGGCGCGACGTCGCCTGAGGTCGCCAGCGCGGTTTGGGGCGGAATATAGCCTGGACGGAAGTAATTGAAGACCGATGGCGGCCTGAGCGGGCTCTGGCCCAGCCCCCAGTCGCCGTTCGATGTGTCGTAGATCTCCCACTTGCCGGTGGCGCTGGTCACATTGAATGTCCGCGCCCATTGCGCCCAGCGGATGAGCGGCTCGCGCAGCTTGCCGGCGCGGTTATCGGTCGGCAGGATGCGCGCTTCGGTGTCCATCAGTATGGCGCGCCATACGGCCTGCATGTCACCGCGCACGCCTGAACCGTTATTAGCAAAGGCTGCGGCGACTCGGCCGACATAGGCGGGAGACGGGTTGGATGTCACCAGGCGCTGGATCATCTGATGCGCTACGAACGGCCCCGTATTCGGATGGTTGAACAGGGTGTCGAGCGCGATCTTCAGCGCCTCCACGCCCGGCGTATTGGCCGGAATGGTGACCCCTAAGAAGGTAACGGCCTGGGTCGAATGTTTGGACGCATCGAATTTCATGCGGTCGCGGGCGAACTCGGTCGTCGGCACCTTGTAGGTCAGCCACGGCACGGTCTGCCATGTGACGCGGTCATAGTTCCAGTCATAGCCGGTAAAGACGCGCGCCAGGTTGGTGATGTCGCTCTGGCCGTAGGTTTCCTTGGGTTTACCTGCGCCATCGAGCTTGAGCGTGCCGTCGGCATTCAGCTCATACAGGCCGATGGTGAAGAGTTGCATGATTTCGCGGGCGTAGTTTTCGTCCGGCACGCGGCCGGTCGCCGGATCTTCCTTCTGGTTGCCCTTGGTGTTGAGATAGAAGCCCATGGCCGGGTTGAGGGTGATTTCTTCCAGCAGGGTACGGAAATTACCGAAGGCGTGGGTGTTGAGGATGTCCCAGTAGCCGGCGATGACATAGGGTGGCCAGAAGCCATCGATCGGGTTGGCTGACGCCACCAGCATTTCCGACAGGGCCAGGGCGCAGCGTTTGCGTAACTGGTCCGAGCCGGTCATCATCATCCGCCAGGCCATCCAGTCGCATGCGACTGGGTTGAAATACTTGTCCTTTTCGTCCGGCACATGCCAGTTGCGTGAATTGAGCCATTCCGTAGCTGACTGGCTCTGAACGCCGGCAAACTGCTGGGTCAACCAGGCGTCGTAGCCGAGTGTGCGGACATTGGTGATGTCGGCGGGCGTTATGGCGAACTGTGCCTGGAGCAGGAAGCGCGCGGCTTCGGTGTCGGTGTAATTCAATGACGGTGGGGGAGGGGGCGGAGGCGGTGTCCCGCCACCGGATGAGCCCCCGCCACCCCCGCCACAGGCGCTGAGGGTGGACGCAACGACGCCAAGTGCGGCGGCACCGCTCAGGCGAGTTTGTGTCGTGGAATCGTTTGTCCCATCAGCCATTTCAACGACTGATGGCTCCCCTGTTTCGCCCCGCACGCCCGCACTCCCAAATTCTTATATTTGATAAAGGTAACATAAAAACGCGGGTTGGCCAGACCGCTTGACGCACAGTTATCGAGGGTGAGGCTAAAAAAGTGTTTTATTGCAAGGGTTAAGCGGGGTTAACTATTTTTCGCCAAGCGCAGACCAAAGCAATACCAAGGCACGTAAACCAAAGCCGCCCGGCGCCTGATGGCGACCGGGCGGCAAATGCGCATGTGTATTGCGTGGCGGGTATCAGGCGCGCAGTGTGGCGCCCGCCTTGCCCGCGGCAGCTATGACCTTGCCGGCGACAGCTTCGATTTCCGGCTCGGTCAGGGTCTTGTCGACCGGTTGCAGGGTGACTTCGATGGCCAGCGATTTCTGGCCGTCGGGCACGCCCTGGCCGCGATAGACGTCGAAGACGCGGGCGTCGGAGATCAGCAGCTTGTCGGCGCCCTTGACGGCCTTGACCACTTCGCCGGCGGCAACCGCTTCATCGGCCAGGAAGGCGAAGTCGCGCGTCAGGGGCATGAAGCTGGAGAGAGACAGCGCGCCCTTCGACTTGCCGGATTTCGCTTTCGGCGACGGCAGATTGTCGATGCGGATTTCGAAGCCGACATAAGCGCCGTCGAGATCCATCGCCTTGAGCAGCGCCGGGTGCAGTTCGCCGAACTCGGCCACGATCTGCTTGGGGCCCAGTTGCAGGCGGGCCGA
>CAMLPZ010000376.1 GCA_946482045.1 uncultured Asticcacaulis sp.
TCAAGCTGCCCGAGGCGCGCCCCAGCTTCATACCGGCGCTGAAAATCAGCGGTGCGGGTTTGGCGTGATCGGTGTAAGGTGCGTGCTAACAAACAAATGAGGGAGCGCGCGCCATGACAAAATCAATATTGATGTTTAGTGCCGGACTAGCCGCGCTGGCGCTTGTCCAATGTTCGCCCAAGGCCGATGCGCCCCCCGCTTCGGCTGTGCCGGCCGCCGTCGACTACAGCTACGACATCGCGCTCAGCTTCACACCGGCGGCGATCGAAAAGATCAAGGCGCGCGGCAGCCAGATGGAAATCTCAGCCCTCTATTACGGCAATGCCCGGCCGTCGACCGTACAGCTGGCCGATCCCAAGGACGGCACGATCCATCTCAATACCGACACCCTGCAGGTGGAAGCCAAGGACCAGACAATTCACATGACCGGCGCGGGTGCGCAGACCGAAAACCTCCAGCACATCACCGGCCAGAAGCCGCTGGTCCTGATCAATATCTATTCGACCAAGGGCGGGAAGAAGGACGGTCTGATCGGCTGCGACGTCTTCCAGGACTATGTCGAAAGCGCACAAGCCAAGCCCGTCGCCATTCATTGCGATCTAAAGTAACGAACGGTCAGAACCGGATCGGCCAATCGCGGACCACGATGTTCTGCGCCTTGGCCGCCGCAATGACATCGGGACGCTTCTTCAGCGCGGCGAAGGCAGCATTGATCGCCTTGCTGCGTTCCGAATAGGCGATCGGCGGCTTGGGGTTCTGCATAATCAGAATAGCGTCGTCCCGGGCAGCAGGCGTGTTGATGAGGGCAATCAACGCCGTCGCCGCGCCTTCGCTGTCGCCGGCACACAGATAGAGCTTAGGATCGACCAGACCCGAAGGCGAGGTCGCCATGGTGCGCGATACGTCATAGCGCATCGTGTCCTTCAGGTAGGCGTAGGCGCAGCCCTGTACCGCCGCCAGACGGCGCTTCTGGCTGTCATCCAGTTGCGTTAAGTCGATATTGGACTCGAGTGCCAAGGCCTCCTGGTCGCGGCCAAGGCTGATCAGGAAATCCATATAGGCGATCATGAAATTGAAGGTCCCGGCGCCCTTCATGACCTTGGCGCCGTCCCTGTAAAGGGTCAGGGCTTCTTCCGTCTTGCCGAGTTCGGCCAGCAGGAGCGCCTTGTCCCGGATCAGGTTGGGATAGGTGTTCGGCGCCTTGAATTTTTCCAGGCCATTGACGCGGATCAACTGCAGGACGCCGTTCAGTTGGACCAGGGCGAGTTGCTGCTCATCGGCCGTCCGCTGCAGCAGGATCAGGTAGCGCAGCCCCGGCAGGTCGGTCGGCGTATTGGCGATATAGGTCTGGACGTCTTGGATCTGCTGGCGCAGCACCGGCATCACATAGGCCGCCGGAACGTTCGCATCGCTGAGGACGCCGTCGCCCTGGCTGATCGGATAGATGAGCGCGTTGTCGGCGATATCGGCGCGGAAGAGATCGGCCAGGACCTTGTCACCAGCCTTGACTGCCGTGCGCAGGCCGTCCAGGCGCAGGAAGTCGATGACCAGCCGCCCCGACGGATCGCGAAGCTGCCAGCCGGCGCGTTGCAGTCCGGCCAGAAGCTCGCGGCGGCGCTCCTGCTTGACGGTCAGCAGCGTGCCCATGACCGTCATGTCGGTCAGCTTATAAGCCGTCGCGGAAAAGCGCGTCACGGCCTCGGCCAGGACATCGGCCGCCATGTCCGGCTGTTTGGAACTCAGGAGCAGAAAGATGCGCAGGTCGTAGCTGACGACCGTGACACCCGGGTGTTTCAGGCTGTCCTCGGATAGGGCCAACGCCGCCGGCACGCCATTCAGCGAAAGGGTGCAGATAATGCGCTGAATGCGGAACTGTTCCGCCAGGTCCGGGTCGCCCTTCAGCAGTTCGGCGTCATCCCACAGCTGCGCGAGGATCGGTAGAGCCTCGTCGCACTTGCCAGCCTGTAGGGCGGCGGTCGCCTGCATGATATTGAGCGCGGTATTGGGACTTGCGGCGGGTGCGGTTGCTGGTGCGATCGTCGCCGTGTCGGCTTGAGCAGGTACGGCGGACAGGCACAATCCCAGAGCCAGAAGGCTGACAGGCGCCAGTTGCCGCAAAACCGAAATCATGAAAGCCCCCACCGTCAGTCGATTAATAAGGGTTAACCGAAAGATGATGTGGCGGCAAGCCACCTGCCCCTGTCACGCGACTATTTGACCGTATGCGGTATTAAAAGCGCACGGCTCAGGGCTTCAAAGCCGGTTCCCAGACAAAGCCGTTTCCTTTGGCCTTAACGGTGCCGACGCCCGGATAGGGAAAGTGCGGCGAGAAGACCAGTTGGCCGCTCTTGGCCAGGTTACTCAGCAGTTCCTTGCGGCTGTCGCGCGCGACAGGCTTGTCGCCGTCGAACTGGATGAACCACTCTGGCTTGGCCAGCGAGATGATCGACGAATGCGCGCTGTCGCCGATTGCCAGCAGGCTGTCCTTGCCCGAGGTGATCTCATAGGCCGAGTGGCCAGGCGTATGGCCCTTGACCTCGACAGACTTGATGGCCGGAGAAATCTGCGCACCGGGCGCGAAGGTTTCGACCTGCGGGGTGACGGCGGCAACAATGGCGCCGGCCTGGCCGCTAGCCTTGATCGAATCCCATTCGGCGGCCGTCAGACGCACCTTGGCGTTCGGAAAGGCCGGCTTGCCGTCGGCATCGATCAGCCCGCCGATATGATCGCCGTGGCCGTGCGAAATCAGGACATCGGTGATCTGGTCAGGCGTGACACCGGCCTGCTTCAGGCTGGCGATCAGCTTGCCGCCCTTGGGACCGACGCCGGT
>CAMLPZ010000377.1 GCA_946482045.1 uncultured Asticcacaulis sp.
TTTTTGGCTCTCGATGGCCCGGACTTTGATGAGCCTGTCAGTCTTGAGGCGCTTATCGAAGCGCTGGAGACAACGCGCAACGATCTGCAGGCGCCAGCTATCCGCCTCCAGCCCGTGATCAATGATGTACTGGAAAGTCTTGCGGCCCAGCCGGAGACCCTTTTCGCACGTATGTCAGGTTCGGGCGCTACCTGCTTTGCCCTGTGCGCCAACGATCAGAAGGCTACGGCTTTGGCGAAGCAACTGGCGATCTTGTGGCCGCAAGCCTGGGTGCGGAGCTGTACCTTAAGCTAAGCGGCCAGCGAGGCGCGCTTTGTGCGCATGGCCTTTTCGACCTTGATGTCCGGATCGTTCAGGAATTTCCCATAAGCGACGGAATCGACAGGATAAATGGCGATCTTTCCGTTGCCGTTATAATGCGCGCCAAAGCCGTAGCTCTTGGTCAGCGGCGAAGCACGCATGCAGGGATGGCTCTTGGAAAAGAACTCAGCGCGGTGGGCATCGCGGTGCTCGGGCGCGATATGGTTCTTCAGGCAGTAGACTTCGAAATTGAAGCTATCAAGATCGAATTCGTAGGGGTGTTCGCTCAGGAGATCGTAGTGCAAGCGGGCAATGGTACGCTCTTCGCTCTTTTGCGGCGGCACGGTTCCCATGGTGGCCGGACTGTCGTCGGCTATAGTGATGAAGGTGTTCGCGATCGTCATACGCTGACCCCCGAATGTACTTTAAGTCCCTGAATAATAATAAGACTAACGCCGAGGCTGATAAAAATACGATACGGATGCTCCGACGCCTACTGTCCGGAGAATACGCCTTTTTGGTGAATCGTCCAGCACAGGATTAGGCACGGTATGGCGATGACGGCCGTGCCCATAAAGAATGTCGAATAGGCGTCATGAAGGCCGAACGAGGGCGTTAGCGCATCGACGACCTGGCCGGTAAAGCCCTTGAGGAATTTGCCGGTCAACGCCGCCACGCTGTACATCAGGGCGTAGTGCGTCAGGGTATGGTCGCGCCCGGTCATGCGCGTCATGAAGGCGACCAGGGCTGTTTCGGCTATACCGTTGGAAAAGTTGTCGGCGACCAGCGTAAAGGCGAAAACACCAAGCGACCCGTGTGATACCGACATCCAGGCAAAGCACAGGTTCGACACCGGCCCGATCAGCGCGCCGAGGATAAACGTGCGTTGCAGGCCGAGGAACAGCAGGCACGAACCGCCCGCCGCGATGCCGGCCAGCGACGACCACAGCCCAACCCCGGCGCGCATGGCGGCGATGGCATCCGAATCGATTCCGGTATCCTGATACATGGTCCCGGCCAGATTGGTCAGGTAGTCGGGCAGGCGGTAGAGCGCCAGTGTCAGCAGGATCAGGCCGGCTGTGCCCTTGTGCTCGTTGAAGAAGCTGACAAACGGATCGATAATGATCGCCTTGAAAGACCGCGCCTGTGCCTTGAGATGAGTTTCGATTTCCGTGCGCTGGGCATACAATGTGGCCGCCGCACCAATCACCAGCAGGACGGCAATGCCGGTATAGGCAAAGGGCCAGCCGGCGCGCTTGGATATCACCAAAATGAGCGAGTCCGTGACCAGGATGCCAGCACGGAACCCGAAAGCGTAAAGGCTGGGGTTGAGAGCTTGTGTCGCTTCGTCGGTGGTCTGTTCGACACGCCAGGCGTCGACGGCAATTTCCTGTGAAGCGGCGGCAAAGGCGACAAAGACAGCGGCCGCCAGAAACAGCGTCAGTTGTTTGGGGCCGATCATCGCCATGGCGATCAGACCGGCGGCGATGCCGATCTGGCTCAGCAGCATCCAAGACCGGCGCTGGCCCAGCCAGCGATAGAGCAGCGGCAGGCGCGCCTTATCCATCCATGGCGCCCAGACGAACTTGAAGCCGTAAAGCAGGCTGACCCAGCCGGTAAAGCCGATGATTGTCAGGGTGATATGTTCGGCTCTTAACCAAAATGCCAAGGTGCCGCCGACCAGCAGGAAGGGCAGGGCACACGAGAAGCCGAGGCCAAGCAGGATCCATGACTGCGGGTTGCGCAGCGCGTTCGCAACCTGGCGCAGGCGGGTTTTCAGGTCAGGCTTGGTTGCGGCCTCTGTCATTGCGTCATGTCAGCCGATTCTTACGCTGTGGAAAAGGCCCCCACCACCACGCCGTTTCACGGCGCGGTCCCCCTCCCCATCGCTGCGCGACAGGGAGGAGAGGAAGAGCGCGATCGCTCCTCCCTGTGCCGAAGGCAAGGGGAGGGGGACCGACGCGCTTCAGCGCGTTGGTGGTGGGGCCGCTTAACAGCCAAAGCGCTAATTTTTTCTAGGGTTTGGGCTTGCGGGGGCAGGCGGGCGTCAGTATGGTCCGGGCCAAATTTTCGGGCATATTTTCGGCTATGGCTTCACAAGACCCCCTATCGTTTCAGGACCTGATCCTGACGCTTCACCACTATTGGTCCGAGCAGGGCTGCGTCATACTCCAGCCCTATGATATCGAGGTCGGCGCCGGTACGTTGCACCCGGCGACGGTGCTGCGGGCGCTGGGCCGCAAGCCGTGGAAGTGCGCCTATGTCCAGCCGTCGCGCCGTCCGGTCGATGGCCGCTATGGCGAAAACCCGAACCGCCTCCAGCACTACTACCAGTACCAGGTCATCCTGAAGCCCAATCCGGAAAACCTCCAGGAGCTTTACCTCGGCTCGCTGAAGGCGATCGGGCTCGACACGTCGCTGCACGATATCCGCTTTGTCGAGGACGACTGGGAAAACCCGACGGTCGG
>CAMLPZ010000378.1 GCA_946482045.1 uncultured Asticcacaulis sp.
TGTTAAAGCATCGAACTTGGCATCGGGGGCGAAATCGGCAGCGAGGCGTTCGCCCTTGCTGCGGTGGGTCCGGGCAATCAGTTCCGGCAACTGGTGATAGGCCTGCGGGCCGATGACCAGATCAACGGCCGGGGCGCGGTTCATGATTTCCTGGCCCTCGGCCTGGGCGACACAGCCGGCGATGGCAATGGTCATGCGGCCTTCGCCACGCGCTTCTTTTTCTTCGCGCAGTTCCTTCAGGCGGCCGATTTCGGAATAGACCTTTTCGGAGGCCTTTTCGCGAATATGGCAGGTGTTGAGCAGGACCAGGTCGGCGCCATCGGGGGTGTCGGAAACCTCATAGCCCAAGGGGCGCAGGATATCGGTCATGCGCTCGCTGTCATAGACATTCATCTGACAGCCATAGGTTTTGATGTGGAGTTTCTTGGACGGACGGACGTGTTGGTTCATCGGGGGGTTATGACGGCAGATGGGGAAAAAAGCAATAAGTTGCAGGGGTCGCGGACCCCTGCACCCCATGACTCGACAGCGATTACTTGTATTAATAATAAGATGCCGGACCTTTAGAGGCCCGGCTTCTTATTATTAAAGCGATTAAACACCGTCGCGTTACGAGGTGCAGGCTAGGCGCCCCCGGAGCCTGTGCCTCCTGCTTCTTATTACTTCTCTTCCCCAATCGGCACGGCATAAAGCTCCAGCTTATGCCCGACCAGCTTGTAACCCAGTTTCTCGGCCAAGGCCTCTTTCATCTTCTCGATCTCGGCATCGAAGAACTCGATGACCTCGCCGGTCTTGATATTGATCAGGTGGTCGTGGTGATCGCTGCCAGCTTCTTCATAGCGCGAACGGCCGTCGCCGAAGTCATGGCGCTCGACGACGCCGGCCTCTTCGAACAGGCGCACTGTCCGGTAGACCGTAGCCAGCGAAATATGCGGATCGACGGCGTGAGCACGATGATACAGTTCCTCGACGTCCGGATGATCCTCGGCAGTGGACAGAACGCGCGCGACGACGCGGCGCTGATCCGTCATGCGCATGCCTTTTTCAATGCACTGTTTTTCAATCCGGTCCATGAGAGAGACCTCCTGTTCATCGAAGCACCCCACATGTAAGGCCCGCGTTAAATCAGCGCAAGCCTTAGTATATGCCCATCAACGGGCGGACCCTGATTGCGGCTGTAATAGGCTTTGCGCAAGCCCGTACGCTCGAAACCGCAAGCCTTGTACAGCCCCAGGGCCGCCACATTGTCGACCGCGACTTCGAGGAACAGGCTTTCGTTACCTTCGGCCCGCAACGCGGCAATGACGCCTTGGAGAAGCTGGCGGCCGAACCCCCTGCCCTGCACATCCGGATCGGTAGCGAGCGTCAGTATCTCGACTTCACCCGCCACCACCGTGATCAGGATAAAACTGACGACCCGCCCCTCGTTTTCAAGGACATAAAGCCGATGGTGGGGCCTTACAGCCAGATCGGCGAAGACCCCTGCGCTCCACGGATGCTCGAAACAGCGGGCGTGGATCGCCGCGACTTCCGCCGGTGGCTGGTCGAGCCGGCGGATCATGCCTGCAGCGAGATAATGCCGCGCGTCGAGGCAATGGCGTCGGCTTCACGCATATAAAGTGGTGTCAGGTCATCATGACCGCCGGTAAGCGTCAATGCCGCCAGGGCTTCGAGCGTCGGATAGGCCTGTTCGAAAACCTCACCACTCAGAAGATGGACCCCCGGCCCGGTCAGAATGCCACTGACCGTTTCACCGGCCTGAACAGCCCGCGGCTGTCCCCGATCCGTCGCTGAGAATTCTTGCACATAGATCTGGCCGCGGCCGCCGTCGATCACCGCCACGCGGTTCTTGCCGAGCAAGTCCGGATGATGGCCAAGCGCTTCCAGCGTACCGATGCCCTGAAGCGGCAGGTTCAATCCGACCGCCAATCCCTTGGCGAAGGACAGCCCGACGCGCAAACCGGTAAACGATCCTGGGCCAAGCGTCACACCGATATGGGTCAGTTCGCGCGGCCGGACGCCGGCTTCGTCAAAAGCACGCGCTGCCATGGGACCAAGCGCTTCCTGATGGCCGCGCTGCATAGCTTCGGACAAGGCGAACACCGACGCGCCGTCGCGGAACAGCCCCACCGAACAAGCGTTCAGCGAGGTGTCGATTACCAGGGTCAGGCTCAGAGGACGGCCTCGATCTGCTTCACTTCTGGCACATAGTGCTTCATCAGGCTCTCGACGCCCTGACGCAGCGTGGCCGAAGACGACGGGCAGCCAGCGCATGCGCCGCGCATGTGCAGGTACAGCGTGCCGCTTTCCATGTCGAAGCTGTCGAATTCGATATCGCCACCATCCTGCGCCACGGCCGGACGAACGCGGGTGTCCAGCAGATCCTTGATCTCGGCGACGATCTGGCCCAGCTCGCCTTCGTAGACAATCTCGGTCTTGGTTTCAGTTTCGCGCAGGATGGGTTGCCCAGACGAATAGAAGTCCATGATCGCTGCCAGGATCGGCGGCTTCAGCTCCGCCCAGATTTTCGACGAGTCCGGGTCGCGGCGAACCGTCAGGAAGTCGCTACCGAAAAACAGCGCCGACACGCCGTCGATGGCGAACAGCGCTTCGGCGAGCGGCGATGCCGTACCCTCGTCTTTCGAGGCAAACTGTTTCGTGCCCGTTTCCAGCACGATCTTGCCGGGCAAGAACTTGATGACGTCGGGATTGGGCGTGGCTTCGGTCTGGATAAACATGGGCTGTAAATGGGCGCAGATGCG
>CAMLPZ010000379.1 GCA_946482045.1 uncultured Asticcacaulis sp.
TCGAGCTGGCGCGGCGCCGCCATGGCTTCCTGCACGGCCGCCTTGGTGATGGCGTTGAAGGTGACGCGCTCGATCTGCTTTTCCTTCAGGACGCGCTTTTTATTGAGCACCTCCAGCACGTGCCACGAAATGGCCTCGCCTTCGCGATCCGGGTCGGTCGCCAGAATCACGCGGTCGGCGCCCTTGACGGCGTCGGCTATGTCGCTGAGGCGCTTATTCGCCTTGGCGTCGATCTCCCACGTCATGGCGAAGTCCTCGTCGGGCTTCACTGAGCCGTCCTTGGACGGCAGGTCGCGTACGTGGCCGAAGCTGGCCAGCACGGTATAACCCTTGCCGAGATACTTGTTGATGGTTTTGGCCTTGGCAGGGCTTTCGACAATAACGACGGTCATGAAATCTCTTGGCAGGCGAACACAAACGTTCAAAGCTCGACACGAAACATTCGTGGGGGAGGCAAAACCGGCGGGGCGCATCCGCGGCGCGTTGGTTTCGGAGCCCCGCATACATGCTAATCGATTCCGCCTATGTCAACGGCTTTGCTGAACGACGCGCACAACTTTGGGTATGTAGTTATTGAAATGCCCGCATGAATGTGATCTCATCCGACTCAAAACGGAATCGTTTCATGACCGATCAAACCCCAGGCGACACAAGACTTTCCGACGATGAGAAGCGCGAAATGCTGGACTATATCGCGCATATGTCCCTGGAACTGGCGGCCATGGCGGAAAAGATTGAGGCCGATGATCTCAGTCAGGCCCTGCGCATGGCGAGCATCCGGGCACTGGACCACATGAAATCGGGTATTCAGGCTCGGACATAGCCGCCGCCGGGGACAGAATCGATGCGGCCGGCAATTTCAAGTTCGCTCAGGGCACACAGGGCGACAAAGGCTGGAAAGCCCGACAGACGGATCAGTTGGTCCCGCGCAACCGGCACCGGGCTTATCAGTTGCAGCATGATTTTTGCGGCCTTGGAAATCTCTGCTTCGATGTCACCGGAGGTGGGGCTGTCGTGGCTGAAGCGCGATGCCGGCGCCTCAAAACCGATATGTGTGTCCAGGGCGCGAATGACGTCCTCGCCGTTTTCACAGATATGGGCGCCCTGGCGCAGCAGGTCGTTGCAGCCACGCGCACGCGGATCGAGCGGGGAGCCCGGTACGGCAAAGACTTCGCGATTCTGTTCGGCGGCCAGCCGCGCCGTGATCAATGAACCCGAGCGCAGTTCGGCCTCGACGATGATGGTGGCGAGGCTCAGGCCCGAGATGATGCGGTTGCGGCGCGGGAAGTCGCGCGCTTGCGCCGTATAGCCAACCGGGCTTTCCGACAGGATCAGGCCCTGTTCGGCGATCGCCTTGTAAAGATCGGCGTTTTCCGGCGGATAGACGTCGTCGACACCGCCACCCAGGACGGCGACCGTACCCGACTTGAGCGCGGCCACATGCGCGCGGGTGTCGATTCCGCGCGCCATGCCGGAGACGATGGTAAAGCCGGCTTCGCTTAAGTCTCGCGCCAGCTTCTGCGCCATGGTCTGGCCAGCGGCGGAGGCATTGCGCGCACCGACGATCGCGGCGGCGCGGCGATTGACCGGCAGGCCAGGCCCCAGGCTCCACATCACCGGCGGGGCGGCGTCGATCTGCGCCAGCAGGGAGGGATAATCGCGGTCACCCGCCATCAGTAGGCGGGCGCCAATGGCCTCGCCGCGCTTCAGTTCCTCGTCGACCTTCGCTTCCGGCGCGGCGGTGAACTTGCCGCCGGAGCGGCCAATGACGGCGGGCAGGGCGTCGAGGGCGGTCACGGCATTGCCAAAGCGGCGCATCAGGTTGGCGAAGTTGACCGGTCCTACGCGCTCGGTGCGCGCCAGCCGCAACCGGGCGAAGCGTTCGGCGTCGGTGGTGGCTGTGGTAATGCGGTCGAATGCCATGAGGTCCCTCTACCCGGACGTTAGCAGGTCCCCAAGGGCGCCTCAAGCGCGCAAAAAGAGCGGGAGTTGATATCCTCCCGCCTTCGTTTCCATCCTCAATGACGGATTATGCCGCCAGCTTCTGGATGCATATGCTTTCGTCGTGGACCGGGCACGGCGCGATCGCTTCATTGTCAACGGCCACGCCGTTCAGTTCGTTCGAGAAGGCGTGGTTGACGTCGCGGTGGTGGGCTTCGTCGGCGCGCACCACCAGGACGACGTCGCGCAGGGTGGCCGTGTCCGGCAGCTTCCAGTAGCGCTTGGCGATCTCGGGCGCCGGCACATTGGGGCTGCGGCCTTCGTCGATCTCAGCCAGGTAGTGGCTGTAGCTGATCACGGCTTCTTCCTCGAAATAGCCGACGATCCGGTGCGCGGTCTTTGGGGTTACAACGTAGAGCCCGAAAAAGGCGACATAGAAGACCCATTGCACGCCGACGATCACAAGACGCTCGAACAGGGTGGGCTTGGCGACCTCGATAAAAGTCATCAGGTGCATGCGCTCGTTTTCGGCCTCCTCCATCAGCGTCCGTATCCAGCCACGGTCGTCCTGCATGCGACGCAGGCACTTCAGGTGGTTGAGCGTGGCACCGACCATGCCGGGAACCGCCGCGACCGTTTCCAGCACGATGGCACGGTGGCCATAGCGCCTGGCGAAGAACGTGTCGGCGCAGAAGCGCAGCAGCTTTGTGAAGCCGAGCGCGAAATGGTCGGACAGGTTGACCGGCTTGTGGTGGACGGTCAGATCGATGGCGGGTTCGGTAAACATGGCGTAGGGCCTTTCAACGCAACT
>CAMLPZ010000380.1 GCA_946482045.1 uncultured Asticcacaulis sp.
GTCGCGGCCGCCGACATCGCCTTCTGGGACACGCCGCGGCACGGCAGCAACTGCTTCAACGAATCGCCGCCCGACGAAGCCTATTTCCGCGCACTCAAGGCCACAGGCGCGACCTGGGTCCGTCTGACATTCTCAAAGTGGAAAGGCGAAGGCCGCGACTTCCTGATCGGCGATGCCGACGAATACAAAGGCATTCCCGCCTCGGACCTGGCGACGCTCAAAAAGACAATGGACGCCGCCCATGCCGCCGGCCTCAAGGTCGTCGTCGTGCCCCTGTCCCTGCCCGGCAACCGCTGGGTCCAGCAGAATAATAACAAGCAGGACGATCGTCTGTGGAATGATCGCAAATACTGGGACCAGTCAGCCGCTTTCTGGCGCGACCTGGCCAGGGCGCTGAAGGACCATCCGGCGCTGGCCGGCTATAACCTGATCAACGAACCGACGCCGGAAAAGGGCATGGGGCTGGATGAACACGCCGCCCCGGAGATCCGCCAGGCCTGGTACGCCACGCACAAGGGCACGACCCATGACCTGCCGGCCTTTTACGAACAGGTGATCGCGGCGGTGCGCGAGGTCGATGGCGCGACGCCCATCATGCTCGACGGCGGCTGGTACGCCAATGCCTGGAGCTTCAGCTACTGGACACCACTGAAGGACGACAAGATCCTCTACGCCTTCCACATGTACGAGCCGTGGAACATCACCAGCTCGCCGCAGATCAAGCGCAAGCCGCAACTGCCCTATCCGGGCTCGACCGTCGAATGGGGCGGCAAGAGCCTGATCTTCGACAAGGCGGCGATGCAGGACTTCCTGGCCGAGCCATTCGACTGGGCGAAGGCCAACGGCGTGCCGGTGACCCGGATGGTGGCGGCCGAATTCGGCTGCGTACGCGTGTGGAAAGACTGCGGCGCCTATCTGAACGATGTCATGGACACGCTGAACAGCCATGGCGCGCACTGGGCCTTTTACAGCTTCCGCGAACAATGGGACGCCATGGATTACGAAATCCCACCGGAATTCCCCGCCGGCCAGGTCTATTACCTGCGCGAACAAGGTAAGGCAGACAAAATTCCACGCAATGGCCCCTTGATGGACATCATCAAAAGCAAGATGACGAAATAACTTAGTCCAGCGTCGACCTGTAACGCATCATGGCAATCGTCGTCGCGGCGGCGATAAAGACCAAGATCGGCCAGATGCTGGGCCACATGGCGGCCCAGTCGGCGCCTTTCAACATGACGCCGCGAACGATCCGAAGGAAGTGTGTCAGCGGAAAGACCTGGCCTATCGCCTGAGCCCACTCCGGCATGCCGCGGAATGGAAACATGAAGCCCGACAGCAGGATCGACGGCAGGAAGAAGAAGAAGGTCATCTGCATGGCCTGCATCTGGGTGCGCGCCACGGTCGAAAAGGTAAAGCCGACCGCCAGGTTGGCGATGATGAACAGGCCGACACCCAGGCTCAACAGCCACAGAGAACCGATGAACGGCACGTGGAAGACGTAGTGCGCCGCCAGAAGCACGATCAGGGTCTGGACGACACCGACCACCACATAAGGGGAGATCTTGCCGGCCATGACCTCCCACGGCCGCGCCGGCATAGCCAAGAGGTTCTCCATATTGCCGCGTTCGGTCTCGCGCGTCATGGCGATCGAGGTGATCATTACCATGGTCATGGTGAGAATCACGCCCAGCAGTCCTGGGACGATATTGTACTGGGAGATGCCTTCGGGATTGTACTTGCGGTGAACGACGATCTCGACCGGCATCGGCCCTTGCGCCAGCGACGCCCATTGCCCGGTTAGGTCCCGCTTTAGCGACGACTGGACGATCATCTGGATCATGCCCACCGCATTCGACGCCGCCGACGGGTCCGATGCATCGGCTTCGATCAGCAGTTGCGGCCGGTCGCCGCGCAGCATGTCGCGCGTAAAGCCTGCCGGCACGGTGATGACAAAGGCCGCCTCGCCGTTCTGGAGCTTTCTTGTGGCCGCGTCGGCGCTGGTCACCCGCTCGCGAATGTCGAAATAGCTCGAATTCTGCAGGCCCGATGCCAGCGAACGGACGATCGCGGAGTCGTCCTCCAGATAGAGCACGGTCGGCAGGTGGCGCGGATCGGAATTGATGGCGAACCCAAACAGGACCAATTGCAGGATCGGCAGGACCAGCATGATGGCGAAGGTCAGCCGGTCGCGGACGATCTGGATGAATTCCTTGTTGAGGATGGCGCCGATGCGCCGCACGGGTGCGAACATTACCGCCCTCCTCCATTATCGCTGGACTGGCCCATCAGGTGGATGAAAACATCTTCCAGGCTGGGCCGCATTTGGTGCCACTGGACGCCGGGCATGCCGGAATAATGCGCAACCAGCTTGCGCAAAGCGCCGAGGTAACCGCCGGAAACGTGCAGGGCATTGCCGAAGTAAGCGACGTGGTCCGCGCCCGGCTGGCCGCGCAACTTTTCCATCAGGTCGCGCACGCCCGCCCCTTCGGCCACGAACGTATAAAGCCCGCTGTTGGCGATGATGTCCTCGACGCGGCCTTGTGTCATCAGCTTGCCGTAGGCGATATAGACGATCTGGTCGCAGCGTTCGGCCTCGTCCATGTAGTGGGTAGACACAAGCACGGTTAAACCCCGGGCCGACAGTCGATGGATCTGGTCCCAGAAATCGCGCCGCGCCTGTGGGTCGACCCCGGCGGTCGGCTCATCCAGCATCAGCATCTT
>CAMLPZ010000381.1 GCA_946482045.1 uncultured Asticcacaulis sp.
GAGCTGGTCGCCGACCTGTTCCGCGAGGCCCTGCCCGAGGGTACGCCCATCATCCACCAGCCGCCTTCGGTGGCCCAGGCATTGGGCCAATATGTCGAGCGCCATCCGGAATACAATGTCGGCAACTCGGCGTCGCGTATCTTCCTGACGACCGGTGAACCCCGCAGCCAGTCGGCCCTGATCGAAGCCTTTTGGGGCGCGCCCCTGACGTTTGGTGCCGTCAACAAGGGCCAGGCGGCATGATGGACGGCGCCGACGACCTGAGCTTCACCTTCGGCGACCCGAAGCGCGACGACGTCATTGCGTTGTTGACGGCGAGTGATGCTTACATGGCCGGGCTCTATCCCGCCGAAAGCAACCATATGCTGGATGTCGACACCTTGCGCCAGCCCGACATCCGCTTTCTGATCGTCGAGCGTGCCGGTAGGGCCATCGGCTGCGGCGCGATCCGCCTTTCGGACGGTTACGGCGAACTGAAGCGCATGTGGGTCGATCCCGCCATGCGCGGTCGCAGATTGGGCGTGCGTATTCTCGAAGTGCTCATTGCCGAAGCAACGCATTGCGGCCTGCCGATCCTGCGGCTGGAGACCGGTATTTCGCAGCCCGAGGCGCTCGGGCTTTACCGCCGCTTCGGCTTTGAGGATATCCCGCCATTCGGCGGCTACCAGCCCGATCCGCTTTCCATCTTCATGGAACGGCGTCTGTAAAAGCGTCACACATCCAGCCTATGGTGCGCATATGCTCCGTTGTCTGATTACCGCGCTAGCCCTTCTGTTCGTCACGCCCGCAGCGGCCCAGGAGGTGTGGAGCGACGAGGTCGTAATCTCCGCCAAGGCGTCGGGTCCGGCCCTGTGGCGCCTCCGCCGCGGACAGTCCGAAGTGATCGTCATTGGCGTGCTGCCAAGTTTCCCAAAGAAACAGGCCTGGCGCACGCGGCGTATCGAAAATGCCCTGAAAGGGGCCAATGGCCTGCTGGTGCCGCAAGCCACCAAGGCCAGCGCCGGCGATATGCTCAACCTGATGTCGAGCAAAGGCCTGACGGAGAAGCGGACACAGAAAGAGATCCTGCCGCCGGACCTTTACGCTCGCTACACCGCCACGGCCGCGCGTGCCGGCGTGTCGGTCAAGGATTTTGAGCGCGACAAGCCCGTGTGGGCCGGCGCCCGCCTGCGCCGCGAAATCCTGGAAAAGCGCGGCGTTACCGCAGATGAGCCGACCGACACCATTACGCGCCTCGCCCACCGCCAAGGCGTGTCGGTCAAGCCGTTCGGGCGCTATAAGCTCAAGCCCGTCCTGAAAGACGTCAACGCCATGAGCTTGGCGGCGCAGATTACCTGCATGCGCCGGACGCTCGACAATATCGACTTCGTGCTCGACAAACTGCCGGCGTCAGCCAATGCCTGGTCCACTGGTGATATGCGTACAGTGCTAGGTAATTATCGCGGTTCAGCTTTGGCGGATTGTCTGGAAGGCTCCGGCAAGGGCTCGGCCCTGATCGAACAGTCGGTCAGCGATACGGCCTCTGCCATCGACGCCGCGCTCAACCGGCCGGGCAAGACCGTCGCCGTTGTTCCGCTGTCGCCGTGGCTGCGCAAAGGTGGTGCGCTGGATCGGTTACGCGCACGCGGCGTGAGTGTGACGAGTCCGGAAGACTAAGCACTGGCCATCGTATTGCGTTTGCAATACACTGATGGTTAGCGAGGTAACTTATGGCAACTGTTCCTGTTCAAACCCGCGTCGATGCGGACGTTAAAGATCGCGCCGGAGCCGTCCTAGAAAAGATGGGGCTAACGGTGTCGGATGCTGTCCGCATCCTGCTGACTCGCATCGCTCACGAAGGGGCCCTGCCCGCAGGCCTGACCGTAGATCAGGACGCTTACGACGCTTGGTTCCGTGCCAAGGTGCAGGAAGCTCTCGATGACCCGCGCCCAGCTCTCTCGAACGAAGATGTCAAGGCTCGCATGGCAAAGGTTCGCGCAGGGTAGAGAAGACCAGGAGGCACAGCCTCCTGGACCTCAGAACGCGACAGTGTTTAATCGCTTTAATAACAAAAGACCGGGTGCCCAAAGGGCACCTGGTCTTTTGTTATTCAATGGGTTAGACTCCGTCACGTTTCGGGGTCAAGGGGCCTGTGGCCCCTGGCCTTAAGTCTACTCCGCCGCGATATCCACCGGCGCCGTGACGCGGATCAGGTAGTCAAACGCCGACAGCGCCGCTTTCGACCCTTCACCCATGGCGATGACGATCTGCTTGTACGGCACGGTCGTGCAGTCGCCAGCCGCGAACACGCCCGGCGCAGAGGTTTCGCCTCTGGCATTGACCTCGATCTCACCGTGCTTCGACAGGGCAATGCTGCCTTTCAGGAACTCGGTGTTCGGGATCAGTCCGATCTGGACAAAGATGCCTTCCAGGTCGATCGTGTGCGTCGTATCGTGGATACGGTCCTTGTAGGTCAGGCCGATCACCTTGTTGCCGTCGCCCAGCACCTCGGTCGTCTGCGCATTCGTCAGCACACGGACATTCGGCAGGCTGTAGAGCTTGCGTTGCAGGACCGCGTCAGCGCGCAACTCGGCCGCAAACTCCAGCAGCGTGACTTCGGAGGCCAGGCCGGCCAGGTCGATGGCCGCTTCGACGCCGGAATTGCCGCCGCCGATGACCGAGACGCGCTTGCCCTTGAACAGCGGGCCATCGCAGTGCGGGCAGTAGGCCACGCCCT
>CAMLPZ010000382.1 GCA_946482045.1 uncultured Asticcacaulis sp.
AGCCTCCTCGACCTCGGAACGTGACAGCGTTTAAGCGCTTTAAATAACAAATAGCCGGGCGCCCTAAAGGTGCCCGGCTATTTGTTATTTAATGGGTTAGACTCCACCGAGTATCGGGGTCGAGGGGACTTGTCCCCTCGCCTTTAAAGCTGCTCCAGCACGTACTCCGCTGACGACACGTTGAACTGGCCCTTTTCTTCGACGAACAGCTTGTCGACCACGCCGTCCTTGACGATCATGGCATAGCGCTGCGAGCGCGGGCCCATGCCGAAGCCGCTACCATCCAGTTCCAGCCCGACCGCCTTGGCAAACGCGGCATTGCCATCGGCCAGCATCACGACTTCGTTTGCAATTCCCTGATCTTTCGCCCACGCTTTCATGACGAAATAATCATTTACCGAAATGCAGGCGACCGCATCCACGCCCTTGGCGGAGAAGTCGGCGGCGTGGTCCTTGAACCCCGGCAGGTGGCGGGCGCTGCAGGTCGGCGTGAAAGCTCCCGGAACCGCGAACAGGACGACGGTCTTGCCGGCGAAAAAGTCCTTTGAAGATATGGGCTTACCACCATCTTCCTCGACAATTGTCAGGGTGGTTTCGGGGATGGCGTCGCCGGGTTTCACTGTCATCTGCATCTCCTGTTTGATCAGACTCGCCGCTTGGTTGCGGCACGCCGGGATCAATTTTCGATATGTTTCGTCCACGTCATCACGCAAAATGTGCGCCCGGGACATGCCCCCACATATAGGGTAATGTGGTAAGATACCAAGCAAAATCCCGGCAGGTTCGTTATCCGACACGAACGCACGGGTCGCGAAGATGAGGACATCCCATGATTCACGGCGGCGGTACGACTCCACAACCCGAAATGCCTCTTTCAGGAGACGCGTATACGTCGTACCAGGGCAGCCTGCTGATCGCCATGCCGACCTTAGGTGACGCGTCTTTCGCCCACAGCGTCATCTATCTGTGCCGTCACGATCCGCTTCACGGCATGGGCATCATCCTTAACCAACCAATCAACGGGCTCGACTTTCGGGTCATGTTGCGTGAACTGAACATCCCCGAAGGCGGCGCGCTGCGCAATCCCGTGCTGGCCGGGCAGAAGGTGTTTCGCGGTGGCCCCGTGCAGATGGATCGCGGCTTCGTCCTCCACAGCCTCGACTTTCAAATTGACGATGCCACACTGCCCCTTGCTCCGCCGGTCGGCGAAGACGGCGATCCGGTCGGCTTGACGGCCTCGCGCGATATCCTGGTTGCCCTTTCGCAGGGCCGCGGTCCGCAACACAGTCTGATCGCGCTGGGCTATGCCGGCTGGGGGCCGGGCCAGCTTGAAGCCGAACTCAGCCAGAACGCCTGGATCGTTGCGCCGGCGACGCACGACCTGTTGTTCGGCGGCGACACTGAAAACCTGTGGGTCCGCGCGCTGGCCAGCCTCGGCGTCGATCCGGTCCACCTGTCCGGCACCGCGGGTAATGCTTAGGCAGCGACGGCAGCCATTCCCGCTGGTCCGAGCAACGCGCTGGCGAACCGCGTTTGCTGGCTCAATGATTGACCGACGCGTACCAGATCGTCCAATCCGACTTTTTCGATTTCGGCCGCAACTTCATCGAGGCCGAACACCTTGCCGAAGGTCGAAAACTGGCTGGTGAACGTCGCCGCGCGCGACGCCGCCCCTTCATGATTGAGGAAGAGCGAGGTTTTGAACTGCGCCCGGGCGCGTTCGAGTTCCGGCATGGTCGGATTAGTGGCCAGTTCTCCCATGACCTTGCGGATCAATTCAGCCAAAGGCGCCACATCCTTGGCCGCGCAGCCCGCGTATAGCCCAAAGACGCCACCGTCGCGATAGGGTGTCACCCAGGCATCGATGGCATAGGCCAGTCCCCTCGCCTCGCGCGCCTCCTGGAACAGGCGCGACGCCATGCCACCGCCCAGGATCTCACTAAACAGCCGCAACGGAATGATGTCCGGATGATAGCGGCTGACGGCCTCGAAACCGAGCGTCAGATTGGCCTGTTCGATGCGCCGCCTTTGCAGGCGACGGCCTGGCGTGAAGCGCATTTTTTCCGGAACGTCGAGCCCTGTCTCGTCCGGCACAGTATCGAAGCGCGCCTTGGCGCCCGCATAGACCTCAACCGGATCGATTCCGCCAGAGATGCAGATAACGATGCGATGCGGAGCATAGAGCCGGCGCGCAAAAGCACGAAGATTGTCTGGCGCAGCCGATTTCAATGATTGACGTGTGCCGAGGATGGGCCGGCCGATTGCCTGGCCTTCGAACATCGCTTCTTGTAACAGATCGAAGACGTGATCGTCGGGCGTATCAAAGGCCTCGTGAATCTCCTGCTCGACGACCTTCTTCTCGCGCTTCAGTTCCTCGAGCCTGAGGTCCGAACGGAACATCAGGTCCGACACGATCTCCAGCGCCGATGGCAGAAGCGCGTTCAGTCCCCGCACTTCGAAACGCGTATGCTCATAGCCCGTCGAAGCGTTGATCGTCCCGCCACGATGCTCGATCGCTTCGGCCAGTTGCCGTGCGTCGCGGCCGGCGGCGCCCTTGAACACCATGTGTTCAAGGAGGTGCGCCCAGCCGGATTGGTCTTCGGTCTCGAAGCGCGTGCCGCCGTGGATCAGGGCATTGAGCGCGAAGGTCTTCAGGCCCGGCATGGGATCGACCAGAAGAGTCAAGCCATTGTCGAAGCGGTA
>CAMLPZ010000383.1 GCA_946482045.1 uncultured Asticcacaulis sp.
CAGCAGGCGTTCGGCTACGCGGGCCGCCGTCGCCGGCACACGCAGGTCGGACTGCAGGGCCATATAGGCATCGACATCGCCCAAGGCATCGGCAATGTCCAGTTGCGCCTGATGCAGGACCTGTGCGCGACTGCGGCGCGTCACGGTGGAGCGTTCCAGCTTCTGGCGTCGCCAGCGTGAGATTTTACGCGTCCGGGTGACCTTGTGCACTTCGGGTTCTTTCCCTGCCGCCATAAGCCGTACGCGCAACTGCTCCAGGCCTTCCTTGCCCAGGCGCGGCGCCAGGTCGCGGATCAGCGTGTCGCTTTGGCCATAGCCATTGGCCAGGATGGCGTCCGTCAAAGGCTGGAGCAGATTTTCCGCCGAGGCCTCTGCCCTGATGGCGATCTCGCCCTGGTCGTGGGCGGCCTGGCGGAATATTTCAAGGACTTCGCCGGAGGTGTCAGTGGTACGCTCCAGCACCGAACCGCCCAGGCAGATGAACTGCCACATTAGGTCCAGCGCCTCCGCAGGTGCGCCGACGGCAACCTGTTCGGCGATCAGCTTTCGCTGACTCGATAGATCCGCCTTGAAGGCCTTGAGGCTGCGCCAGCCGATGTTGTTGGTGGCGGCGCCGATTGACGTCAGGCGCTTGCGGATTTCGTTGACCAGCTTGGCGGGGCTTTCAACGCCGGCCAGTTCCATGCGCAGACGCCGCTTCTGGTTGGCATTACCTTCGCTAATTTCCAGCAGCAGGGCCGCCAGGCGTTCAGCTCCAAGCGCTTCAAGGTTTTTCTGATTCAGCGTGCTTTTGGAGGCCATGATACAGCATTACGCACAAACGATAAGATGGAAATATCGTTCGTGCGTAACGTTATGCAATAGCGGCGGTGCCTATTCCGCCGCCACCGCGGCGGCCGTGGAGAGGGTTTCCATGCGATAGCCGATGCCCGATTCCGACGTGATGCTCTGGCCAAGACCAGCTGCGCGCTCCAGCTTTTCGCGGACCTGACCGATATAGACGCGCAAGTACTGGGTGTCGTCGACGTGGGTCGGACCCCATACCTCGCGCAGAATCTGCTTGTGCGTCAGCATCTTGCCCTTGTTGCGCACGAAGAATTCCAAGAGGGCGAACTCCTTGGGCGTGAACGGCACCAGTTCGCCGTTGATCCGGACTTCGTGACGCATCAGGTCGATGGCGATAGGGCCGTTGTCGATGCCCTCGGGCTCGGTCTCGACCTTGCGCTGGCGCAGATTGGCCTGGATGCGCGCCAAAAGGACTTCGGCGCGGAAGGGCTTGGTCACATAATCGTCGGCGCCGGCGTTCAGGGCGGTAACGACTTCCCGGTCGTCGGCGCGCGCCGTCAGCACGACGATGGGGGTGTTGGAAAACTGGCGCACGGCCGTGATGACTTCCTGGCCGTCCATTTCCGGCAGCCCCAAGTCGAGCACGATCAGGTCCGGCTTGGCCGAAATGACCTGGCGCAGGGCGGACTTGCCGCTGTCGGCCTCGACAATCTCGAAATCCTCCACGCTTAGGAAGATACCGAGCATGCTGCGGATTTCGGCTTCGTCGTCTACCAGCAGAATTTTTGCATTGGAATTCATAGAATTTTGCCCGCCTCTCTTACAAAGATACCTGGAGCCTATTGGTCATGGCGGGTCATAAAGAGTCACTAGGGAGTTTACGGCTTAAATTATAAAGCGGCGATTATGGCTCCGGTGCTGTCAGGACAGCAGAAGCCTCGGGCGCCGTAAAGAGGCAATTGGGAATGGTTCGCGTGCCCTCACGCATAGGCGATCCAAATTCACACTTTGGTAATTTTTCTTAAAAATTATTACCAGAATGGCTTCAAAAACGCCCGACTCAAGTTATCGGGTAATCAATTGTTAAGCATATATGATGTCTCATTCATCTCTGCTATTAGGGGCAGATTCGGTGGATGAGAACTATCCGCTTTGTCGCCCCCTTGTACGGGGAAAGCCTCTGGCTGAACGCCGGGGTTTGATTGGAAAGGTAGTCTGAAGCCATGGCTATTAGTCTTTCTGCGCCGCGCCACCAAGAGCTGAAGCCGCGCATCGTCGTCTTTGGGGTCGGCGGGGCTGGCGGGAACGCCGTAAACAACATGATCGAGGCCGGTCTGGAGGGCGTGGAGTTCGTCGTAGCCAACACGGACGCCCAGCAGTTGCAGTTTTCCCGGACCGAGGCCCGCATCCAGCTGGGCGTCGGCATTACCATGGGGCTGGGCGCGGGCGCTCACCCGGAAGTCGGCATGACCGCCGCCGAGGAGTCGAGCGACACGATCGCCGAGCATCTGGAAGGCGCGCACATGGTGTTCATCACCGCCGGCATGGGCGGCGGCACCGGCACGGGCGCTGCCCCGATCATTGCCAAGTGCGCCCGTGAGCGCGGCATCCTGACGGTCGGCGTCGTGACCAAGCCCTTCACCTTCGAAGGCCGTCACCGCATGCGCCTGGCCGATGCCGGCATCAGCGAGTTGCAGCGCTATGTCGATACCCTGATTGTCATTCCGAACCAGAACCTGTTCCGCATCGCCAATGAGCGGACGACCTTCGCCGAAGCCTTCGGCATGGCCGACCAGGTGCTGCACGCCGGCGTCCGTTCGATCACCGACCTGATGGTCCTGCCGGGCCTGATCAACCTCGACTTCGCCGACGTCCG
>CAMLPZ010000384.1 GCA_946482045.1 uncultured Asticcacaulis sp.
TCGCCGTCCTCGATGGCCCGCAGGAAGGTTTTGACGAGCGTGCGATTGGGATCGGGAGCCGGTGTGTCGGCTTGCAGGGCTGGCTGTGTCATGCTGGCATTTTTAGCGAAAAAATATGACACAGTGCAAACATTAAGGGTTGTTTCACAGGCCCGAACGGCCTAGCTGAAAACCAGATATTTCCGTTTGATTGAAAGCCAAGAAATGCCTGCCGACCTTGAATATGCCGATCCGTTGCTGAACCTGAAACCGGATAAAAAGGTCAGCATTCGCGAGGTGTTCGGCGTCGATGCCGACATGATGGTGCCGGCCTTTTCCACGCGCGACAGCCACGTTCCCGATATCGACGACGCCTATCGTTTCGATCCGCAGACGACACTGGCCATCTGCGCAGGTTTCGCCTTCGATCGCCGGGTGATGGTGCAAGGCTTTCACGGCACCGGCAAGTCGACCCATATCGAACAGATCGCCGCGCGCCTGAACTGGCCGCTGGTCCGCGTCAACCTCGACAGCCACGTCAGCCGGATCGACCTGATCGGCAAGGACGCCATCGTGCTCAAGGACGGCCAGCAGGTCACCGAGTTCCGCGAAGGTATCCTGCCGTGGGCGCTGCAACGCCCCGTTGCCCTGGTGTTCGACGAATACGACGCCGGCCGGCCCGACGTCATGTTCGTCATCCAGCGCGTGCTGGAAGCGCAAGGCCGCCTGACCCTCCTCGACCAAAACAAGGTCATCAAGCCGAACGCCTATTTCCGTCTGTTCTCGACGACCAACACCATCGGTCTCGGCGATACGACCGGCCTCTACCATGGCACGCAGCAGATCAACCAGGGCCAGATGGACCGCTGGTCGCTGGTCACCACGCTCAATTACTTAAGCCACGACGCCGAGGTCGAGATTGTCCTCGCCAAGGTGCCGGAATTCAAAACGCCGGAAAAGCGCCAGATCATCGATGCCATGGTGCGCGTCGCCGACTATTCGCGGTCGGCCTTTGCCAATGGCGACATCTCGACCGTCATGAGCCCGCGGACCGTCATCACCTGGGCGCAGAACACGTTAATCTTCGGCGACGATCCGGAACTGGCCTTCCGCCTGTCCTTCCTGAACAAGTCCGATGAGCTGGAACGCCACACCTTGGCCGAGTTCTACCAGCGCGCCTTCGGCACTGACGTCAAGGAAAGTGCGTTGAAGGTAAAGGTTATCTGATTTTTTCTCCTCCCCTGCGACAGCGGGGGAGTGGGACACGAAGTGGTGGAGGGGGCCTCTGCCAGCGCAATAGCCCCCTCCATCTGCTCGCTAAAGCTCGCAGCCACCTCCCCCGCTACGCAGGGGAGGAGAGTTGAGGACCATGCCGCCCAAAACGACCATCTTAAGCGAACCGTTCAAAAAGGCTCTGGTGCACTCCACCCGCGCCCTGGCTGAGGATTCCGAGCTTGAGATCATCTTCGGCTCGGATGGACCCAAGCGCGACGGCAACAAGCTGACGCTTCCGCATCCGCCGCGCGACCTGGCGCCGCGTCAGGCCCAGGCTATTCGTGGCGTGGCCGACCGTGCGGCCTTGCGCATCGCCCACCACAACGATCGCATCCACGCCAGCGCCCGTCCGCGCGATGACAAAAGCGCCGAAGCGTTTGATGCTTTGGAAGACGCGCGTCTGGAGGCGCTGGGCGCGCGCGCTTTGATGGGCGTCCGCGCCAACCTGGTGGCGGCCAATGTCAGCGAACTGGAACGCAAGGGCACCGGCCGCAAGGAAGAAAAAGACGAGCTGAACTTCGCCGACATGCTGGGCCAGATCGCGCGCGAGCATCTGACGGGTGACAGCGTGCCCGGCCTGATCGAGCGTGTCGTCAACTTCTTTCGCGGTGAGGTCGAGGACAAGGCCGGCCAACGTCTGCGCGCACTGCTGCCCTACATTCACGATCAGAAGCGCTTTTCCGAAGAAGCCCGCCGCATCCTGACCGATCTCGACCTCAAGGACGACAGTCTCGACGCCGAGAAGGAAAAGCAGGATCAGGGCGAAGACGAAGATAATACGGGCGACGCCGAGACCGAGGATCAGGACGACAACGAACCTGAGGCCGAGGAAGACAATCGCCCCGAACAGGACGAACCGCGCGCCGACGGCCAGGAACAGTCCGAAGAGGGCGAAGACGACTATACCCAGATGCAGGGCGACCCGCAGATGGCGTCGGAGTCGACCAGCGATGAAATCCCCGATGGCGAAGCCGGCGAGGTCGATTTCCGCGACGAGGGCGCGCCGGACACGCCGATCAAGCCCGACTACGAGATCTACACCAGGCAGTTCGACGAGGTCGTGACCGCCGAGGAGCTGTGCGATCCGGAAGAGCTGGAACGCCTGCGCGGCTTCCTCAATGCGCAACTGGCGAACATGGCCAGCGTCGTGTCGCGCCTGGCCAACCGCCTGCAACGCAAGCTGATGGCGCAGCAGAACCGCTCCTGGACCTTCGACCTGGAAGAAGGCGTGCTGGACGCCGCCAAGCTGACGCGGGTGATTGTGGATCCGTCGGCGCCCTTGTCGTTCAAGCAGGAAAAGGACACCGAGTTTCGCGATACCGTGGTGACGTTGCTGCTCGACAATTCGGGCTCGATGCGCGGCCGGCCGATCATGGTCGCCGCCATGTGCGCCGACATCCTGG
>CAMLPZ010000385.1 GCA_946482045.1 uncultured Asticcacaulis sp.
CGGCGTCCACCTCGATATCCGCCTGCTGGATGAAAACCTCGAGGCCTGGTTCGATCCGCGTGGTCTTGCTTCATGCCTCGACCAATTGCTGCATAACGCCATGGACTTTACGGCGGCGGGCGACAGTATCGAGTTGGACGCGTCGGCGAGAAGCGGCATGGTCGAGGTTTCCGTCTTCAACCGTGGCAATGCACCGGCCGCCGCCGATATAGACCGCCTGATGGCGCCCTTCGAACAGGGCAGCACCAGCGCCGCCCGGACCCGCCAGGGTGCGGGTCTCGGCTGGGCCATCGTCCGGCTGAACGCCCAGGCCATGGGCGGCGCATTCGAGGTGGAAAGCTTCGAGGGCCAGTCGCTCAGGGGCATTCTTCGCTTGAAGGCCGCGTAGGGATACGCATATACGGGGCGCCCCGTCCTGCTTTTGAGTGTACGCCTTCATGTCTGAATTCCAGACCCGCCTCGACGCCCTCCTCGAAGAGTTCGACCTGTTCGACGACTGGGAAGAGCGCTACCGCTACATTATCGACCTCGGCAAGGACATGCCGCCGCTGGACGCTTCCGAAAAGACGGAAACCACACGCGTGCTTGGCTGCGCTTCGCAGGTCTGGCTGGTCATGGACCCAGCACCGGAAGGAATCCTGCGCTTTCGCGGCGAATCCGATGCCTTTATCGTCAAGGGACTGATCGCTGTCCTGGTCCGGCTGCTCGACGGCCTTCCTGTTACCGAAATTCAGGAATTCTCGATCCGCGATACGCTGCACAAGCTCGGTCTTGACGAAGCCCTGTCTTCGCAGCGGACCAACGGCCTCATTTCCATGGTCGAGCGGCTGAAACAGGCGACCCGGGCCTGATGGAGTTTTTATGGCGAGGCTACGGCCGCGTCGAGAAGCAAAACGCCGGTTCCACCCACGATAAATAAACATGCAGTCAGGAAGACGGCCCGTACCGGGAAGACGCAATAATAATCGGTCACCCGCCGGTTAACCGTGCCGCAATGCCGCCTCAATTCTTAAGTGTCAGCCTTAACGGCAAAGCCATCTGTACCGCTTTCTCCCAGACTGACGCCTTACGGCCGACATTCTAACTTCGTCCTCAGAAACCGGCAGGGCCCAGAGGGAGGGCCGAGGCCAGACCAACACACACGAAGATGAGTACCGACATGTCCTACGCCAGCCACGCGGATTTCGGGGGAACGGAGTATAGCAGCAAGTACGAGGCCGAAGCCTACCGCCCATTCGAACGCCGGCGCAAACCCGGCCTCCTGCTCACCAGTCTGATCGCCGCAGCTACCCTCTCGCTTGTCAGCGGCGCTGTCATCCTCAACCGCCTCGGCAGCCTGCCGGACGTCAACCCGCATGACGCGGTTGGCCCGATCACAGAATATACCGGCCTGCAATGGCAGGAAAACGCCGCCCGCAAGAGCGGCGTGGCCCACGGCCGGCTGGCTGTGCTGACCCCGCCTGTCTACGCCAATCAGCCGGTCTTCAGGGCCCGAAACCCGGCCCCGGCCATTGAAGAGGTCGAAGCCGAAATCACTGGTGCGGAGGCCGCCGAACTGGCTGCACACCTCGACGCCTATCCTTCGGCGCAGCCAGCGCAGACCTACGCCGTTGCTGAAGCTGTTGCCGCCGACATCGCCGCTACAGAAGCCATGGCACAGGCTGACGAACAATCGGCTCCGGAGCCGCGCTATATTCTCGAAGATGAAGGTACGTTGCCGGGCCGAATTATCGAGGATTATGGCAATGTCGTCATTGTGCGCCAGGACGAGACTTCTACGCTATGAAGATCGGCCTGAACGACGAACCGATCTTATGAAGAAAGGCGGCTGTCGAGGCCGCCTTTGTAATATGTAACCGCGGCTCCGCTTTTGACACCATTCTTATACACCGCCTGATCTCCGGCACGGCCATTTTGCGCGGCTTGCGCTAGGTTCCATCGTCACCCGTTGACGCGACCTTTGAGGAGAAAGCCAATGGCCACGCAATACGAAACCCCAAGCCAGAGCGGCAACAACACCGGCATTATCATCCTGGCGATTTTGATCATCGCCGCCATCGCCGTTGCAGCCGCTATTTACCTGTCGTCCGGCACCAGCACCAATACGTCCAACACTACGGTCGAACGCTTCAGTTCGACGGTCGAAAAGGTCCCAGCCCAGGTCGGCGAGACCACCCGCGACGCCGTCGACACGGTCACGACGAACCCGCAACCCGCACCAGCACCCACCGAAAACCAGCCTGTGGTGTCGGAACCGCCCCCGGCTCCTGCCCAGTAATCGTTACGGCGTAAATTCAGAAAGGCGCGGAATGCGGTCCGCGCCTTTTCTATTGCCTTTATTTCAGAAGATCAGGCGCTCTTGATACCCGTCTGCGCGATGTCGAGTTTGCCGATCAGCGCATCGTGGCCGAGAATCATATCAACGGTAACACCGTCGCTGGCCAGGGGCAGGCGCAGCCAGAACAGGCTCAGGCCCTTAGCGCCACGCCAGGCCATTGAGTGCAGGCCGACATTGGGTTTCTTATGATCGACAACAAAGGTGAGGTGCTCGGCCCAGTATTGTGCTTCGGATGCTGTATAGATCTTGTTGATCGTCTTGCCGGTGATTTCCTGGCCATAGGCGTCAAACAGTTCCGTGCCGGCTAGGCGCTGGC
>CAMLPZ010000386.1 GCA_946482045.1 uncultured Asticcacaulis sp.
GGAGGCCGAGCGAAGATTTCACCGCTTATTTGACTTATCAGTATCTTCACGCTGATAACCGACAGTTCCAGCAGGTAGCAGGTCCCGGCAACGAACCTTTTGCATTCAGCGGGGTTTTATCTGGCCCGGCTCTTTCCACATCGGATTATAAGGCAGTAGCCGATGGCACTTTTGAAGTGCGAAACCTGACGCACATGGTCAATCTGGCATTCGACTATGATCTTGGCGGTTCGACCGTGTCGTTTGTTGGCGCCCATCAATATACTAAGCTGGATAATGAGCGCGATCTCGACTCGGGGAATTCCGTTCCAGGCTATATCGCCGCATCTAAAGTCGTGACCCCTTACAAGGTGGATACCGCAGAGCTGCGCTGGCAGACCAACAATGACGAAGGCTTGGGCGGGGGCGTCAGCGCGTTCTATACAAAGCAGACGGGCGACACTATCGTCGATCAGCGAGCTGACAGCTTCCTCGCACCGTTCCTGGGACCGGACGCCTTGGTTCCATTGGCTCCTGGATTTTCCGTCCCCAACATGCTGCCGATAGGCGTTAATGTCGTCGTGCCAACCTATGCAAGAACTTGGTCTTTCGCTGGCAATCTGCGGTTCAAGTCTGGACCCCTGACGATTGAGGGCGGCCTCCGCTATTCGATCCTGAAGAACATTCAGACCACCCAGCAAACACTTTTCTTCGGATCGCATCCGTTGTTGCCGGCCGGCACGGTTGGTCCTTTGGAAATCATACCCCCCGCGCTTCAGCGTCGCACGGACAAGCCGCTGACAGGCGGTCTGAACATAAATTACGCAATCAGCGACACCCTGAACATATATGCGGCCTACGGCCGGGCCTTCCGTTCGGGCAGTACCGGCGTTGCGGTTCCGGCGGGTATTTCCAACGACCTTATTTCCACGCGGGGTGAAAAAACCGATTCCTTTGAAGTCGGTTTAAAGGGTTCCTTGATGGATCGCCGTGTCAACTTCGCGGTTGCGGCGTTCTATCAGAAATATGATGGCTTCCTCACCCGCTTTACCGGCATCCAATATAACTGCCCTGAAGCGTTTGGCGCGTGCAGCCCGAGCGGAACTCCGATCGCACCAGGCGAACCAACCAACGGCGGCTTCGACTTTAACTATAATGCCGATGCTAAGGTCAAAGGTATCGAAGCATCGATCGATGCGCGGTTCATAGACACCTGGGACCTGAATCTCTCAGCCGCATACACGCGCGCGCGCTTCAGCAACGCGAATGTGCCGTGCAATGACTTCGATGGATCTGGCGTGCCTAACCAGAACGGAACCCCTGTCATCACTGGCCCAGGTAACGTCAGCTATTGCCGTACGAACGGTCGCATGGCGGAAAGCCCTGACTTCAGCCTTACCGCCAATACTGAAGTCCGTTTCCCGATGGGTGAGTACACTCCCTTCGTTCGTGCATTATTCACCTACCGTCCGGGCTTTACCTCTGAAGTGGTGAATTACCGCTATCAGGACCGGGAACTTCTGAACATGTTCGTCGGTCTGCGTGGACCTGAGAGCAAGTGGGAAATCACTGCTTTTGCCCGTAACCTGCTCAACCAGAAGCGGATCACGAACATCTCGCTTGGTAATGCGATAACGCCAACGCAAAGCGGGGCGTCGTTGGACTCAGGTTACCGTACCGTAAACGTCATGAACCCACGTGAATTTGGTGCTACCCTCAACTTCAAGTGGTAAATACTGGCTGGCCTCCATGCTCCTCGCGGAGCGTGGAGGCCTCCAACTTAAAAATATCTGCGGCGTCCTCAATCCAAAACCGATCAGCATTTTCTTACATATGCCCCTCACGCCGTCTCACGGCGCTTCGAGGTAGCGTTAGCATCAACGACCCCAGTCGTAGCTGCTATTTTAACGGCAAATCTTATCTTGCCATAGCTTCCGGCCGGAACATCGCGCTTCCACTTTCATAGCGATAAGCAGTCGGCGAATGCCCCGTCCATGCGCGGAACGCCTGACGGAAAGCATCTGAATCGCAATAGTCGAGCCTGGCCGCTATGTCCTCGATCGATATCTCTGTTCGGCGCAGTAAATGCAGCGCCAGTTCGCGGCGGCAACTTTCGCGTACCTGGCGGTAACTTGTCCCTTCACGCGCCAACTGGCGGCGAAGCGTAGCTTCGCTTCCTCCAAGCCTGCTCACGATCTCACCAAAGGAAGGTAGCCGCCCGTCATTTTTGAGCGCTGCCATCGCAATGCCGCGAACGCGTATTTCGGTTGGCGTCCGGTCGGCTTCCTGAGGGTTGGAGACGAACAGGAGATTGCTGAGCGGCCGTCGGTGCTGGTCTTCCCAGCTGCGCATCACGGGATAATCCAGCAGAGACGCACTGAAATCAAAGCCGCTCCAGCCTTCATTCAGGCGCACCGGGAAAGGCAATACCGGCAGGTTAAGCGCCTCGAATATTTCGGGCGCATGATTCAACCAGGCGTTGCGCGCCGGAATTGCGTGGTCGATCAGCCAACCGAAAAGACCATGTATTTCCATCAACCCAAAAAGGTCGATCAAGCAGCCCGCTGACGTCGATCCGCCGGTTCGCATCGCCTCCAATTGAAGTTCCGCCCCGTCCCCATGGGTCCGCAGCGCCATCTTGCCACATCGCCAGTCAATGGCTTCAAAA
>CAMLPZ010000387.1 GCA_946482045.1 uncultured Asticcacaulis sp.
AACCTGCGCAAGTACGGCGGCTTCCTGCCGGGCATCCGTCCGGGCAAGCGGACGGCCGAGTATCTCGACTATGTGCTGACCCGTATTACGGTTGTCGGTGCTGCCTACATCACCATCGTCTGTCTTCTGCCGGAAGCGCTGATCGCCAACCTTGGCAACAGCTTCTATTTCGGAGGCACCTCGATCCTGATCGTTGTGACGGTGACCATGGATACGGTGGCGCAAATCCAGTCGCACCTGCTGGCGCACCAGTATGACGGGCTGATCAAGAAATCGAAGGCTCGCGGCGCTGCCAAGGCCACTCTGCCGCGGGGGGCCGGCCGATGAATATCATTCTGTTCGGACCGCCGGCCGCGGGTAAAGGCACCCAGGCCAAGATTCTGGTCGAACAGCGGGGCATGGTGCAACTCTCTACCGGAGACATGCTGCGCGCCGCCATCGCCGCCAAGACGGAACTGGGCCAGCGCGTCGAAGGTATCATGCAAAGTGGCGGGCTTGTCTCCGA
The DNA here is from genome assembly GCA_946482045.1 of uncultured Asticcacaulis sp. The sequence continues at coordinate 506 of CAMLPZ010000387.1, forward strand.
CGGCATCGTGATTGCCCTGATCGAAGAGAACCTGCCCCGCGCTGAAGCGGCCGGTGGCGCCATCTTCGATGGCTTCCCGCGCACGGTCGCGCAGGCGGAGGCGCTCGACACCATGCTGGGCGCGCGTGGCGCCATGATCGACCGCGTGGTCCGGCTCAAGGTTGACGACGATGCTCTGGTCGAACGTATCGCCAAGCGCTTCGCCGAGCAGGGGCGTCCTGACGACAACCCCGAATCCTACAAGGTGCGCCTGGCGGCCTATAACGCCCAGACCGCACCGCTTCTGCCCTACTATGCCGCTCAGGGGAAACTCCATGAGGTCGACGGTATGGGCCCGGTGGAAGACATCGCTGCCCGCATCGCGGGCGCGCTGAACTGACTTTTGGAGAGTCCTTCCTGTTGTCTCTAAAGGGCGTTTGAAAGGACCGACCGTCCGCTTGGGCGTGATGCGAAAGCCTCGCGCCGCCAAGGCGGAAATAACAGTGTAAAAAATGTGTGAGAGCATGACATTTCTCTTGCATTTTTCCACGCTGAGCCATTGACGGGAGCGAAAACCCTTCTATAAGGGGCAGCTTCCGCGAAAACACGCGTATGGGCCTCTTCCTCGCCGGGACCGGCAGGGAAGGGGACGCATACGTGTCATCTTTCGTATTAAGAAATGCGCTCCGTAAGCATGGGGGCGCGTTGCAGGAGATCACCTCGTGGCCCGTATCGCAGGCGTCAACATACCGACCAACAAGCGCGTTCTGATCGCGCTTCAATATATTCATGGCATCGGCCCCAAGAACGCCGAAGAAATCGTTCAGAAGGTCGGCATCGAAGAGAGCCGCCGCGTCAATCAACTGACGGACGCCGAGGTGCTGCAGATCCGCGAAACCATCGACCGCGACTATACGGTCGAAGGTGACCTGCGCCGCGAAGTCTCGATGAACATCAAGCGCCTGATGGACCTGGCCTGCTACCGTGGTCTGCGTCACCGCAAGGGCCTGCCGGTCCGCGGTCAGCGCACGCACACCAACGCCCGCACGCGCAAGGGCCCGGCGAAGCCGATCGCCGGCAAGAAGAAGTAAGGATTAGCCGATGGCCAAAGAACCTTCACGTATCAAGAAGCGCGAGCGCAAGAACATCACCTCGGGTGTGGCGCACGTCAATGCTTCGTTCAACAACACCATGATTACCATCACCGATGCACAGGGCAATGCCGTGTCGTGGTCGTCGGCCGGCATGATGGGCTTCAAGGGTTCGCGCAAGTCGACCCCGTACGCCGCCCAGGTTGCCGCCGAAGACGCCGGCCGCAAGGCGATCGAACACGGTGTCAAGACGCTGGAAGTCAGCGTCGCCGGTCCGGGTTCGGGCCGTGAATCGGCTTTGCGCGCCCTGCAGGCGGTAGGCTTCACCATCACGACCATTCGTGACGTGACGCCGATCCCGCACAACGGCTGCCGCCCGCCGAAGCGCCGTCGCGTTTAATACGTACTTCCTGTTTTATCAGTCGCCCTGGCTTATTGCCGGGGCGGCCTTTCCTGTCTTGAGGGACGTAAATGATCGAAAGAAACTGGCAACAGCTTATTCGTCCTGAGAAGCCACAAGTCGAAGCGGGTTCCGACCCCTCCCGCAAAATGCGCCTGGTCGCCGAACCGCTGGAACGCGGCTTCGGTGTGACGCTCGGCAACGCGCTGCGTCGCGTGCTTCTCTCCTCGCTGCAAGGCGCGGCCGTCACTTCCGTCCAGATCGACGGCGTGGTGCACGAATTCTCCTCCATCGAAGGCGTCCGTGAAGACGTCGTCGATATCATCCTGAACATCAAGCAACTGGCGCTGCGCATGCACGCCGAAGGCCCCAAGCGCATGGTGCTGCGCGCCAATGGCGCAGGTCCTGTCACCGCCGGCCAGATCGATGTCCCCGCCGACATCGAAGTGCTGAACCCCGACCACGTCATCTGTACGCTGGACGAAGGCGCCTCCGTGCGCATGGAGTTCACCGTCCAGAACGGCAAGGGCTATGTCCCGGCCGACCGTCTGCGTCCGGAAGACGCGCCGATCGGCCTGATCGCCGTCGACGCGCTTTACTCGCCGGTCAAGAAGGTCGCCTACAAGGTCGAGCCGACCCGTCAGGGCCAGTCGCT
>CAMLPZ010000388.1 GCA_946482045.1 uncultured Asticcacaulis sp.
CACGTCGCGCAGACGCACCTTGCCCTCACGGTCGTACTTGGCCAGCGCATAGGCATCGAACTTGACGAAGGCGCGGGCAAGCCCGAGCTTCATCTGCTTCGACAGCGGCCGCTTGCCGTTCCTCCAGTAGAGGGCGACCAGTTCGGTCAGTTCGTCCGCCCGCTGGATCACCCGCTCTATGGTGGGAGCAACCAGTGAACCACCGGTCTTGATCAAGGCGCACAACAGCATCAGCGGCGCATGACGCAGCTTCATCTGTTCGCGTGCCTCGATGGCCAGGGCCGCAACCGTTTCCGGCGCGACATCGCAGGCCAGCGCGAAGATCCGGTCGGCAATCGACTGACCGTCTTCGTAGAATTCGTCTTCCCACAGCATGCAGGACAGGACCGAACGCCTCAGCTTTTGTTCGGCATTCAGGTCCCGGGCCGGGGCGCCCTCGTGCGTGATGCCGGGGCGCTTTTGGAAAATGTTCAGTCTCATCGGACTCACCTCTTCACAGCATCTAAAGGCGCAAAGAGGCTTTCGCCGGACACCATGACCGGCGGCATTTGCGCGTGATTTGGGGGCTTGGGGCGTCGGCCGGTGCAACTCGCCGGACTTGGCATTTGAACATTTGGCGCGGGGCAAGGCTAAAACGCGCCGTGCTGCTGCCGGTGAGTAATCCAGGGGTACAGGCGAAACCGCTAAGCGCTCTATCCTATTGAGCTACACGACCGAAGCCGTGACGGGACTTGAACCCGCAACCTCTCGAGTGACAGTCGAAGAAAGCGATGTCTACGCCACCTGGATATCGTCGTCCGGCCGGTTCCCTTATCGGGCCTGTCCAGGCGACAATTGGTTACTACAGAAACATGTTGCGTAGTGCAACAAGAAAATTTCAAAAAGATCAGTCTCCCGGGAATAAGCGGTTCCGGTTGGGGGTGCTTCCGTCCGGCGTTGCGGCGCCGGAGCCACGCTGGCTTGACAAGGAAAACCTGCCATCCAGGGCTCACCATTTCCCAGTGGTGCGATGAAGCCGAAGCCTTCGCCACGAGAAGCCAATCTTTGATATCGCGGGGTATGAGCGATAACGGCCGCGAGCGTACCTAAAACGAAGGAACCGTCATCTGCGCCACCACAACATCCACAGGGAACAAGCGAAAGCGCCTAACTACTGCTCTACCAGACTGAGCTACATGGATTTGCATCCATGGCCGGATTCGAACCGGCGACCCGTAGGTTATGAACGAAGGAATCGCTTTCTACGCCACTGCGGACATCGTCACAAAAGCAACGATGAGGATCATGTACCGGCTCATGTTGCAGCACGCAACAGCAATTCTTCAGATCGCATCCTCAAGATCGCCCGCTGTGTTTCATTTGCAACAATATGAGCGTGGAAACGGGCATATGTCATGAAGCGGCTTGGCAGGCTGTTACGGGCTGTTGCCGTCCTGCAGTCATTAGCCAATTACAGAAACGGATTGTCCTTGTCGGCATAGCGCTGGCCGATGAACTGGGTGTTGTGCGTAAAGGCATCCAGATCGTGCTGGGCCAGGCTGCGCAGCATGTCGTCGAGCTTGTCCTGCATCTTGTCCAGGCTTTCATCGAGGATGAAGCTGGCGGACTTGCCCGTCTTGCGGAATATCTCTGAGCGATGCGCCGGTGGAATATCGATATAGCTTTTCACCAGCTTGGGCAGGTGCAGGTCGCGCATCTGTTCGAGATCGAAGCGGTTGATTGTCGAGGCATGTTCGCGTTTGGCGGCCTCATGAACCTCGTCAAGCGTACTCAGGATGCGTTTAATACGCGCCTGGGCGCTGTCCGGCACCCGGTCATCGTCATAGTCCACGCGCACGGGTTCCGGCCCCGGCGGCAAGGGTGCCGGCGGAGGCGGCGAGGGCTTGGCAAACAGCCTTCGAAAGAACTCCATGAGGTTCATACTTATCGATAATAAGCCGCGAATCCAAAAAATCCACGAACAAACAGGTTTTTTAGTTAAGCGCCAGCGGCGAGTTCGAACCATTGTCCGCGCTATTGCCCTGGGCCCGGGCGATATAGCCCTTCGCCTTCTCGGTCTCGTGCGACAGGGTGTCAACCGTCGTCTTCATGTTCGACAGCGCCTTGAGCTTGAACTCATCGACCGCATCCATGGTCGCGTAAATGTTGGCAAAGGCGCGTTGCAACGTCTCGACGTGGATGGTGGCAGATGTCGCCTGCTCATGGATGCGCGCCGTGTTCGACTTCAACAGTTCGCTGGTGCTGGCGATCATGTTGGACGTCGTGGTGTTCAGCGCCGTGATCTGGTCGAGCACCAGCTTCTGGCTGGCCAGGGCCTGGGCCACCGTCACCGCGGTGCGCAACGCCGCGATGGTCGTGGTCGAAGCGCGGTCGACACCCTTGATCAGCTCGATATTGTTCTTCTTGATCAGGTCCAGTGCCAGATAACCCTGCACCGTCACCGCCATCTGGGTCAGCAGGTCGGTCGTGCGCTGGCGGACGTAGAACAGCGCCGATTCGCGGATGGCGCGCGCCTTGGTCGGATCGGAGCTGTCGAGATCGTTGGCGCGTTCCTCCAGGCGGCTGTCCAGCGTCTTCGAGATATGGATGACCTGCTCCAGCTTGCCCATCATCTCCCACATCTTGCG
>CAMLPZ010000389.1 GCA_946482045.1 uncultured Asticcacaulis sp.
GACTTCGCACGCAGGGAAGCGATACGCCTCGCTTCCCCGCGCCATATCGCTCTAGAAGTTCTTGCGGATGGCCACGCCGATAATGCGTGGATCGTTGACCATGCCCGTCAGGTTGTTGAAGTCGATCGCGCTTTCGGCGCGGATCTCGTTCGTAATGTTGCGGGCGAAGACCGCAAACTCCGTGCCGTCGTCCGTCAGATAGCCGACGCGCAGGCCGCCGATGAATTCGGGCTTGCCTTCGAATTCAACCGCTTCATAGAGGAAGAAGTTGACCTCCGAGCGGTAGAACCAGTCGGTATAGGCAAAGACTTCGCCACCCGACGCCAACGGCCAGGCATAGCGCGCCGTAAAGTTGGCGACGTATTTCGGCGCCTGGGGCAGCGGATTGCCGTCGATGCTGGCAAGGCCGCCCGAGACCGGATCAAGCACCGTGCAGACGCCCGAGCCGCACGGGGCGACCGACAGGTTCGGGTCCTGGATTTCGGTGAAGTTATAGCTGGCGCCCGCGGTCAGGATCAGGTTCGGGATGGGCTTGGCCAGGAGATCGACTTCCAGGCCGTAACCGATCGCTTTTTCGGCATTGATCAGGTTGGCCGAGTTGTTGGCGCCGCCGACGGCCGTCAGTTGCAGGTCCTTGGTTTCGAAATTGTAAACACCGAGATCGAGGCGCAGCTTGCGCTCGTAGAACTGCGCCTTGAAGCCGGCCTCGATCGAAGTCGTCGTTTGTTCACTGGCCGTTACTGGCGTTGCGGTGTGGAAGACGAAATTGACGCGATCCTGGATCGCTGGCCCGAGGTAGCCGGTGGCGACGCGGGCATAGAGGTTGAAGGTCGGCGACACGACGTAGGTGGCGCTGAGGTCACCTGACACATTGTCACCCTTGACACTGGTCTTTGCCGGCAGGGTTACGCCTGTGGCGACGGGTGTGCCCGACACCTTGTCGGTCTTGTTGTCGGCGGAGAAGCGAATACCGGCCCGCAGGGTCAGCTTTTCGGTTGGCTGATAGTCGGTGGAGGCGAACAGGCCGTAATTGACGCCGTGGTTTTCGTGGAGGAGGTCGGCGTTGATGGCGCCCGCCCCATTGTAGTTGAACTCGTTATAGGTCAGGTTCTGTTCGAAAAAGTAGGCGCCGACCTGGGGACGGAACGCGCCGATCGGGTCGAATTCGAATCGTACTTCCTGGCTCAGTTCCTCAGGCTTGGAAATGCCGCCGGTGCTGGTCGGGAAGAGCGCATTGTTCAAACCCAGAGGTGGGAAGACATAGGTGTCGCCGCCGTCGATATCGCCCGAGCTTTCGACCTTGGCGCGTTCAAAGGCCGAAATCGAGCGCAGGGTGCCGAGGCCATCGAAGGCATAGTTCAGTTGCAGGACCACGCCACTCGACGACAGGGACTGGCTGGTCACGCCGTCCAGCGCCACCTTTTCAATGTCAAAGCCGTCGGAGAAATCGTTGGTGCCCTGCTTGAACAGGCCGGCGCGGAAGACGCGCGGCGTGCCGTCCAGACTGCGGCCATGGACATTGAGCAAGGCGTCGAACGCGCCAGACTTATAGGAGATTTGCAGACGGGCCGCCTTGTCGCTGAACCCTTCCAGCATGTCCTCGGCGACGCCGGTCGTGGCGGTGTTCTCCACCCAGTCGTCGCGGTGCTGATAGATGCCGGACAGGCGCATGGCGAAGCCGCCACCGATCGGCCCGGTGACCGCCGCTTCGGCGGTGGTGCTGCCATAGGTGGCGTAAGAGGCGCTGGCATAGCCGCCGAAGGTTTCCGATGGCTTGGCCGAGTCGAGTTTGACGACGCCGGCGGGCGTGTTGCGGCCGAACAGGCTGCCCTGCGGCCCGCGCAACACTTCGACGCTGGCCAGGTCGAAGACGGGGAAGGCCTTCAGCATCGGGTTTTCCAGCGCCACGCCGTCATAGACAACAGATACGGGCTGAGCAGCGTTGACGTCGAAGTCGGTATTGCCAAGACCCCGGATATAGAAACGCGGATAGGTGCGGCCAAAAGATGATTCGACGAGCAGGCTTGGGGTGCGGCCCGACAGCAGCCGGATATCCTGGCCGCCGGAATTGAGCACGTCGAGCTTCTCGCCGGAAATGGACGTCACCGCGACGGGCACGTTCATCGAACGCTCGGAACGGCGCGACGCCGTCACGACGACTTCGGTATCGCTGCTGGCGGCGGCATCCTGGGCAACGGCCGGGGCGGCCATCAGGGTCAGGGTAGACGCGCTGGCCAGCAGGCCGAGCACGGTCTTGGACAGTTTTGACTTGGACAGTTTGGACATGGCTTTCCCTTAGAAGCGATGCCTGTCCTGCCGTCTCCTTGGCCCTGGTAGACGCCGTATTCGCGCCGTTGGGGTGAGACGATGATATCAGTGTCAACCAATTGCAACGATTCTGTCACGACGGCGTCACAACAGCCCTAACTGTTGCGAATTTATCGATAGATGTTCAAAGCTGCGTTGCGTTCACTGACACACCAGTGATTTGTTACCCAGCACTTTACCCAATACCAAAGATTGGGGAAATAACGACAACAAACGTTATTTAAGGCATTATTTTTAAATAAGAAAATGGTGGGTGGGCACGGACTCGAACCGTGGACCCGCTGATTAAGAGTCAGCTG
>CAMLPZ010000390.1 GCA_946482045.1 uncultured Asticcacaulis sp.
GCTTGCCGATGCGTTCGAACAGCGTCACCTTCAGGCTGTCTTCCAGCGCAACGATCTGGCGTGACAGTGTGGGCTGGGTCAGGCCGATGTCGCGCGCCGCAGCCGATAATGAGCCCGCGACAGCGGTGGTGTAGAAGGCGCGCAGCTGGTTCCAGTCGAGATCATTCATGCGTATATGCATAAGCGATGTGCGATTTTCCGCAATTCCCTTAATTTGTGCATATGCTATTTCCGGTGCGGCAAGGGGATATCGATGAGCATTCAGCAAGACGCCCGCTTCTGGGACCGCCTGGCGCGCAAATACGCCGCCGACAAGATCGCCGACGAAGGGGGCTATGAGCGTACCCTGGCACGGACGAAGGCATATCTGAAGCCGACCGACGCCGTGCTGGAATTTGGCTGCGGGACGGGAACGACAGCGCTCAGGCTGGCGCCGTTCGCGCGCACGATAGTCGCCACCGACATTTCGGGTGAGATGATCGCCATCGCCAATGAAAAGCGTTCGGCGGAACCGGCCCTGGCCGGCCGGCTCGGGTTCGTCCGCGCCGCCCTGGAGCAGCTCGACTATCCCGAAGAGACCTTCGACATGGTGCTGGGGTTCAACGCCCTGCACCTTATGCACGACGTAAAGGACTGTTTGTGGCGCGTCCGGCGGCTGGTGAAGCCCGGCGGCCTGTTCATCTCCAAGACGCCGTGCCTGGGCGACATGAGCCCGTTCATCCGCGCCGCCATCCCGGTCATGCAGCTGTTCGGCAAGGCGCCCAAGGTGTCGATCTTCACGGCGCGGCAGCTCGAAGCGGCGATTATGGCGGAAGGGTTCGAGATCGTCGAGGTCGCCCGCCACGCAACGAAGGGCAAGGATACCCGGCCGTTCATCGTAGCGCGGCGTAGCTGAGGCCGGTCGAACTGTCCTTACAGCGTCCTTGTAAACATTGGACGCGATCCGGCTCGTTCGCTTATCGAAGGCCGGACGAAATATGCGCTTATACGCTGCACGGTAATTACTGGATCACTCGCCACTTTGATCCCGATCAATGGAGTTGGTGATGGCGGACACGCTTGCGCGCGCCCTTCCGGGGTTCACCCAGGAAACGCTTCGGGTGCGGACCGATCTGCAAAACTGCAAAAAGCCGAAACTGTCCTTCACGCTTGGGACGATAAATGTCGATGCCTGTGAAGGCCGTGACACCCTGTGGCTGAAATTCAGCCGTCCGGACAAGGGCGGTATCGCCGTGCGGACGATTTTTGGCTCTGGTCCCTACACGGTTACCGACATCGAACAGTCGCCGCACGGCTTTACCGCCAGGCTCGAGAGCGAAGCCGGCGCCTGGCGGCTTGAATTTTTCACCCTTGGCGAAGAGCTGGCGCGCATCCGCGTCAGTCTCAAGCCGTCGGTCGACCTGCTGATCCCGTTCTGGCCGCGCGACCTTTATGTGCTGGATAACGACAACGATCCGTCGGGCGCCAAGGGCAATGTCGAGGCCGGACAGCGCGGCTTCAACACCGGCCTGTGCTTCTTTCATGTCGATGAGCCCCAGTTTGGCACGGTCCTCTACCTGCAGAACCTTTCATCGCTGAACCCTTATTTCGCAGCCACGGGCACCAAGCCCGACGGTGTCGTCGGCGGCGAATGGCCGGAACTGGGCTATCAGCCGCCGGCATCGCCCAACGGCAACTCGCCGCCGACATCGCCGCTGAAGGCCGGGACCGAATACGTCGTGTCGGACGCATTCCTCTGCTTCCGGCCGGAGTGGGCCAGCGACGAGATCGGCGGCGCGCGGCGGTTCGTCGACATGGTGGCCGATCTTTATCCTTATCTCGATCGGCCGGACGCCCGGTTCCGCGACTGGCCCACGCGCGCGAAACAGACGCTTAAGGACCTGCAAACCGCCAAGGAGGCCCGCATCGAGCACTATGGCCACCTGTACCTGCATCCCTATACGGCGGCCGAATATCCCGACGCCATGGTGCAGATGAGCGTGGCGTCGTCGCTGGACGAGTACGAGACGCTGACCGGCGAAAAGGCGCCGCTCAAAGATGAGTTGCTTGCAGGCATGGGCCGGTTCTACGACAAGGACCTGGGCACCATCCGGCGTTACCTGCCTAATGTCGGCGACGACAAGAATGCCGACGCCGTCGATGCCTGGTACCTCTATCACCCGCTGATGAACCTGGCGCGCCTGGCCATCAAAGGCGACACTAAGGCGCGGAAGCTCTTCATGGATTCGCTCGACTATGCGATCCGTGCGGCGCGGCATTTCAAATATATCTGGCCGGTTCAGTACGATGTCCGCGACTTCAAGATCATCACGAAAACACGCGGTGACGGATACGGCCAGACCGATGTGGCCGGCCTTTACGCCTATATCATGCTGCAGGCGCATCAACTGACCGGCGACGGCAAATATATCGAAGAAGCCAGGGCCGCGATGAAGGCCTGCGAGGACATGCGCTTCGAACTGGCCTACCAGGCCAACCTGACGGCGTGGGGCGTGGCCGCCTGCGTCAAGCTATGGAAGATCGAGGAGAACGAAC
>CAMLPZ010000391.1 GCA_946482045.1 uncultured Asticcacaulis sp.
GGAGGCAGACCAACAGGAAGATGGTGCCGATCAGGACGTGGAAGCCGTGGAAGCCGGTTGCCATGAAGAAGATCGAACCGAACAGGCCGGAATTCGCGGCTTCTTCATTGAAGAACAGGTGGTGGTGAATAATTTCGATATATTCCGACGCCTGAACCGCCGTGAACACAGCCCCCAGGATGACGGTCAGGACCAGCGCCCATACAGCCCCCTTGCGGTCGTTTTCCTGAAGCGCATGGTGCGCCCAGGTCGCTGTCGTGCCGGACGTCAGCAGCAGCAGGGTGTTGAGCAGCGGCAGATGCCACGGATCCAGCGTCTCGACGCCGGCCGGCGGCCAGGTCGACCAGGCGGCGCGCACTTCTTCGATGCCCGAGGCTACGCCAGAACGGTGACCGGCGAACAGGGCCATTTCGAAAAACATCCAGAAGAAGGCGGCGAAGAACATCACTTCGGAAGCGATGAACATGATCATGCCGTAACGCAGGCCCAGTTGCACGACCGGCGTATGGTCGCCGCGGCGGCTTTCCTTGATGACGTCGCGCCACCAGAAAACCATGGTCAATAGGATACCGGCCATGCCGATGGCGAACAGCCACCACTCGCCCTTGGGCACGCCGAACAGTCCGCGCCACCACATGACGAGACCCAGGCCCCAAAGAACGCCGGAGGCAGAGCCCAGCAGCGGCCACGGGCTGGGGTTGATGATGTGATAGTCGTGCTTAACGCCGTGATTGGACATGTGTCAGTCAACTCACCTTATTATCCGCGGCAGGCGTCGGTGCCCGCGCGGCTGTTGCCCCATTGGTCACAATTGTGACCGGAAAAGTGGCCGGAAAATCGGAATTTTCCGTTTATGCCAATTCATTCTGAAAGACAATGCAAAGACCCCGTTCATATCCAGGTTTTTGCCATTGCGTTGCCTTATTTTTCGTCGCCCTTGGCCTCAAAAAACGTATAGGACAGGGTGATGTCGGTCAGGTTCCGGGTATCGATGTTTTTCAGCAGTTCCGGATCGAGGAAATAGACCATCGGAAATTCGCGCGTTTCGCCGGGTTGCAGGGTCTGATTTTCGTAGCAGAAGCATTGCAGCTTGCGGAAATACGGCCCCATCGGCTCGGGCAGGACGTTGAACACAGCCCTGCCGGTTATGGGCCGGTCCGACTCGTTCGTCACCGTGAACGACATCATCGCCGTGCGTCCGACGCGGGTCCGTTGCACGGGCTTATCGACCTTGAACTTGAACGGCACGCCATTGGTATTGGTGTCGAAACGGACCTCGATGATTCGATCGGTCTCGACCTCCTTGACTTCGGTTACTGCCTTGCCGATCGTGCCGTTGAAGCCGGTCACCTGGCAGAAGGCGCGGTAAAGCGGTACGCTGGCAAAGGCCAGGCCGCCCATGGCCACCGTGCCCAGCACGAGCCAAAGCACCAGGCGGCCGTTCTTCGTCATTGCCCGACCTTGGAAGCGGCAGCCGCGGCGGACTCGGCGGCGACAGCGCGCAGATGAGCGTCACGCTTCAGGCCAGCCGACATACGGGACATCGAAATAAAGAAGACCAGGATGACGAAAAGCGCCAGGCCCAGCGCGATATAGAGGTTACGCTGCTTCTGCGCCTTGAGGTAGGCGGCCTTGTCATCTGCGAGTTTCGGGGCGTCCGTCACTGGAAAAACCCTTTCAGGGCATGTTCGATCAGAAGGGTCGCGAACAGCGCGGTCAGGTAAAAGATGGAGAAGGCGAACAGATTGCGCGCCGACAACGCCTCCTTTTTAACATCGTAGAGGCTTTGTTCGCCACCTTCCGGGTGATCGCCTGCCCGCGACAGAAAGACGCGGAGCGCGAGATAGAGGAAGATGGCGCCGCCTAAGACCGAAACAATCGCATAGCCGATACCGCCGAGCTTTGCGCCTTCGGGACCGATCACCGCCGGCAAACACGCCACCGGCACCATGACCAGACTGTAGAGCAGGATCTGAAGGCGCGTCGACTTGGCGCCTTTGGCCACCGGCATCATGGGAATGCCGGCCTTGGCGTAGTCTTCGGCGGTATAAAGCGCCAGTGCCCAGGAATGCGGTGGCGTCCACAGGAAGATGATGGCGAAGAGAATCCACGCTTCCATCGGCGCTGCGCCTGTTGCCGCGGCCCAGCCGATAACCGGCGGAAACGCCCCGGCCGCGCCACCGATGACGATGTTCTGCGGCGTCCGGCGCTTCAGGATCATGGTGTAGAAAACGACATAATAGACGATGGTCAGGGCCAGCAGGCCGGCCGCCAGCCAGCTGTCGAGCGCGAAGCCCATGGTCAGGACGGACAGAAAGGCCAGCACACCGCCAAAGGTCATGGCGTCGTTGCGCGTAATGCGTCCGGCGGCGACGGGGCGCAGTTTCGTGCGGCGCATCAGGGCATCGGTCGTGCCTTCGAGCGCCATGTTGAGCGCACCGGCCGAGCCTGCGCCCAAGGCGATGCACAGCACTGAAACAAAGGCCAAGAACGGATCCATGTTTCCCGGCGCGATGATCAA